>CAZOBD010000026.1:0-31196 GCA_964577665.1 uncultured Hyphomicrobiales bacterium
TTTGAAAGTCGATTCATTCCTATACTATCCCCTACATTAACAAATCACAATCGTTATAATCTATTGTAATAAAGATACTTATAAAATTTAGAGGATATAATCCGTAGTCAGACGCTCTATCCAATTGAGCTACAGGCGCAGGTATTTACTAAAAACGTCAAATTGACAAATAATCGAATATATTGACGTAAAATAACAGTATAATATTTTATCTTTTTTTCTTCTCTTTAGAAATTTTATTAGGGGAAAGTCTTCTTGATTTTTGATAAATAGTTTTTTTTGACCAATGTTTAACACAACCTGCACCTGCAGCCTGCTGCTGAGGCGGTGCGGGGTTCAGTATGGAGCGCTGCAAATTTTGTCCGAAGTGTTTTTTTTGTTTTCGTTCATATAGAGCATATCTCAGAAAATGAACTTCTAAAGGAGTTCAAGTTTGCTTTTACCGGAGCGGCGGTGAGAAATCAGGGCAAATTTATTCATATAGTATGTTATCAAAAGGGCTTTTAACAGATTTTATATTTGCTGATGAAATATGTGTATAAATTTGTGTAGTTTTAATGGTTTTGTGACCGAGAATTTCCTTTATTACGCGAATATCCGTGCCGGCTTCCAGCAGATGCGATGCATAGCTGTGCCTGAGTGTATGCGGAGTCGCTTTTCTTTTTATCCCGGCATTTTGCAATGCTCTCTTCATAATTGCCTGTACACTGCTCGCACTATATTTTCCACCCTTCCTGCCTTCGAAAAGGAACTTATCTGGTTTATATTTTCTATAATATTCTCTAAGATTAGAAAGTAATTTATCTGAAAGAACTACATTTCTGTCCTTATTTCCTTTGCCGGAATGAATTCTTATAACCATATTTTCTGAATCAATATCACTAACTTTTAAGTTCAGGGCTTCCTCTAATCTAAACCCGGCAGAGTATAATGTTGAAATAATTGCCTTGTGTTTGACGTTATCAATAGCATCGATCAGTTTCTTTACTTCATTCATTGAAAGAACTTCAGGTATCTTGCGCTCTCTTCTGACGGGATAAAGATAAAAAAGATCATAATTCTTTCTAAGCAGTTCATTATAGAATAGTTTGAGTGCTCCAACTAATTGTTTTTGATACGACTGAGAAACGCCTTCAATTACAACCCGGTCATTAATGAAATTCTCAATGTCAAGCCTGCTGAGTTTTTCAATATCTTTACTTTATTGGCACGAAGAAATTTTATTATTGCATTTTTGTATGATTCAATAGTGCTGTAGCTATATCGATTAATTTGCAATAACTTTACAAAATCATCAAATAATTACATTTTCACTGAATAAACCCAATATATAAAATTGCTGCTTTTTGTAGTACAAATTTAGCAGGATAAACTGAGTAAACCAAGATATTTTTTTATTTTTTTAGTATTTTTTTGTAAATTACGTTTATATATTTGTTAGCGGTCATTGTGAGACAGACACATGAACCTAAATCATACAGATTGAGCAAAACTTTTTATGGGAGATTATAAAACAGAAATTTTAAACAAGATTTGCTATACAGACCTTGTTTATGAAAGGATTAATAAGAAGCTGAATTTACAACTTCCAAAAGATGAAATCGAGAAAATGATTTATGGAATTATTGAAGAAACAGACAAAACAAGATTTCAAAAAACAGGAAAAAATATTTACATTACAAACGAAAACAGAAATGTTAGACTGACAATTAATTCTTACACCAATAGAATAATTACAGCGGATAGATTGAATAAAAGAACAACAAAACAACAATTAGACAATGTTTCAAGAGCCGAAAAACTATACCGATAATGACCACTTCTTTTTTGAAGCAGACAAGGACTTAGAAACGGTTTGCAATGCACCAAAAGACAAAAATGGTGTTTTTAAGGTATTAGAATTGCGTAACGGGAAAATTAACTTGGTTTATATCGGGTACTCAAATTCTGTCGGACTATTTAATGAAATCGTAAATGGATTACACTACGATAAAAACTCAAGAAAAATAGGTTGGACATACCAGATGTTAAAAGATAAAACAGACGCACTTGACATTTATTGGTATGTGACGAATGGAAAAGACGGGCAAAAAAAAGAACAAGTTGACATGCTGAAAGATTTTGTTAACCAAACTGGAAAACTGCCTAAATGGAACAAATAAAAAACAACAAACCGCTAACAGGCTGTCATAAAACATTTTGGAGTAAGTGGTTATTCGAGTATTCTACCACGCATCAACCTTTGGTGTCGGGGGATAAGAACGTAGCTCGCTCTCCAAAACGTTTCATACAGCCAAACCGTAAGCGGGGAGTCCGCATAAGCCTGCTTCGCGGCGGGCAGGCGGTAAATACAATAATGGGAATTATAATTGTAAGCCCATTAAAACATTACTTATTTATCTTACCCAATTTCACATCGCCGTAATGCAATTCAAATCTTTGGAAAAAGCTCTGCCCTCGAAATTAAGCAGCTCAATACATTGTTTCATTATTAAGTTTTAATAAGGCTTTTTCTATATACTATCTGAGATATTTTCAAGAAGCTCTTCCGCCTATACAATTATTTTCTCATTGCTTAAATAATAGCGGAATTGTACAATCCGCTTTTAACATGATATATCGTAACTTCTATTATTACTTATGCTTACCGTCTAATGATAAACTTGTGCGAAAAATATTTCTTCCCGTCTTTTTTTAAATGAAGGAAATATGCTCCTGCGGGCAGATTAGAAACATCAATCCTTTTCCTTACGGTTCCGATATTGAAATGCTCGCGGGCAAACCTTCTCAGTACTCTTCCGTCTGAAGCACTTATGAGTATCTCCCCGAAAAAAGACTTCTCGGTTTTGAATTCTAAGAATATTTCATTTTCAGAAGGATTTGGCATAAGAGATGAAAACGCTGCCGAATTTTTTTGATATACAACAGTTGTGGTATCATTTGTAGTATCCGACGATGATGTGTCAATAGTCATGGTATCGGCATCAGTAAGGCACAAGGTTTTGTAGAAAAATTCTGACCATGGGGAAGGGCTTTTCCTTGCGTCGATTTTGATGTTTATTTCAGATTTGCCGTATGTATGCGCCGGTGATATAATGAATATATCGTCCCTCCAGCGGCTGAAAGTATTCGATCCGGCATTGAGCCATTTCCCTGCAAATTCTCCATCAACATACACATCCGCTTCCTGATTAAGATTTCCGTAGTCCAAGGTTCTCATCAAAAAAACACCGCTGTTTTCAGGTAGTATTTTCATGTTGAAACTGCTCTCAGAGTTGTGGTACCTGCCCGTTTTCTTAAGCAATACATGGCTTTTTTCTCCGGTATAGCTTGATTCCAGCTCTTTCGGAGATGAAGAAACTTTTATGCTGTAAGTATGCGAGTACTCATCAGAAGAACCAATATCTAAGGAGTCGCTGTAAACAGCAGTTTTTTGCGGGTTAAGATAATAAAATGCAGTACTATAATAATTTGCAGGGGCATAATTTACAGGTCCATGTTCAAAACCAAATCTAGCTCTTGAATAAAAAGGAATCGGATCTAGTATATGCCATCGATATTGAGCTCTCAATTGGAAATAATTAATAGTAAAACCATGGAAAGGCATGATTACATGGCCATACATATAGTGGAAACCACAGTTGAAATAATCCTCTGTTCCGGTTCCGGTTATGAAAGGGCTTGCCGCTCCTTCGGTATAGAACCGCTCATCTCCTTCAAGATAGCTGCCCCAGGAATCACTGCCTTCCAAAGTCAATCCCACATAATGTCCGGTACCTGATGCATAGAATAAAATGTGATCTTCTAATGGTACAGTTGGAGTACTTTTGTTGAATTCAGCATGAAAATAGCCTAAATCTTCCATAGGAACAGTATCATTATAATATCCGATTTCAACCCATATATCTTCCAAATCGTATGACGAAAGATTATCAAGATAAACAGTCATTTTTTTCTCATAAGGCATTGGAAAAAAACAATAGTATTCATTGGAATCGTTAACGCCGGCTGGGAAGGACTTAAATTTAACAGGGTCTCCCATTCCGCCCCCGAAAGCCATAGCAAGTGGAGCATTTACTGCGGGATATTTCATATCGTCCCATTGTATTTGTAAAAAAACCGAATCGATAATGTGAAGACTTGCCGAATCAGCTCCGTCATATTGATAATTTCTTGAGCCTTCCCATAATTTTACTTCAACATTGTAATCATGTGATTTTTCTGATTCAGAATTCCCAATGTCCAGAGAATCAGTTATTTCATCGTCAGAGTAAATCCAATAGCGGAATTCGTTCCAATCTATAGTACTGCTGATAAACTCCACTCTAACAATTATTTCTTTTTTCCCTTTAGTAAAAATAGGATCAATCTCATATTCGGAATCGCGCCATCTGTCCAATGAATCAATTCCCGGTGTAAACCATTCTCCGGATTTATTACCATCGACATAAACTGCGGCTTTTTGGTCTCCAATACCGTAATCCAGACGCCTTTTTAAAATAATTTTATCATGCAGAGGATTAATATTCATTTTAAAACTGCTAGCCTTCCCAAAAGAAATTCCATCATCGGTTATTCTAGGGTGAAATTCGATTTTTGGTATCTTTAAAAAAAACTGTCCCACAGTCTTTTTACCGTTTGTTAAATTTGCAATTTCAGTTCTTTTTCCAGAAGGTGCATTTATAACATTTTCGTAGTATTTATAATTTTTTTCTTTAGGGTCCTTACCGTTTGAGTTCCATAGTTTAATTTCATCCTCATAGTTTGATTTAATCTTGAACTCAGGAACCGGAATCCATGGATTGAATTTGTAAAAATCTACTTGAAAGTATTTGTCGTCTGTAAAAGTAACCTTCATAGATTCTCTGAAAGGAAAGTTTACATAACAAAAATAACCACCGGTAGATTCAAATGAATTGGCGCAAATAGGAAAAGGCAAGTATGAATTTTTCCCTTCAAAAAAGCTCTTAATGCTTTCATTGATTACCGGTTCGCTTTTGCCGTCAAGATATATTCTTATTCTGTTTATACTATCATCAACAGCGTAATCTGTAGTCCATATTCTGGTTATTACACCGGAACCTTCAACTTCAGCAGCAATATATTCATCTCCGTCTTTATATAGATAATTTCCTATGGCATCATTATTCCCGCCTGTTATGTCCTGACTGGATTCTTTGAAAGAAATCATTCCCGTGCGGAGATGATGAAGCTTATCAAAGTCTTTTAAAAGATTGAGCCCCCAGCCGGTGTTCCTTTTTGAATAAACCTTTATCTGGGAAGAGAGCTGGAGCAGGGACAAACAGAAAATAACCAATGAAAGGAGCAGAAGCCTAAACCATGTCATATAATAATCCTTAGATAAAAAAACAATCCAAAGTATTTGTCAGATTTATAGGCTTCCTTTATAAAAATCCACATTTTTCTGCGGAGAGGGTGGGATTCGAACCCACGATAGAGCCAATAACCCTATGCCGGTTTAGCAAACCGGTGCCTTCAGCCGCTCGGCCACCTCTCCTTTTAGTCAAGGGATACAAATATAACAATAAAATTACTAAAATAAAAATATTTTTTACAATTCAATTGTGAACATGTAAGAAAACCCGATTGTAAGAGTTAAAGCTCTCGGATTGAATTTATTTGTTACAGGTTCGGTTTCATCCGTTACGGGAATGATGTTTCTCAAAGGGTCTTGCTCGGCGAAATCATCGTATATGCCGTTCAGCATATATCCGGCTATTGCAAATACATTTACCTTACCGTCCCTGTCGCCTAATATTTGGAACTCTGCTCCCATACGAAATTCCACAAGCACATTGATATTGTCCTTATCAATTTCTTCGCCAAATCCGGCGCTGACAGGCAAGCCGAAGTTAAATCCGGCAAACCCTTCAAAAAAGTGAAATTTTGGACTGACGGCAATATATGAGTACTTATGATCGTATTTCTCACCCGTGGCAAAATTTTTCACGCCGTACATATACGTGGAATAACTCAGGTCTAGCGAAGCGCCGAGGTCGGCAGTTTCGTTAAGCGGATAAAAAACTCTTGCCCCAAAATCGGGTACCGCCCCGAAGGCTATTGCGTTTTGTCTGCCCTCCGGAATGTAATTTCCGTTTACTCCCGCCTTAAAGCCAAAGAAAAGCCCCATCTCGAAATAATTCTCTGGAGGAGGAGAGTATTCCTGGGCGGCAGCCGGCTTAAAAAAAAGAGCCGGAAATATAAGAATCAAAACTAACTTTTTCATAATGTTCTTCCTGAATATTTATGAACTACTCCGTATTTTCTGTTTGATTTTTAAGGGTTAAAGCCGACTGCTCCAGCGCCGAAATTTCCGAAGCGAAATCTCCTTCGGGAAATTTTACCTTATAAAGCTGGGCAATGCCGAGTGCATCGTCATAACGTCTAAGTTCTATAAGAACTTCTATTTTTCCTACATAAGCCTGCTGATAGTAGTCGGTGTCGGCATATTCATTAATTACAATATCGTAATAAATAAGTGCCGACTCGGGAGCATACAGTTTGCGGTAAAGATCGGCAGTGAAAAATGCCCGATGGCCAAGCTTGTTGCGCATTTCTTTTATAATTGAATCGGCTTCGGCAGCCAATGAATCTTTAGGATAAGCATATTTGAATTCCATAAAAGAGCTGATGGCTTTTTCCGTATAATCCTGATCGCGGTCGAAAGGAAGTGAAAGCTCTACGTAACACATCCCGTTTTTAAAAAGACTCATTTTCGAATACTCGCTCATGGGGTAATAGCGCCGCACTGAGTTATAATTATATGCAGCAAGGATAAATTTATTCTGCCGGTAATATGTTTCAGCCATATAATACTGAGCGTCGTCGGCATACTGGCTCGAGGGGTGCTGGAGTTTTATCAGGTCAAAAACTTTTTGTGCTTCCAGCCAGTCTTCATCGTGGTAGCGCTCCATGCCGGCTTTGTATAACTCATCTACATCCATTGTGTTATAATCTCCCGCGCTTGAGCAGGAAAGCAGTATGGCAGCCGCCATAGCCGCCAATAAATATGATTTTTTTCCGTAAGCCATTTCCAAGCAAAAGCTTATATTTTTCATTACTGTCCTTGTTGCAATCAAATTTTATTCCAAATTAACTAATTTACTCTGCCTGTCAAAAATATTTTTTGTTCAATCTTAATACGATATAGTCATTAAAATCTTTTCTTTATATCATTTTTTTTGTTTGTATAAAAGTCAATGTTATTGGTAAAAAAATAGAAGCGGCGAAATAGTTTTACCGGTTATTTTAATGTTCATATTATCATTATATTCATATACTTATATATTTTTAAATTTTGAAAAATTTTTTCAATATCCTTGAAAAGTAATTAAATATTTCGTATATTAAATTTTATTAATTTACAATCATACATAAGTTTTATTATTCTATTTTATTGAGCATGGCAAAACGTACATCTGAGATAGAAGCTCTTCACGCTGAGATAAGCAGATTGAAGAGGCAGCTTAAAGAAGCAAGAAAAGAAGTTTCTACTTTGGAAGATGAGTCTGATGCAGAGATGCAGGAATTGCTCAGGCATTTCAACCTGGTTATTGTCGATACAAGAGATGATATGAGGATTTTGAATGCATCAGGAGCAATTGAAGTTATTTTCAAAGACGTTGAAAAGAAATTTCAACAGGGTGAAAATCTGGTGAAAATAATATACCGGGCGGCAAAAAACACTAAATCTATGGATGAGATTGATCTTAGCGAAGATGAACAGAAAGACCTTGAAGACAGAATCGATCAATTTGTCCGCGGCTCCCGAAGCGAGCTTATGCTGAGAATTGTTGGCGAGCGGGGCGGCACCGGAGAAGTTTTTATGCTCGAATGGAAGATTATGAGGAAAGAGCGCTATTTCAAATCATTCTTTAAAATAATTCCAACTAATACTATAGTTAAAAAAGTGCAGGATGAATATTCGGCTAAGCTCGAAAATCTGAGACAAAACATGCGGTTCATTTACGGGCAGTGCCGCGACGGCATTACTATTATCGATATTAAATCAAAAATTCTGTATATGAACTCTTTGGCTAAAAAAAGCTTTCTTTCGGGAAGCAATAATCTCCTTTTGAACGCCGATATGGAAGGAAAATACTTCAAAGAGCTTTTTTCGGCGGCAGACAGCGATAAAGGAAAGGAAATTGAAAAGCATATTAAAAATGCCGTCATTTCTAAAAAGCCTGCTTCTTTCCCGTCCGGCAAAGGTTCGGAAAAGCATGACGTCGAAATATACTGTCTTCGCAACGAAAAAGACCTTGTGGACGGCATTGTCCTTTTTTCGAGAGCTAATCAAAACAATAATAACAGCAGCGGCAGTGCCGAAAGCAGCAAAATTGTTGCTGCTATGAAACAATTTGCTGAAGAGAACAAGGTTTTGAAAGAGCGTGTAAAAGAATTGGAATATAATCATAAATGGTTTATGAAGAATAACAAAGAATATCAAGATACTATAAAACTTCTTTACTCTTTTCTCGAAAATACTCCTCTCCCATTAAGTATTCTAAGTTTGCCTGAACGCACTTATGAGTTTACAAACATCGCTTTTGAAGAGTTTTCCGGGAAAAATAGAAAAGAATTAAAAGGAATGGCTGAAAAAGAGATCTATTCGGCTGAGCAGGCTGCCCTTTTGGATAAAAAAACCGAGGAAGCAGTAAAATTAAAGATGCCGGTATTTATAAATGGCTGCAAATTGAAAGCGTGGCAGTCTGTATTAAGAGATTACAGAAACAGCCCTGAATATATTATCAGAATTTTCGTGAAAAACAGGGCTGAAGAACATAAATAAAGCATTAGTCTATCTTAATAATACTGCCTGTGCCTTCGATTACAACGTCAAGCACTTCGGGACTGCCTTTGTAATATATATTGCCGCTGCCATATATCCGTACTTTTAGATACTTTTCCGCTGCAGCCCGCACATTTCCGCTGCCTTCAATCTCATATACGGCAGAACCGCATAAAAGATGCTCGAGATTGATGTTACCGCTGCCTTCAATTCTGGCGCTGGCATTATCGCTTGTACCCGTTGCAAAAATATTTCCCGAACCTGATATTTCTGAAAAAAAAACTCCTGTTTCTATTCCGTTCAAATTGACGTTACCGCTGCCTTCCACAATTGTTTCAACGCGGTCTGCAGAAAAAGGCTCGGTATTTTCAATGTTGCCGGCGCCCCTAATAGCAAATTGATCAAAATCAGGCATGGTAAGGTGCAATTTAAGCTTAGTAGGGCATAAGAATTCATCGGAATTAACTACTAAAGTAAGACTCTGAGTGTATATATTAATAAGATTGAGCAGATTATTGTCCGTCTCAATAATTGTTCTTTGAAAATCTCCTTTTTTAAAAAGAATATTACCCGGAAGTTCCAAAAAAACACTGCTGTAGTTTTCGGTTTTGACAGTATCTCTTATAACTTTGCCGCTCCCGTTTACGCAATCGGTAGATGAACCAGCCTCGCCGCATGATGCTACAATAAAAGCGGTTAGTGCGGCAGTTATTATCACTTTAATATATTTCATAGTTATTTCCTTTCGAGTATTTTTTTGTTTCTATTTTTGAATATTTCTATCTGCACGGATCTTGATAAGAATCTTTCAGTCGGCGTGGAGTAAGAGCTAATGCCCGCCGGATATTGATCGCCTGCATATCCTTTTGCTTCGATAATATTGGCTTTTGGAAATATTTCTTTTATTATTTTAACGGTATTTGCCGCTCTGTTAGCCGATAATCTTTCGTTAACATTTCTGGAACCTAATATATCGGAAAAGCCTCTTACTCTTATTTCGCTTGTGCTGTCGATTTCGGCAAAGAAAATTTTTATATCATTAACGGCTTTGGGCGGTATTTCATCTTCTGAAACTTTAAATAATATCAGCGATAATCTTTCAACTTCTATTTCCGATGTATCTTTGATTATTTTTATTCTCTGCTCAGCCGAAGTTTTCCTTCCGAGAGTGTCAGTCAGCGTCAATCTTACGAAAAGCGGGCTTCCCTGTGAGAGCTTAAGCGCCGTTTCATTGCCAATTTGCTTTTCTATCACCGGCGCGCCGCCGTAAACAGTTTTTGAGAAGATAATATTACCGTTTTGAATGCCGTCGAGCTTAGTTTCTGTTATACCTGTTCTGGTACTTCCGTCTGTTCGAGCAGAAATTTTCCCCGGATTAATGTTAACGGGTTCAATGAAATGTCTGCGGATTATAGGCTTTAAAATAGAATCGTGTGCACTTTTGATTAAGACCCTCCGGTTTTCCATATAGGCGCTGTCATTGCGGGAAATGGTAGGATTTTCAGGGCAGCAGTCTTCCCTTCCCTTTACAATTTGTATTCTGGCGCTGTCAACTGCCCATTTTTCAAGAAAGTAATCTTTTATTCTTTTTGCTCTCTTTTCAGCAAGTGTACATAAATTGTCTTCGGAACTGCTGTCGGCGGCGCCGGTAAGAGTGATTGCAGCTTCAGGATATTTTTTTAATCTTTTCCCTATAATATTTAAAATATTTTTATGAAATACAATCGGATCTGTCTTTAACGAATCAATTTTGAAAGTGCTTGTATCCACCTGCGTTTCAAAAAAACCGCTTATTCGGTCATTGTTCTTTTCAAAAAATATATATGGAAGAGCAGGGAAAACCTCGGTGGCAAAGCGGGCGCTTACGGTCATTTTGGGAGTGTTAAGCTTTACGCGGGCTTTGGGCAGGTTTCTTTTAAAGGATGTGTCGGTGCGGAAATATATAATGTCGGTTATTTCTTCGTTATCCCTTTCTGTTGTTTTTTCTGATACCATAATATTTCCGGCAGTTATCTCTTCTTTAAAAATGCTGTCGGAACTGACAGTAACAGTGTCAATGTACATTCTGCTTCGGATTTCACGATATTGGAAGCTTTTGCGGGGAATATATTTCAGATGCAGGGAAGCCCGCACAGAAGAAGCTTCCCATTTCAGGTTTTTCACAAAATCATTCATCCCCTCGAAATAAAATACTTCGGGAGACAGGAAAACCGTTCTTTCTTCATTAAGCGGCAGGTTCCATCCTATTCCTGCCGTCAGACCAAGAGTAAAGTCATTCAGCGCCGGAATTGTACCTGAACTGTCATTTCTGCGGCGCGTTTCAGTATCTGCAAAAACGCCTTCATATTCGGGCTTTTCGAGAGTTTCAAACTGATGAAAACGGCTGACTGCCAGATATCCGAGATGTATTCCTCCGTAAATGTTAAGACCTCCGAAGGGATTGTATGAAACCATCGGCTCGACTGCTAATTCGGATAGAGATGTTTCCAGATGGTGCATAAAACTGCCCCTGACAAGTTCATCATCTATGCGCACCAGATTTTCCTTTGTTTCCAGGTCTTCAAGTTTAGCATCAAGTGTGTACCAGCCGAGCCTGAGAGAAAGACTAATGCTTTCAAAAAATGTATGGTCGATATGCACCCCTGCCTGAAACCCGGTTCCTTCGCCCTTTTCAAACAAGGGACAGCAGTTAGGGATGCCGGGGAGTTTGCTGAATGCACTTATGTGCCTGTTCCACTGCATTCCTGCAAATATACCTGTTGTTATGTCTGAAAAACCGCCGCTTAATTTTTCTATTGTTGTATCAATTTTCTGAGCTTTTAGCCCGGCAGTTCTTTTTAAAATATACTCTCTTTTAAGACTATCAGACATTTCTTCTGCAAATTTCGAATAATATCTGATTTCTGTTTGTGGATAAGCATAAGAGGCAGGGAGAATTAAAAAAGATAATATCATAAGTAAAGAAATAAACCGGCTTTTTTTTAAAGCTGTAAAACCGCAGGAATCCACAATATTTCTAATTAATTTATTCAAATAATATCCTAAAATATTCATTTATATAGTATGCAAAAATACTAAATATTCTGCTTTTTCAAAGCAACACCTTTGCCGGACTGGCCATCTACTTTTATGATAAGAGGATTATCAAGACGCACTAGACGCAGAAAATGCGATTCATTCATTGCAGGCTGTTCGGCGAGCCAGTTCCAGTCGATACCTTCGCCGGAGCCGGAGCCGTAATCCCTGACAGTGAAATAAGCTATTTTAAAAGAGGTCATATTTTGGAAAAAATGAGAGCCTTGCGAGGGATCAACGTTCATTTGAGGAAGAGTTGTCTCTACGATAACCTGAGCGCCTGCTATGTAAGAAAAATCTACAGGTATGCCCAGCCACGGATCGGAGCTTCCCCAGCGCCCGGGTCCTATCAGGAGATAGAATTTGTTATCGGCAAGAAGCTGCTTGTTAATCCTGTTTATTTCTTCTGCTATCATGCGGGTTTTTGCGGGGTCAAAGGTTTCGGGTTTAACATAAAGGATTGTATTCATTTCAAAAGTACCGTTGCCAAGTGCGTTTTCTGACTTGAAAAGGATATTTTCATTGTCGATTGTATCAAAATTAATTTTTACGGTTCCTTCCGATTTGACCATGGGCCTGACTTGTAAGAAACCGAACTGGCACGGCAGCGGCTCATCCTTGGGCATTTTCAGGGCAAATTCTATTTCTACGGGGCTGTTCATAGCCGCTTCGGAAATGCGGAGAAGAAGTTTCACTACTTCGTTCAGAGGCACTATGTTGGATTTTAATATCGGGGCGTAGGTTATCACCCGTGGTCCCTGGCGCATAACGCCCTGATAAAGCATGTCATTCTGGGCGGAATAAGTAGAGGCAATATAGTTTAAAGTTTTGTGTTTTTCGGCATCGCTGATTCCGAGCTTTGCAAGGTATTGATCTTCACCGGGCTTTTTCTGAGCCATCTCGGAGGCAATATCGAGCGCCCAGAATTTGGTCTGTGACTTGTTGAAATAGTCCTTTGTACTTCCAAACTGAGGATATACCTTAGGGTAAGCCGGCGAGTACTGAAGACTTTTTTCTCCTTCGACAATGGTTTTCCCCAGTCCGAGCGCCAGATTAACAACACCGTCTTTCGGTTTGGCTTTTCCGAAGGGATAATAGTTAAAAGAGCGCGCCACCCCCGAAATCTGCGGGTAATAATAATGACCATAACGGTTTCCGACTACTTCCTGAAGAATAACAGCCATCTTTTCTTCTTCAATTCTGTTTCCGGTAGCTTCTATATAATTCTTTGCGCTGCGCGAAAAAGTCGAGGCGTAAACATACTTAATTGCCTGAACTAAGTTTTTGAAGCGTATCTCAAGATTCACACTGCTGTTAGGTATCATTATTGTTGCGTAAATACCGGCGAAAGGCTGGTACATGGCATCTTCCAGAAGGCTGCTGGAACGAACTGCAAGCGGGAAGCGGATATGCTTTAGCAATTCTCTCAAATCACCCAAAACGATTGCGGGAATATCGGAATTCAAAAAAGCGCGTAGTATTTGCTCATCAGGCAGATTTTTCAGGGCAACTTTGTATAAATTATTATGCTCCATAAACTTCGTAAAAACATCAGTGCCTATCACTATCGATTTCGGAATGGAGATTTTCACGTCGGGAAACAGGTCATGCTCCAAATGATCTTTCAAAATACGGTCTATAAAAGCGAGTCCTCTTGCTTTTCCGCCGAGAGACCCCTCCCCTATCATCATAAAACGGCTGTCATCACGGTAATTTGCTCTTGAATACACCGTAATAGTGCCTCTCTGACCTTCGATAAGCTGATCTGTGACCAAATCTATAAGCCTGTGCCGCAGCTCGGTTACGCTTTTGAACTGCGATATGCTGACAGGGCGGAAAAGATTGGCAAGGACAAATTCCGTGCGGGCTATCAGCCAGTATGAAAAATGATTCTGCCGCGAATGATACAGAAGACATTCATCGGGTATGTATTTCAGTCTGTCGCGAAACTCCCGCAGGTTCTTTGCTCTTTGTATCTCGGTACCGTCAGGCATTCTGAAGATAAAATCGCCGAAACCGAAGTTGTTTTTCATAAATTCGCTCAAGTCCATCAGCAGTGTACGCGAATTTTTATCTATGAATGTTACCCCGAGTTCATCGGCAGTATTCTCTTTATCCGACTGTGATGACTGAAGGGCTACCGGTAAAAGCGGTATTTCCTTTTTTACATGCCTAATTAGCTCTACACCGGCAAGTTCCTTAACCGAACCGTTCATTTTAAATTTCATGTCGGTAATGATACCCAGAAGAGATTCTTTGAATCTGTCGAAAAACCGAAGCGCCTGTTCAAAGCTTTCGGCATGGAGTATCTTAGGCCTTGCGCGCTGGCGGAGCATTTTTTCGGCGGAGTTTTTCCCCTCGGCTATCAACTGCTGTGTCTGCTTCATTACTTCGGTATATATCAAGGGCAGATATGAAGAATAGAACAGCGGTGAGTCTTCCACCAAAATGATATTGGTAATGCCGGATTCCAGACAGTCAGAAGGAGCATTATACAGATCCTCGAAATGCTTGATTATGGCAAGAAATATCCTTCGGTCGCCCGACCATATAAATATCTTATCGACATTGCTCAGCTTTCCCTTTTCCATCAGCATGTGCAGCTCACGGGACTGTGAAGCAAGCAATACGGCAGGCACTCCTGGAATTTCCTTTTTTACTTTTTCACAAAATTTATTTACCTCCATATCACCTAATCGGAGTGTAAGTATTATCAGATCGAATCTCTCTTCTTTCAAAAGCGAAAGGGCGCTTTCGGCAGAATAAGCCCTGGTTATATGAGGAGCATAGTACAGATTCATCTCCAGATATTCGTTAAAAATTGCTTCCTGCAAGTGGTCGTCTTCCACGATTGTATAATAATCATACAGACTGCACACCATCAGTATCTTATCTATACGGTAGCTCATCAGGCTTTTAAAATTAACATGGAAATGCTTATTGCGGTCAATCTTTTTTAAACCGGACTGCTCGATTATATCTAATATTTCAGGCATCTGAAAAGCGTTTGTCATCGTTTCTCCGCTTTTTTTTCGTATTTATCAAATGTATGATTTTTTTTATACTATCAAATATGTATGTTCAATAAGTTTGAATTTATGCAAATTTTCAGTATATTTCAAATTAACATTTGAAATATAAACCGGATTCCTATGAAAAAAATTCTAATCTTGAATTTTGGGGGCAGCAGTTCCGATCCCAGAGTTTTCAGACAGATTAACTTTTTTAAAGACGACTTCACAGTTGCAGTAGCGGCTAATGAAAATCCCCTTATGGATAATGTTTCCTTCTTTGAGCTGACCAAGCCTTATTCGGACATTCCGAAGAAAATCAAAAGGTCAGTATATCTTCTTTCTCATTTTTACGGCAGGTATTACAATGATACTTTTAACCTTGATCGTAACTATTCAATATTAAAGGTATTACAGCCCGATATAATATTGGCTAACGATATAGAAACTCTACCTCTGGCGCTTAAGCTAAAAAACAACGGAGTGAAAGTCATATTCGATGCGCATGAGTACTATCCGGATATGTATAAGTCGCTTTCATTTATTTTGCTGTTCAAATCTTTCATGAAATGTATGTGCAGAGAATGTCTGAGCAAAACCGATGCAATGCTATGCACAAATAAGTATTTCAAAGAAAAATTCTCCCGTCTTTATCATGTTGATCCGGTAATTATCACCAATGCTCCCATGTTTGCAAAACTTAAACCAACCCCAGTTGATTCTAAAGATATTAAGCTGGTTTATCACGGAAATATTGACAATCAAAGAAGAATAGACAATGTAATAAACATTATGGATTATCTGGATGAAAGGTTCTCACTCCATCTTTATCTAATGAAGCGCAGCAGCCCGAAAAACTATGTCAAACTGAAAAAATTGGCTGAAGGTAAACGAAATAAACAGATATACTTTTACAATCCTCTCCCTATGCAGAAAATTGCTCAGGGTACTAATGAATATGATCTCGGTTTGTACTGCTATCCCGGCTCGTCGGACAATATTACTTATTCTCTGGGCAACAAAATATTTGAATATGTGCAGGCAAGACTCGGAGTAATAGCAACACCTCTGCCTCAGGCTTCCAAGATGGTCAAGAAATATGGTATCGGAACAGTTTCGGATGATTTTACTCCTCAGGCAATAGCCGAAAGTATTAATTCTCTCAGCGCGGATGATATTTCCAGATTTAAGCTGGACTCGGATAAAAACGCACTGAAGCTGTCTGCTGAGCCAAACCGTGTTATTCTTCGCAATCTGGTCAACGAAGTGCTTCAGCCAAAGCTGAGTTTTCGCAGCTATTTCCGCGAGTAAAACAAAAAGACATTCGCTCTGTATAGTATTTCCAGACCGGCAGTATTAGTAGGAATAATGGCATCGAGAGCACAGAGAATAACATTGGTATTATTCACTTTCGGAATTTCAGTCAGATACACACGTACAGCAGCCTTGTTTCCGTCTATCTCAATCACTCTGCTCTGAGGCCTGTATTGGTGTATTCTGAAATTAATATTTTCATACAAGGGGTGCCATCTGTCGTCAACAGGCATTTTGACAAGGCTCATTTTTGTTTCTATTACTCTGTCAAACGGCTGAATAGAGTCCAGATACGGTTTTGCAACACTCAGATTCATAATAAGCCGAGGGGGTTTGTTTCCGCTTGTATCTACTGCTGCTCCGGCTAATGCAACGACCGGATTCCAACTGAAAGCATAAGACGAATCGCCGTTCATTACGGGTACTTCCAGTATTTCAAGATACATGGAATCCGGCAGTATATACCCCTGCCCTTTGAAAATAGTGTCTATTCTGGTAAGAACTGTCGTATCGCGAAGAGTGTCCCTCAGTGTATCTCTTAAAGTATCACGGAGGGTGTCAGGCTTTAATATTTCTTCTTTTATGTTGGGATCAAGCCCGTATGAATCGCCGCATGAACTGAGCGATATACTGCCTGCCGCAACCGCCATGGTCAAAACCAGAGGGACTATCATATTATAAATTTTCTGTTTCATATTGTCAACCTTATTCTTTCTTACATTTTAATTCTTACTCCGAAATTCATGCCGTATTTTGAAGAATAGAAGTTATAGCTGCGGTGGTGATAGCTCATAATGCTTGCTTCCATGCCGACAGTGAATGCAATATTGTTATAAGGCATTATTTCGGCGCCCAGCATAGCTCTTCCCACAGGACCGGCAGAGTTGCCGCCAAAGGAAACCTGTGCAAACGGCTGCACCGAAGATACTTTTGCATACTTGGGCAGATAGCGCATCACTGCGGAATAACTGCTGAAATTGGGCTGCTGTTCGTAAAGATGCAGATGCATATTTTCGTCTATTGCTTCGTATTTCTGGTAAAAGTTTTCGCGTCTGTATTCTAATCCTACAATGAACTCTTCAAATATCTCATAATAAGCTGCTGCTGAAAGATTGTTGAATGCCTGATATTTGTCAGGCTGTATCTTTTCTTCGGCGCTGAACCAATACTGGGAACCGCGGAGCTCAACTGAAAATCCGAGCCTGCCGTTTGTACGGAAAGGGCTGAGGGACAATTGAGGTACATCCCGGCTGAATCCCGGCGCTGTCTGCCCGAAGCCTGCCGGGAAAGAAGTGTTTTTTGAAGCATTCAGGTCTTTGAATAATATGTTATCATCAGCATGAAAATTTTCATTGGACGCAGGGTGATTTGCGAAGTCCGAAGCACTTTTAGAAATGTCGGCATTAGATTGATTTCCGTCTGATTTCAGATAAACGTATTTTACAACTGTCTTTATTTTTTCGCCGGCAGTATTTCCGTCATCAGGCTTTTCACCGGAGGAAACTACCGGAATTTCCGAGTTTTCGATGCCGGCTGTTACAGGTTTTTGATAAGAATATAAATAATTCTGAGAATAATTGTCATTTCCCGAACCGGTTGTTTTTTCGGAAGATATATTTGAAGAATCAGTGCCGCCGCCGAATGTATCGAAAAGAAGCAGCATAACTGCAATCGTCGCCGCGGCAGCGGTCAGTCCTCCGTAAAAAGCCTGCGAATACGTCTTGAGAAAAGCACCTGTTTTCTCCCAAAAAGCCGGTTTTGGAGGAGGTGCCGCGCCCGGCGGATCGAAGCCGAGGCTGCTAAAAATAGCGGCAGTGGATGCAGCCTTCGGCGAAAATGCTTTTGTGTCGGCTTTCACGGCATCTTTGATGGCAATCTGCTGTTTCAGCTCGCGGCGGAGTTCGTCGCTCGAAGATAGAGCAAGGAAAAACTGTTCCTCTTTTGCTCCTTCGAGTGTTCCGTCGAGAAAGTCCTGCACATATTCATTGTATTTCATTGCTTCACCGTATATATTTATTTTTTATTATCTTGCTTCAAAAATCTAAATTTTGTCATTCCGCACTAGTTGCTGAATGACATTTTTGATTATCAGTTCAATTTTTTATATTTCAAAGAATAATTACATTATATTTTTATCATCAACTGTACATTTCATTCAAATATGGTTCCAAAATTTCCTTAAGTTTTATCTTAGCCCTGCGGACCCGGGTTTTAGCATTTGAAAGTGTAAGTCCGCTTACCGAGGCAATTTCTTCGTAGCTTAAGCCGTCGTACTCCCGCAGGATGAAAGCCTCCTTGTAATCTAACGGAAGAACATCCAGAGCCATTGTAATCAGTTCGAGCAGTTCTTTTCTTTCGTAGGCGTCGCCCTGCCCGCTGCTGAAATCCATATTTTCAATGTCAACTGTCTGCTTTTTATCGCGAAAGTAATTAAAGCAGAGGTTTCTTGCAATAGTCATCAGAAAACCCGGCACGTTGAAATCATTTCTTCCCGGGTCAACCTTATGATAAAATTTAATGAACGTTTCTTGGAAAACATCTTCGGCTGCGTCTTCATCGCCGAGCATTTTCACGCAGTAGGCATGAACCTTGCCCGAATACCTGCGGTACATTTCCGAAAATGCCGCCTCGGAGTTTCTTTTCTCTCCTTTGAACAGCGCCAGCAATTCCGAATCGCTATATGAAGTCAGCCTTTTTTGCATTTATCCTGCTTTTTTCTACTTTTTTCTTAGCTTCTAACTAATATACACAAGAAAGATAAAAAAGATTCAAAAATATATGAAATTTCAAGATTTTATTATAGAAGGAATCAACATCGTAAGTGAAGCCCAATTTTCTTTTACTGTATATGCTTGTTCAGTGAAGTGCTGCCGTATTAAAGGAATGAGGAGAGAAGCTGATGCCAAGTTCCACTCAAAACAATTATTTTCCTCCTATTCAAACTCTGTTTGACCACAGCGAAATGGAGATTCATTTGAAAAATACATTCTCAAATATGAGAGGCTGTGTAAAATCTATAAATTTCATTGTGAGACTTCCATAAATGCTTCGCAAATACTGACAAGATAATGACAAATATTCTGTCTCTGCGAGCGAAGCAGTCTCTAAAATTCTTCTGACGGATGAAGATTGCTTCATCGCTTCGCTCTTCGCAATGACTCGCAAAAATATGGAGTTCTGTAATGAGATGTTAGTATCTATTATGAAAAAATATGAAATAACCGGTTGTTAAAAAGTATTTGATACTTCTTTTTCTTTTATTTTCAAATACATAGAGCCTTTTTGCGTAAGCCTTGACCAAACACATTTGTGCCTGTCCAGTACGGTGCCTCTCAGAAACCCGTTTAAAATAAGCCCGCGTGCCGCCGATGCAATTTCACGGGGGCTGTATTTCCGCATATCCACCTGCCTGCCTTCTGCATCCTGCATAAGGAGCAGAACTATATCTCTGCTGCTTTTTTCTTCCGGGGGCAGATCGTCAAAAAAAGGCTTTTCAAAATTTATCTTTATTCTCATTATGCTGCTTTGTAACTCTGTTTTTATAGACTCTGTGCATCCAGAAGAACCATTTTCACTGCGCCGAGTATGGTAAAATCATCGTATTCATGCACTTCAAAGGGCGGATAGCGGTCATTTTCCGAAACGAGATATAGTCTGTTTTCTTCTACCAAAAGCCTTTTTACCAAAATGTTGCCGGCAATGGATACAACGGCTATTGAACCGCTTCCGGGTGAGGCTTTGCGGTCAACCACGAGGTAGTCGCCGTCCAAAATCCTTGCCTGACGCATGGAGTCTCCGGTTACTCTGCAAAGAAATAGTTCGCCGGAGCCGGTTTCCATTTTTTTGAAAACATCTTCAATCTGCGCCGATTCCTCTAAAATTTCATTTCGCTCAGACGCTCCGGCAGTCTGTAAAAAAGTATTAAGCTCGGGTTTGCTCATAAAGTCGATTCTCATCGAATTTACGATGCCCGCGCTGTTGTCAAACAAGTTCCTGAAGCTTTCGGCTGCAACTGCGGCGTCTGAGGAGGCTCTTTCAAAAGCTTTGCTGCCTCGCTTTTTACATTCCTCAAAAACAAGCCTGCATCTGCGGCTGTTATGAGAAAATCCAAAATACTCCTGCAAAAGAAATTGCCTGGCAGCAGTGTAAAGTTCATGTTCCGTTTTGCTTTTCAAACTTTTTGAAAAGTCCGAGAACTTCATTTATTACGGTTTCCTTTCGTCTTAGCCTGCTCTTTGAGTCTTTTTTTCCGGATTATTTCCCATATATTGCCTGCTGCCGCGGTATGTCTTTGGGCTTTGTCCAGTAAAATGTCAAGAGGAGCTTTTTCAAGATCGCCGTCAAACAAATCTGAATAATCGCCGCCGATTTTTTTCTTAAGCTCTTTACCGGCAGGAGTGTCGGCATAAATAGAACCTTCGCCGGTCAGGAGGTAAACAGGATTTACTCCCCGGCGGTAAAGATTCACTAAAAGATGGTTGGGAATGGAAGACCTGCCTGATTCATAATTTGCCATGCGGTCTTTCGTTTCGCCCATTAAGCCGGCAAACTGGCTGATAGTAAGCTTAAATCCTTCGTTGAAAATATTTCTGATCTCTCTAAGTCTTTCGCCCGTTTGAGCTTTCAAATCGTCCATAGAACACCTGCAAAAAATAACTTGACAAAATTGTAAATTTTACGTATTTTTGCAGCAGTAATTACATTGTAAGAATTGCAACTTTAAATTGCATTCGTTACAAAATTACTGAATAATAATATAAAATCCAAAAAAAATTTAGAAAGGAGCAAAAAATATTATGAACCAAAAAGTGCTTGATATGATGGCATCCGATGACCTTACCGAAGATTTGAAGCTGATAGAAAGCGTATGCGGTATGGATACAGTCAAAAAATTGATGACTGACCTTTCGGGCATTAATTTCTATATTCCCAAAATAACCAGCCTCGAGACGTTAGTGATGCGGTACATCAAAACAAATTCCGGCAAAAGCTTCAAGCAGATGGCAAGAGAGCTGGGAGTGTCCGATGTGTATGTGAAAAGCGTCTTCAAAAGGCAGAGCAGGGCAGGATAGTGGTTGGAATGTGTCAATAGAATTTATCATATATCAAAGATAACCCAACTTCAATCTTTACAGAAACTAATGCTGTGAAGTGTGCAAAATAAAATAATAAACTATATCTTCAATAGCCCCGGCTTTTAAGTCGGGGTTTATTAACACAAAGTAATGGCACGAACTTAAGGCTTTAACTTCTCATTTCCAAACTCCGATTTGGAAATGTTGATTTCAAAGGAAACTCTGTTTCACTTGAGCTCAAACAGAGTTTGTGTTGAAATTGTCCCTGTCCAAATCGGAGTTTGGACAGGAGAAAAATCACTAAATTCGTGCCATTATTACCCAAAGGGGAAAGGGGTAGGAAAAGCCTGCTAAGTTGTAAATTTCATTCTTCCTTTGGAGAAAGGGATTTAGGAAGTAAGAACTGAGATCTTCTAATAACGCATTTTTTTATGACATTTCTCGGTTTATGTTAAAGAAGGCTGAGTATCAAAAATAAATATATCAGAGTCAATATACTTGATAGACAATAGGAGTATGCAAAAATCGTTTCAATTAAAGATTATTTCAAATTCCACCGTCTGAAGCGGTGCTTTTTTGTTTAAAACTAAATAGAAATCTGTATGTCAATATACCCCACATTTTTAAATGAAAAACTGGCGGATTACCTGCTTGAGAATTTTTCTTCAGAAGACCAATTTTTGAAAAGGCTGAGGGAGGAGTCAGACAGGCTCGGTTTCCCTCAGATACACATATCCGGCGACCAGGGGGCTTTCCTGCAGTTCATGCTGACCGTAATGGATGCAAAAAACGTGCTGGAAATAGGTTCTCTCGGAGGATACTCTGCATTAACTATGGCTAAGGCTCTCCCGAAAAACGGCAGGCTTATCTGTCTTGAGAAAAATGAAGAATATGTGAATTTCATAAAAACAAAAGCCGAAGAAGCAGATCTTGATGAGATAATCGAAGTAAAAAACACAGTAGCTAAAGAATATTTGGAAAAACTCAAGCCGGCGTATCAGTTTGACTTCATTTTCATTGATGCAGATAAAGAATCATATATCGACTATGTAAATCTGACGGCGCCCATGCTGCGAAAAGGAGGCGTAATAGCTGCCGACAATGCGCTTGCTTTCGGACATGTCGCTGATAATCCTCCTTTGGTAAGGAGCGAAGAAGTAAGCTATATACAGGAATTTAATAAATTTTTCCGAAATGATTTCCGGTTTATTACTTCACTGGTGCCCGTAGGGGACGGTCTGCTGATTGGTGTGAAACTGCTTTAAGAAAAATTTAAGATAAATATTATGAAGAATTACAGATTTTTAAGCATACTCCTGCTGAGCGTTTTCACGGCGGTTTTTATTTACTCCTGCGGGGGCAGGAGACGACTGACCGGATTCGATCTGCAGGCTTCCATGCGGGATTATTCCGGCGACACAACAAAGCCGATTTACCTGCAGGGTACCGTACCCATTGACTCCGCTGACATCGATAAAGTCATATTCGATGTATGGAGGATAGAAACAGAGGACTATCCCGAAGAAATCCGCCTTTTTACAAGAGCTTACGATTCCGCCGGCATGTTTATTACAAATATGGCTGATCCCTACAGAAAAGATACGAGCATTACATACTTCACACGCGTAACCGAGTATTTAGGAAAGGTTTACAATAAGCGGGAAGCACCCATAGACAGCTTTAAAGTGCGTGAATACGGTGCGGGAGATTCCATTCCTTACAATATTGTTCTCAGTGTCGATTACAGCGGTTCTATGTCTCCCGTATTGGATGCAATTTTCGAGGGCACGGAAATATTTGTCCGTATGAAATTCCCTTACGATCAGATTGCTCTTACATCTTTCAACAGATACTTCGATATAAAAGTGCCGTTTTCAAAAGACACCGGCGAGATACTGAAAATATACCGGGTCAAACGGGAGCAGAATTTCGGTTTGTTTTCCGCTTTCAACGATGCAGTAATGAACGGAATGGCTATGTTCAAAGGTACTGATCCTGAAGTGCCGCGGGTATTGGTTACTTTTTCAGACGGGGACGATAACTATTCAAAAGAGCAGATTTTTGATGTAATTGATACAGCGATGAAGCACAAAATACATCTTTTCACCGTTGCTTTCGGCTATTCGAAAGATGATCACCTGAGAGATATGGCAAAATACACCGGCGGTAAATTTTACAAAGCATACTCCAAGGAGGATTTGATTGCCATATTTCGTGATATATACATGAGTCTGAGGTATTACTATCTTGTTTCATACCGTCCTCCGAAATACTGGGGGCATCACGACACATATCCCGCCCTTGAAATACCCGGCAGAGAAGACACTCTTCTTGCCCGCGGCGAATATGACATGACAGGCAAAGGCGGCTGGAACGTAGGGGATGTGTTTGAAAGACCTATCCTTTTTGATTTTGATAAAGATACGGTGAAAGCCGAGTCTTATTACATTATAGATGAAGTCGTGGATGTAATGATGAGTATGCCCAATCTTAAGCTCGAAATACAGGGACATACGGACAACATCGGAACGCGGGAGTACAACCAGAACCTTTCCGAGCGGCGCGCCCGCTCCGTTTTCACTGAAATAGTAAAAAGAGGAATTGACCCCGGGCGGCTCCGTTACAGAGGTTTCGGTTTTTCAAGGCCTAAAGTTCCAAATGATTCCGAGGAAAACAGAGCAAAAAACAGGCGTACGGAATTTCATATACTGGCGAGGTAGTTGTGCTCATTCTGTTAGCTGCAGATAAAACTTAAGACACATCGCTAAAAAGCAGAAACCACATCAGGGAGTGCTGTTTTAAAAAGTATAGGAACTGTTATTTAACCCATGACAAAGGCTGACATTACCCGAATTTTAAAGAATCCCTCCCCGCCCCCTCCCTTTTAAAAAAGGGAGGGAGAAAAGACAAAATAATTTCCCCTTATTTATAAGGGGGTTAGGGGGATCTTTTTTTCAGTTCAACAGGCTTCTGCTTTTTCATAATGCGGTGAATTAACTGCTTCATCGTCTTCCTCTTGCTTAACTGGCAGCACAACCGTAACTTTTGTGCCAACATTTAATATGCTTTCAACGAATATGGATCCCATGTGAGAATCTACCGACCTTCGAACGATATTCATACCGAGACCGTAGCCCGAAATAGTACCGACATTGGAGCCGCGGAAAAAAGTTTCATAGATGCTCCTGATTTCTTCCTGCGGAATACCGATACCTTTGTCTTTGACTTCAAAAAAGGCTTCTCCGCTGTGGCAGAATACATTCAGCCTGACAGGATTATTGTTTCTGTTATATTTTAGGGAGTTATGAAGCAGATTAGACAAAATCAAGCCCAGCAGGTTTTCATCAATGAAGACCTCGGTGCATCCGCCAAGATATTTGCACTCGACGGCAGTGTCAGTTTTTTTCTGAAACTTAATGCTGTCAACTACTGATTTGCAGAAAGCAGGCAGGTCGGTTCTTTCCGGGCTGAATTTATATTTACCGGATTCAAATCTGCCGATAGTCAGCACATTTTCAATTATTTTTATCATGCCGAGAACAGTATCCTGTATTCTGTCAAAATGCTTGTTTTTAGTGTCGGTGTCCCACTCCTTGCCATACCTTTTCAGCATATCTGCGGCTAACATTATTGTGGTCAGCGGAGTGCGGAACTCATGGGATATCATAGAGATGAGTTTAGATTTGAGTTCACTCAGCTCCAGCTCCGTTCTGATTGCATTTTCCTTTTCCCTGTCGGCTTCTTTTTTCGAAGTGATGTCTAACATAAGGAAGAACAGGCGCTTTTCATCTTGAAAGTCAATATACTCAGCAGACATAATAACTTCTTTCCTGAAACCGTTTTTTGTAAGCAGCACCTGTTCTCTGCCCGAAATAGAGCCGTGCTTTTTAACTGCTTTCAAAATATCATCAAGGCTTTTTTCGTTCAGCCAAAGGGTCAGATTTTTCAGAAGAGCATCTTCCACATCGTTTCTGTCGAGTTCAAAAAGGTTTAAAAAGCTGTCATTGACATCTCTGACTTTTCCGGTTTTATCATCGGCGGCAATAATAGCAACGGGCGACTGTTCAAAAAGCCTGGCAAACATTTTCTCTGTTTTTCTGCGTTCATATTCCGCTTTTCTTATTTCAGTGTGGTCTTCTACAATACCGACAATATGCCTCGGGTTTTCATTTTCATCTTTAATGAGAATTTTTTTAGAGACCAATTCGCATATACCCTTGCCCAAAAAATCATCCGTAATTTTACGGGTATCCATTTCGATTTCTCCATTGAGGAGCTTATCGTCGGAATTTGTAAATACATAGGAATAGTTTCGGGGAAGCAGCTCTTCCACTCTTTTTCCGATAAGCTCTTCCCTCTTTAAACCCATAAATTCTTCGCCTGTTTTGTTGATAAATTGGAAAGTCAAATCCCCCGGGTCTTTTGCATACACTGTTACAGGCATATTTTCTAAAATTGCATCCATGAAACTGCGTGTATCGCTTAGGCTTTTGTTTAATTCGATGCTCTTGTTTATTTCTTCTAAAAGTTTTTTATTGGTTTCTTCGAGCATTTTAGTCCGCTCTGAAACAGCTTTTTCAAGATTCTCATTCAGCATTTTCAGTTCTTCTTCAGCTATTCTTTTTTGCGCTCTTGCTTCTGCGTTCTTAAGTTCTCTTCTTATCACGGGGATCAAACGGCTGGTGTTATCTTTCATAATATAATCGTGTACGCCTGCCTCCATCATTGTTATGGCGGTTTCCTCGCTGATAGTACCGGAAACGATAATGAAAGGAATATCTTCACCCGCAGCTTTGACTGCTTCGTAAGCATCAAGCCCGTTCATATCAGGCAGCGTGTAGTCGCAGAGAATCAAATCCGGACGATTAGTCCTTATCTGATGGAGGATATTTTTAATAGTCTCGACAACCTCGCAATGAGGCTGAAGACCACCTCTCTGCAAAGCTTTTTCAAGTATCAATGCGTATGTTTTAGAATCCTCAATAATCAATACTTTGATTTCCCTGTCTGTAGAAAATCTTTCCATGGTACCCCCGTACACTTCTTAGGTTATAATTAACCTCAATATTTCACACTAAGTTAACAAAACAGGGGGAGTGAAAAAATTAAAAATTATTTATTAATAATTTAGGTTTACATAAATTCGACATTAAGGGATCCCTGCCGGGGATAGACTGCATCTGACTCAGAGGCTTTTACAAGAATGCTGATTTCTGCCTTATACGTAGAACTACCCAATTTTTCAACGATTTTCTTATCTAATGCAATATCAATGACTTCGCCGGTGGCAAAACCGGCGCTTAAAAACCCTTTTTCGGAGGTAATATTAAAAAAGCATGAACTGCGGTTAATCGTTATTGAAAATTTATTCGGTTTTTGTGAATTTATTATAATTGTTTCTCCCTCAGTCAATGCTCTTTCAAGTATTATTCTGAAAAATATCTTATCTTCCCCGGAACCGAATCGAAACTGTTTGAGAATAAGACCCCCCTGATGCATAGAACTCATAGCTTTTTCGGCATCATACGATCCGGCGCCCGCCCATTGATCTTCCTTTACAGCGAGTCCTTCGATATCGGGATTAATAAGCTCTTTTTGGGGAATTAGTATGTCCTTTGATTCGGCAGAATGAACCGGTATGTTTACTTCGTCGGGGGCAGTAAGTTCCATGAGATTGTAAGCAAGCTCGAGATGCCTGCGGAACATAACATCGAAATCATATTTGTTTTCAGCCTGATGGTCGTCATGGTACCACCAAAACCAGTCCGAGCCTTCGGCAATATGCAGCTCCCCGAGAGCCTTTTTGTAATTTTCACTGCTTATTCTATCTTTAGCTTTTTCAAGATTTTCTCTTGCGCGGGCAAGCATAGACCAGGCGGTGCGGTTCTGTCTGTTGCCAATCCATATCCTGAAATTACCGTTTATCCATGAGCCGGCTTTGATATTTTCAAGCGGCTCCAAATATTTGGTATGTTCTTCCTTAGCAGCTTCAGATACTGTTACTGTTTCAAAAGTCCCGTCATTAGATAATATGTCGAACAATGCTCTTTGAAACTGAATACCATTTTCAGGATAGTACTCCCAGCAGTTTTCTCCGTCGAGAATCACCGGCACAACGGCATGCTCCAGTGCTTCTTCACCGTGATTGTTTATTATTTCAGATCTAATATGCTTTATTTTATTTGTAAAATCAGTAGCGGCGTCATGCGGATTCCACCTGGAATAGACGAATCCGATGGCATCGGAAAGCGCTCTGTCGCGGAAAAGAACCGATAAAGAACCGTTGTTTGTTATATATTTGTGCGGAAAGAACTTATGGGTGTGCCTGTAACGGCTGCCGATTGAATTTTTCAGTACTTCCTCGTCGCTTGCCGCCCATTTCACACTGGACTTAATCATCAAATCTAAAACTTCATTGGATATCGAGCCTTCCGAGGGCCACATGCCGTCAGGTCTGTAACTTATGTTATCTTCAAAATAATCGAGGGCTTTTTTAATATGCCATTCGGCATCTTCGGGATGGCGAAACTGTTTATCGGGCAGTTCAATATCCGGGAGAGCTTCGCGGGCGCTGCCGGTGCCGCAGAGCAGCGGCAGGATGGGATGATACATGGGAGTGGCGCTTATTTCAAGCTGTCCGAGCCGTTGCAGCATCTGCATCTGAGGTTTAATCTGACTGAGAATATACCTGTGCATCTCTAAAAGCGTATATTTTTCATCTTCCGAGAAATCTCGTCCCTTTTCGAAAAGGCGGCTGGCGGCGCTGTGTCTGCGTGAATATGCACCCAGCCAAGTGAGATTGTACCACACCTGCAGGTCGCGCCAGTCAGCATCGGAAAATTCGCCGGCAGCTTTATCTCTATCCCTGCTCCGCTCGAAAAGCTCCTTGTAGCGGGGGTAGGGGTTTATCATATTTTCGGGATTGCACAGAAAAAACAGCCGCAGTATATCATTTTTGTCCTGAGCGGTCAGGTTCTGCGGTTCCATTTTTGTCAGTCTCTGTATTTTATCCTGACAAGTACCCTCTATGTATTCGTCTATCTGCATCCTGAGGGACGGCACAAGATTGATGGTCTGCTTTATCTTAGGAAACTCGTGGAAAAGCTCCGGTAAATTGAAATAATCCTTCACGCCGTGAAGTCTTACCCACGGGAGTATAAATTCGCCGTCCAGTTTGTAATACGGCTGGTGAAAATGCCAGAGCAGAGCGGTTTTAATTGGTTTCATTTTTTTTATCAGTTTCTTTAAAAAATTTCTATAATCCTATTCCAAAGCTGAGTCCGTAAACAAGATAAAAATGTTCATGGATGTAATCCACAGAAATCAGAGGTCCTGCCGAAAACTGTCCGAAATGAAAATCATATCCCGCTCCACCGCGAATTAAAGATTCGGTGTGCATGCCGTCTTCTTCGTCAACTGCTTCTACACCGCCGCCTGCGAAAATTTTCAACCCTCCAATAGGATGTGCAAAAAGCAGTCCCCCGCCGAGATAAGCCAAATGGTCTGCAAAAATAACTTCTCCGAAAACGCCGATGCCGAGAACCTGATTCCAAAACGGTAAACGGTATTCATATTCTATTCCGGCTGTAGGCTCAGTGTAATCCAATTCAAAATAATCTGCAGGAGTTGTAGCACCCCCGAAAATGGCAATATGATGCGGGTGTACATGATGTTCGTCATGATGCTCTTTTTCTGCTTCATGTTTTGCTTTTTGTATTTCTGAGGCGGGGTCTGCATTTGGCTTAGCTCCCGGTATGAAAATCTCTATCTCTATTCTGTTATTTTTATCTGCCTCGTCAAATCCGTAAATGGGATTGGATGCTCCGGCGCCTTCGGTCATAATTCTCGCTGGTGCAATGTCTTTGTTTGTCATGTAAATCATAACGCTCTGGGCTCTTGCTTCGGAAATGTACTCCTGCTGCTTTGTAGTCATAACTGCTTCCGAATGACCCGTAACTTTTAAAACGGCAGAGGGATGTTCTTTCAAATACTCGGCAGCTTTGTCGAGATAGCTCTTCATTTCCACGGTTAGACCCACGGCATCGGCTTTAGGGAAAATAAAGACTGCATTTTTAGAAAAATCCTGTGCTTTTAGGAATGTGATGCACACAAACAAAACCAAAACTAATATCAAGCTGTTTTTCATCCGTAGTCTCCTTAAAACTTATTTTTTTTCAATATTTATATGCTAAATAAAATTAAATGAGCTATTTTTGTTTTTTCTGATAAATACTTTTTAAAATTAAATTTTAAATATACAAAATTATTTTAACAATTTTCTAAAAAGACGGAGTAATTATGGAAAGATTTAAGAATTATATCAACGGCAGATGGACAGAGCCGCTTTCCGGCGAATATTTTCAAAACATCAATCCCGCAGACAGAAACGACATAATTGGCGAATTTCCACTTTCCAAACAGGAAGATGTAAATGCGGCTGTTGCAGCCGCAAAGGATGCTTTCAAGAAATGGAAGATGCTGCCCGCACCAAAAAGAGGCGATATGCTTCGCAAAGCAGGAGACATCTTCGTAAGCAGAAAAAGAGAACTTGCAGAAATTATGACACGCGAAATGGGCAAGCCCGTTTTTGAAACGGAAGGCGACGTGCAGGAAGCTATCGACACCGCTTATTACGCCGCTACAGAAACACGCAGGCTTTTCGGCTATACGGCGCCAAGCGAAATGGAGAACAAGCAGAACATGTCTTTCCGCGTTCCCGTAGGTATTTGCGGCATTATCACAGCATGGAATTTCCCGGTTGCGGTTCCTGCATGGAAGATTCTTCCGGCTATTGCCGCTGGTAATACAGTTGTTTACAAGCCCTCGAAAGATTCGCCCCATTCGGGAGTGATTTTTGCGGAAATACTAGAGGAAGCAGGCATCCCTGCCGGAGTTTTCAACGTACTCCTCGGAAAAGGCAGTATGGGCAATATGATTGTAGAGCATCCTGATGTCAATCTCATTGGCTTTACGGGCTCTACGAATATCGGCTTTAAAATCGGAGAAATATGCGGCAGGACAAATAAAATATGCTCATTGGAAATGGGCGGCAAAAATGCTCAGATAGTGATGGACGACGCTAATCTCGAGCTTGCTCTCGAGGGTGTGCTCTGGGGAGCTTTCGGCACCACCGGACAGCGCTGCACCGCCACTTCAAGGCTGATAGTTCACAAAGATATTTATGAAAAATTCCTCGGTATGCTGAAAGAAAAAGCTGAAGCTCTTAAACTCGGAGACGGCAGAAAAAAAGGCACCGACGTCGGTCCGGTTATTCACGAGCAGTCCCTGCAAAACGTTGAAAACTATGTGAAAAAAGCCCTTGAAGAAGGCGGAAGACTAATCTGCGGCGGCAAAAGAGCTGCCGGCAGCGACCTCAACAAAGGCAGTTTTTACGAACCGACTGTTATTGCCGATGTAGAACGCACTCACATTATTTTCAAGGAAGAGATATTCGGTCCCGTTCTTGCAGTTACAAAAGCCGATTCTTTTGAGGAAGCCGTCGATCTGCAAAATGACTGCGATTACGGCTTGTCATCTTCCATTTATACCCGCAACGTAAACCATGCTTTTGCTGCAATGCGAGACATCGAAGCAGGCATTACTTACATAAACGCTCCTACTATCGGCGCCGAGGCACACATGCCCTTCGGGGGAGTAAAAGGAACGGGCAACGGACATCGCGAAGGCGGATGGACTGTTTTCGACATTTTCACTGAATGGAAAACGGTTTATGTAGATTTTTCGGACAAACTTCAGAGAGCACAGATAGATAATTATTAAAAGATACTTATCAGGCATTATAAAAAGTTAAACTTCCATTTAAAAAAAAGCCGCATCTTATTGTAAGATACGGCTTTTTTGTGCGCCCGGCATGGGTAATAACTATAGGGTGAAAGTCCCGAACGTGCC
>CAZOBD010000027.1:0-31189 GCA_964577665.1 uncultured Hyphomicrobiales bacterium
AGATATTTATTAATAGATGTAATACTTTTTACATTTGAGGAATATTTGTTTTTAAATGATTCGAAATCGAATATTCTTTGAAATTTATCGAGTTCGCTAAAAACTGCATTTGCTATAAAAAAACTATCAGACAACTTATCTATTAACTCTACTTTAGATATTAGGGATAGTGAAATGATTGGACACGTATCAACAACTGCCGTACTCATTATTAGAAATTTCTTAACTTATTAAGATCATTAAAAACATTTGTTTCATCAATAGCTATTACCGGAATTCCTCTGGCGGCTAAGTAGTTTTCGAATTCGTACCGGTTCAATCCCGCAAGCTGAGAAGCTTTTCCGATAGTAATTTTTCCCTTTTCAAAAAAATCAACAGCAAGGTTTAACAGCATTTTTTTTCTAATATCATTCTCAGATTCATTTAAAGCCGAAAACAAATCAGAAGGTATTTCAATTGGTATGGTAATATTTTGCATAATTATTTACTCATTTTTTTATTTTTTAAAAACTAAGCATATATGTAGATTATTTCAATAAATCTCAACTTCATTTACTTATATCTTACCGCTTTTACGGGCTTTACTCTTACTGACAGCCATGAAGGCAGCAGCGATGCGAGAAAAGAAAGAAGCAAAGTCATCAGGGCAACAATCTGAAAATGCCACATTTTCATATCGACAGGCAGCTTGTCCAGATAATAAATCTCGCCTTTAAGACTTATCAATCCGAAATTTTGCTGCAATATACCGAACAAGAAACCGAGCCCGCAGCCGAGTATAGTCCCAAGCAGCCCTATCATAACGCCGCGGAAAACAAACACAAATACGATTTCTCTGCCGCTCATGCCGAGAGTTTTTAAAATACCAATCGATCGAGTTTTTTCTATCACGCTTATAAGAAGAATAGTTATGATGTTGAGAACTGCTACAAGGCTTATAAGCATTAGTACAATCGGAATAGGGGCTTTCTGAAGGTCAATCCACGCAAAAATATCGCGGTGCAGATCAAAAACCGAAAAGCAGAAGTAAGGAAACCCGAGCAGCGCATCTAAATCTCTTGCTGCCTTACGGGCATTTTCGGGATTTTTCAGACTTGCTTCAAAATGAGTAGCAGAGCCGGATGGAATGTCAAAAATCTCTTTAGCTTTTTCAAACGGCACATAAGCATAGATATCGTCATATTTGGCAAGACCCGTTTCGTAAATACCTGACACCATAAATCTCTCTATTTCGGGAAATTGAAATTTTTCGGCGCTGTAACCCTTTATTGCATAAATTATTACATTTCCCCCTGTTTTTACCCCGAGCCTTTCGGCAAGTCTGCCGCCGATAATAATACCGCTGCCATTTTTTGATGAAAAAGACGTACCCTGCATTATGTTTTTTTTGATATGTTTTTCTACATATTCTGAGCTTACTCCTCTGATTAATACGCCGTCGGTGTATTTATCGGAGCGGATAAGAGCTTCATTTTCAATTATGGCAAAAGCATCCGTAACATCGTTATATGATTTAATTTTTTCTAATGCTTTATCTTTTTCGGGAAGATAATCACGGCTGAAAGAGGTGATTGTAACGTGTGAGCGAAATTTCATAATGCCGGATTTTATTTCCGTCTCGAATCCGTCAAGTACAGAGAGCGAAATAATTAGTGCCATACTGCCTAACATAACGCTGAGAAGCGCAAATAAGCGGGCAAAATTGAAAAATCTGCCGGTTTTGTCCGAGGAGGAAAACCTCCGGGAAATGAAATTAATCAGCCGAAAGTTCATTTTTGGCTAATCGGTGAAAATTTTGTCAATATCAATTATCAGGCAGGTGTAATCCTTAGCGTTTGCAACGCCTTTAATTACTTTGGATTTGTCAGCCATTCGCTTTTTCTCTATTTTTTCTTCGGGAAATTCGGCAATGCCAACAACTTTATCGGCTGATACGGCAAATTGACTGTCGTCTTTTTCAATTATTACGGCTAATTCTCTGTGGGAATTTTTTATCTGCTCGGGCGCTTCTTTAAAAAGCTCAACCAGCATCTTCAGCTCGTTTTTCTTGGCAGAGTCAATAATTCTTTCGGCTTCATCATAATCATTTCGTTTTACAGATTCCTGCACTTTTTTACCTACGTCATGTATTCTCTTATGGGGTATTTCGAAATTGCTTAGATAAATAGATAAATCGAGGCTGTCTGTATGAAAACTGTAGTACCACTGTCCGAACTTGCACTCATGCGGATCGGTGGTCAAGCGGAACTCTCTTTTGTCCCGAACCGAGGCAATTAGTTCGTCCATCCAGGCAATGTGGTCTTTTTCGCGTTCTGCCATCATTTCGATCATTTCCCCGTCTTCCTGCTCAAGGCTGGGCAGATTAAAAAGGGTACGCATGTCCATTAGCGGATAGTTTTCTTCGCGCACTTTAATAATGCCGCGCATCCCCTGTTTTTTCCCCGGTATGTCTGTAATCTTCGGCATGGAAATTATTTCTCTGACGTCTGAAATGGGCACTCCGTACCGGCTGTCGGACAGCTCTACGACAAGATATTTATTCTCTATTTCCGAAGGTTCGTCGTCTTCGAGCAGTAAATCCAGAGGTTCGTCTTCTAATTGATTCATTTTATTCCCGTAATAGTTTTCAATTTACATTCTTTTTAACGAATTTAATTAAAAATAAGTTTATTTATTTTAATTAAAAAAACAAATTTCAGAAACTGACCTCTCCGCATACAGTCTGCCATGGCTCCAGCTTTAGTATCAGCTCGCCGTCAACAGGCTTATAGTCTGTACATGCAATCAAATTGGTGAATCCTGCTGCATTTTCGGGCATTTTTATATTGAGATCAATTGCTTTTTTTCTGTTCATGCTTGCGGCAATAAGCAGAACGGGATTGTTTTCATCACTTGGATTTTTTCTTAGAAAAGCAATGGCATTTACTTCGGATTTCTCGAGAGGTATTATTGATTCCGGCGATTCTATTTCAATGACATTTTTAAATTTTTCTCTAATTGATACAATGTCTCTCAAAAAATTTGTCCATTGCTCAAAATTTTCCCAGCAGAGGCAGGACTCTGAAAAAAGCGGGAGTTTTTCGGGGGGATATTCGTTCTGTTCTTCTTCAGTGAAACCTAAGCCCGTATTAACGGGAAGAACTTCTCCAAGTTCAAAACCTGCATGAATGAAAGGAATTTGCGGCAGAAAACAGCTTGCTGCCCATATCATACGGCTGAAGCGCAGGCGGAAGTTCCTTGATGCTGCACGCGGTGTGTTATGAGTCTCCGGAGTTGCAAAAAAAGGAAGGGGTGAGCCTTCCTCAGAAAGCCTCTTTATCAGTGAATTCAGTTTTTCGGGAATATGGGCGTCAAAGGGCATATAACCGACCACTGCGTCATAACCGTCCTTTTTGGATTTTTCCTCCAGTACGAAGTTCTCCTCCCAAAACTTAAATCCTGGATTAATTTCGCGGGCTTTTCCAATAATCTGTGCTCTGAGCGAAGACGGCAGCGAATGTCCCATGTCCATCAAAATGCCGTCTATACCGTAATTTTTCTGGTAATGCGGTATTATTTCAATGATTGTATTCCACAAGTCATCAATTTTGTACTTATCTTTATTCAGGTCCTCGTCATACATTCTTACGGTATTGTATGCAATATAGTTGAAAGCGGGATGGTCAAAAAGCTTCAGATAAGTAACGTCGCTCCATGGGGGCTGAACGTCATTGGGGGGCCAGTCGGCAAAAGCAGATGGAATTTTTGAAACAATTTTGCCGTTCTCTACGCCGTAAAATTTACCGTTTTCCTCTATGACTTCTTCAGGAGGATTGGTGAAAAAACTGCGGTATTTTTTATGAGGCGGAAGAAGGTCTTTTCTGATTCCCGATTCCACCTTTTCCTTTATTTCTTTCAGTTCCTCCTTTTTGAAAAGAGGAGCGCCGTATTTGCTTTCGTCCTCAGATGTGGTTTTACGGATTTCAATGTGTTTCTTAATCCAGTAGAACCATTCGGGATGTTCTTTTGCCCAGTCGCAGTCGATGCTGGCGGTGCGGAAAACAAATTCGAGTATAACATCCATTCCGAGCAGATGTGCAGCCTCCACAAAAGCCTTGAACTGCGTTTCGACAGGCATATCCAAAATCGGTTCCCCTAAATTTTCGTCTAGTTTATATGGATTTTTGACAGCATAGGGAGAGCCGAGAGTGCCTTTTTTTTCATCCTGACCGATGGAGGTTACGGGCAATAGATATACAGTATCGGCGCCGAGTGATTTTATGTATTGCAGCATGGCTATTCCCTTGAGGAATGTACCCGTTTTGCGGAAACCGATGCGGGTGAAATGCGGGAAAAGCTTTGCGCTGCCTTCGTGGTCATAAGCAGCAGCATGGCGAAGTAGCATATTGTAAACAAAGGGTTTTTCTATGTATTTCTTTTCTTCCCTGTTTGATTTTACATACTCAATCTTCTCCAGAAAAAAATCGTATGGATTTACATAACGGCAGGTTTCATGTGTATCTGCCTTGGGGTCTGCCCACAGCTCGGGCACTATATAGTTTTCTTTTTGTGATTCGGTTTTCTTAAGTTCTTTTAGTTTCTTTTCTACCTTGCTGAGAGCTTGCATAATTGATTGCCGTTTTATCTGTTTATATTTTTACTTTACGATTCCAGATGTCCAACATCTGGCAGATGTTGGACATCTTTTTCTTTCATATTGTGCATCCCCTCCCCAAGAGGTGATTAAGGGGTGTGTTCCTCATTCGTGAGATTCTGAAACAATACTGAAACAAGTTCAGCACAGGGACAGAATGACATTCATAATTTCAACTATTTCAAAAATAAACATCCCCTTGGGTGCTTTTTCCCTTAATCATGGATGTTTTATCTGTTTATATTACTTTTCGTTTTAGCTCAAATTCATCCAATGACTGGCAGTCATCGGATGAATGATAATTTAAATAATCATTCTCTTATGTGTTTTTCCTTAAGCATGGATGTTTATCTAATATAAGAATCAAAGGTGAATAAAACATTATTAAATAAATATAAGAAATAAATAACTGAAAAAGAAATAAGAAATACAATACAGCATTAAAAATATGGTTTGATTTGTTTGAAAAATTCGTTATCTTCTAATATTTTCAACACGAAGGATATTGAATGGGAGTAACAGTAGTAGTAGGCTCGCAATGGGGAGACGAGGGCAAAGGCAAGATTGTTGATCTTCTAAGTGCGAAAAGCGAGATAACGGCAAGATACCAAGGCGGTGCAAACGCAGGGCATACCATCGTATTTGACGGAAAGCAGTACATCCTTCATTTGATACCGTCAGGCATTTTAACTCCGGGGGTTATATGTGTTATCGGCAACGGCGTTGTTGTCGATCCGACGGCTCTTATGGAAGAAATCGAGATGCTGCAGGAGCACGGAGTAGAAGTTAATGGCAGGCTTTTTATCAGCAGCAGGGCGCATGTCATACTCCCCTATCATAAAAAACTCGATGCTGCAAGAGAATTTTCCAAAAATTCAAAAGCCATAGGCACTACCGGCAGAGGTATTGGTCCCACATACATAGACAAAGCCCGCCGCATCGGTATCAGAATGACAGATCTGCTCGACGAAAAAGAATTTGAAAAAAAGCTCAGGCATAACATAGCCGAAAAAAATAATCTCATAACAAAAATATATGAAGCAGAACCTCTTGATGCCGATGAAACAGTAAATCAGTTTGCTCATTTCGGGAAGACTTTGAAACCATATATAGCTGATACAGCTTATCTTATAAACATTTACATACGCGAAGGCAAGAAAATTTTAGTCGAGGGTGCCCAGGGCGCTTTGCTCGATGTTGACCATGGTACTTATCCTTTTGTTACAAGCTCCAATCCGATCTCCGGAGGCGCCTGCTGCGGGCTGGGCTTGCCTCCAAATGCAATTGACAATATCGTAGGAGTTGTAAAAGCCTATACCACAAGAGTCGGCAACGGGCCTTTTCCAACTGAGCTTGAAAACAGCGAGGGTGAATATCTTCGCTCTACCGGCGCTGAGTTTGGCGCTACAACCGGAAGACCCCGAAGATGCGGCTGGCTCGACTTAGTAGCGCTGCGCTACTCTGTAATGATTAACGGCATAAAAGAAATTGCCCTGACTAAGCTGGATGTTCTGGACAAGCTGGATGAAATAAAAATATGCACTGCTTATGAAATCGACGGCAGGGAAACAGATATGTTCCCGTCAGACTGCGGCACACTTCAGCGCTGCAGACCAATTTACAAAACAGTAAAAGGATGGGGAAAAGGCCTTCACGGAATAAAGATTTTTGATGAACTGCCGCAGGAAACACTTTCTTATTTCAGGGAAATTGAACATTATACCGGAGCAAGAATTAGCATTGTTTCACTCAGTCCGGACAGGAACGATACTATTATCAGGTGATTAATATTGCTATTTCAGATAAAATAAATTTTACTCAAATAATTCATTCTTATTAAAAGCTTTATTTAAATTTCGGAGTTTAAAATGCTTCAGGAAAAATACATAAGTCTTTTTACAGATTACGGTTTCAAAAGGATATTCGGAGAGGAACCGCATAAAGATATCCTTATGGATTTTCTGAATGAACTTTTAAAAGAGGAAGAGGGAGAGATAAAAAACATAACATATTTAAAAGCTGAGCAGTTAGGAGAAAGATTCGTTGACAGGAGAGCAGTTTTTGACCTGTACTGCGAAAATGAGCGGGGAGAAAAATTCATTGTTGAAATGCAGAAAGCCAAGCAGAAATTTTTCAAGGACAGGGCGCTCTTTTACTCCACATTTCCTATTCGCCAGCAGGCTGAACAGCTTAACTGGGGTTTTGAGCTAAAAGCTGTTTATTTGATTGCAATTCTAGATTTTGTTTTCGATGAGGATAAACACAATAAGGAAAAATATTTATACAAGGTAAAGCTGTCCGATATAGAATCCAATAAAATATTTTATGACAAGCTTACTTTTATATACCTTGAGATGCCAAAATTCAATAAAAGCCTCGAACAGCTTGAAACAAAATTCGACAAATGGCTTTATGTGATAAAAAATTTAAACAGACTTGATTCAGTTCCCGAAAAACTCCGCGAAAAAGTTTTTGAAAGACTATTTGAAATTGCCGAAGTATCTAAGCTTTCTTATGAACAGTATCTTAACTACGAGGACAGTATGAAAGTTTACAGAGACCTTAAAAACACAGTTGACACAGCCGCTGAAGAAGGTTATGAAAGCGGCATGAAAAGAGGTTTGGAGGCAGGAAAGAAGAAAGGAATGAAAGAAGGAATGAAAGAAGGAATGAAAGAAGGAATGAAAGAAGGAATGAAAGAAGGAATGAAAGAAGCTTTGAGAGAAACTGCTTCTAAAATGAAAAATGAAGGTCTTGATATTTCTGTTATCGCAAAAATAACCGGACTTTCCGAAGAAGATATTAAAAAATTGTAAATCATCTAAAATAATAATATTATGTTTGACGTTGGCGGACCGGAATTACTGATTATACTTTTGGCTGTTATCCTTCTTTTTGGGCCTAAGAAAATTCCCGAAATGGCACAGATGATAGGAAAAGGCATAAATAAAGTAAAACAGGCTCAGGCTCAGTTTCAGTCTCAAATGGATGATATAAAATCAGAAATGGACCACGCCGGCGAAGCAAAAAAAAGTCCCCCAAAGCCCGCTGATGCTTATATTCCTGAAGATAATAATGAAAATGACGCTTACGAGAATATAAAAGATGAAAAACCGCGTGATTCTGACAGCGAAGAATTTCCAGACGACTTCAGATACCCTGATGATTACGCAAGCTCAGAGCGCTCCCGCTTTTCTGTTAAAAAGCCAAAAAATGCACAGGATGATTCAGAGGACGAGAAAAAAGATGAAAATGAGGATTCGGTAAATGATGATGAAGACAGAAAAGACCACAAAAAATAGAGATTCTTCTATGAAAATTTCCCTTTTATTTGCAATAATCATTCTAATGCTTAGTTCTTGCAATAAAATTGATATTGAAAAAAAGGAAAACAAGGAGAACGCATATATGTCTGATTCATCACCAAATAATTCTGCAATTGATATTATTATGTCCCGCAAAAGCGTTCGGAGTTTCATAAAAGACACTGTTTCAGAAGAAGATTTGATGACTATATTGAAAGCGGGGATGGCTGCACCGACAGCCGTAAACAAGCAGCCATGGTCTTTTATACTTGTTACCGACAGAAAAATCTTAGACAAACTCGGCGATGCTCTCCCCTATGCAAAAATGATCTATCAGGCACCCGCCGCTATTATTGTATGCGCTCATCCGGAATGGGCTCACCAGACAAAACCCCTCGAATATGCCGTGATAGACTGCTCCTGTGCATCCGAAAATATTTTACTTGCTGCCGAAGCTCTCGGCTTGGGCGCAGTATGGACCGCGGCTTATCCCCGCGAAGACAGGATTAAATCGGTTCGTGAGGTTTGCAGTATTCCGGAAAATGTTATCCCTCTTAACGTAATTCCCATAGGTCATCCAACCGGCGAAGACAAGCCCAAAGACAAATATAAAGCTGAAAGAATACACTACAACAGGTGGAATCGCTAATCTTCATTAATTATTATTCATTTATTTCTTGCATAGAATAATATATTTACTTATATTTCGACTATTATTAATATTCATTCATTATTTCTGATTATTATGAAAAAATTACTGATAATTATTACAATAAATATTTTAGCAGTTTCTAATATCTACCCACAGGCATGGCTTAGGGAATATTACGAAAAAACAAATGCAGACAGAATGCTCTCTGCCGATAATACCCGGATAAATTTCTATGAAATGCAGGAGGCTTTTTATGATTATTTCCGGGATAAGGACTCTCTTGAAAAAGGAAAGGGCTGGAAACAGTTCAAACGATGGGAATGGTTCTGGGCGCCGAGGGTTTATCCTGCCGGCGAACTTCCTGAGCCTGCCGTGCTTTACGAGGAGTGGCAGGAGCAAAGAATAAACGAAGAGAAATCATTCAAAGAAAATAATTCTATTTTAAGCGGTGCAAACTGGACATTCCTTGGTCCTTCCGTTTCTTCCGGAGGATATGAAGGATTGGGAAGAGTAAATACGGTAATGACCGATCCGAACAATTCAAATTTTATTTTCGCAGGCGCGGCAAGCGGCGGTCTTTGGAAATCAACAAACGGAGGTTCATCTTGGGCAGTTAAAACTGATAATTTGCCTTCGCTGGGTGTGAGCGACATAGCAGTAAACCCTGATAATTCAAACATTATGTACATGGCGACGGGAGACTGCGATGCTTATGATTCTTTCAGTGTCGGCATAATGAAATCCACGGATGCAGGAGAATCGTGGAACACAACGGGTCTTAACTGGACGGTAAATAATACAAGAGTAATAGGGAGAATTTTAATAGATGAAAATGATTCTGATGTTTTATACGCAGGAACGAGCAGCGGAATATACCGCTCTCAAGATGCCGGTTTAAACTGGAGCCGCGTCTTTTCTACCGCCGGAATATGGGATATGGAAATTAAGCCGGGCAGCAATCCCGCAACCATTTATGCAGCATCGAGAAACAGGATATACAAATCTACAGACGGAGGCTCGAACTGGTCAACTCTCGGCGGAGGGCTGCCAACATCAGGAATTGAAAGAATTGCTCTGGCAGTTACCCCGGACAACAGCGGTAATGTTTATGCAGTTTATGCAAGAAACACCGATGACGGCCTTAAAGGCGTTTATTTTTCATCAAATTCAGGCTCTAACTGGACAGAAATTGCAGACAGCTCACCCAATTTTTTAGACTGGAATGCAGACGGAAGCGATTCCGGGGGGCAGGGATGGTATGACTTATGTATAGCCGTTCCTCCAAACGATGAAAACACAATTTACATCGGCGGAATTAACACGTGGAAAATGACATACAGTGGGGGGACATGGAGCTATGCCCTTGAAACAATGTGGACCTACAACGGAAGCGTTTATGAAGTACATGCCGATCAGCACGATTTTTGGTTTGATGCCAACGGCGTTATGTGGGTTGGAAACGACGGCGGCGTTTACAAAAGGCAGACAAACGGCGTATGGTCTTGGATAGGCAGCGGAATACACATAACACAGTTTTACCGGCTCGGTACTTCCTATACCGATAATGACAGAATAATTGCCGGTTCTCAGGACAACGGTACAAAATATACTAACAACACAAACTGGTACGACGAAATCGGTGGCGACGGGATGGAATGCATAATCGATTACAACAATGCCGATGTAATGTATGGCGAATTGTATTACGGAACTATTCTGAGAACAACAAACGGCGGCTCTGACTGGATTGAAAGGTACCCTTCTACTTCTGAATACGCAGGCTGGGTTACTCCTTATGTAATGCACCCCGCAAACAGCAGCATACTTTTTACCGGATATGAAAATGTATGGAAAACAACAAATAAGGGAGATTCATGGAGCAGAATCTCAAGCTGGGGTAACTCACCGCTTTCCGTTCTGCATGTCTCGGAATCTAATCCCGATTATATCTATGCCAGCAACGGATACTCAATTTTTAAAAAGACTACGAACGGCGGTTCATCTTGGAGTAATTTTTCTAATCCAAATTCAAATAGAATGATGACTTATATGGCTGTTCATCCTGCTGATCCAAATGTTTTGTGGGCAGTTTTCTCAGGTTATGAAACCTGGGCAGGCGGCAGGGTTTTCAAATCTACCGACGGGGGTTCAAGCTGGAGCGACATTAGCGGCAGCCTGCCGGAAGTACCCGTAAATACAATTGTCTATGAGAAAGAAAGCGATGACAGGATCTTCATCGGAACAGATCTGGGAATTTATTATCGCGACAACGGCACAAGCGGATGGACTGAATTTAACGACGGACTGCCTAATGTAATCGTAAACGAATTGGAAATAAGTTACAATGCAGATAAAATCCGCGCCGCTACTTATGGTAGAGGATTGTGGGAATCTGACCTGCCGGATGACTGCCCCGATGATTTGTCTTTGAATGATATTACCGTTGCTTATGGAGAATACAACATTTACAAAGCTCTAAATAACATAACAGCCGTGAACGGTGCTTCCTATTTCGTGATTCAAAACGGAGGCTGCGCCGAGTTTACGGCTTCAAACAGTATCACTCTGAAACCCGGCTTTCACGCTCAGAACGGTTCTTCTTTCAAAGCATTTACAGATGCAGATCCATGCAGTTACATACCTCCGCCGATGATAGACCCGTACATATCAAATGTGAATGAAAAAATTGTTTCGGAAGAAATATTTTTGTCAGTATATCCAAATCCTTCCTCAGGAAAATTTACTATTAAAGCAGCCAATACCCGCGGTTCATATTTACTGGAAATAAGAAATCTGCTTGGGGAACTCATTTACATAAAGAATAATTCTGATGGAAAAGAGCTTCAAGTTGATCTTTCGCAGTATTCATCCGGTATATACTTTATAAAAGCCGTGATAAACGGCAGGATTGTCTCATCAAAATTAATACTACAGAGAGATTAAGCAATAGGATTTATAATCATACTCGTTAATATCTACCTATATATGTAAAAAAGATGCTTGTATAAAAGCTAAAAGTTTCTTTGATACTCAATTTTCATACATTTGTCTTGTATGAATTCGATTCCGTTTTCTTCGGCAAGCTTTTTAGCTTCGTCGTTTACGATACCAAGCTGCAGCCATATTACCTGTATGTCTCCTTTTTCTTTCTTTCGGGCAGCTGCCTGCTTGGTAATCTCAAGAGCTTCTTTCGAGGGTCTGAAAACATTCAGAATTTCAATTTCATTAGGCACATCGGCAATGGTTTTGTATGCTTTCATGCCTTCAATCTCATCTGCGGATGGGTTAATCGGTATAATACGATAGCCGTGTCTGCTTAAAAGCATGGGTACTTCATTGGCAGGTTTGGAAGGATTTTTTGACATGCCTACAACTGCTACCGACATGAAGTCTTCTAAAATTTGTTTTGTTGTCATTTGCACTCCATTAGTTTATACTTAACAATTTTTTTTTATTAACGAAAGAGAGCAAAAAAAATTTATGTGCAAATTTTTAGATTAGTTTATAATGCCTTAACTTTATTTTTTTATATTAAGCAGAAAAACAAAATCAGCAATGAACGATAAAATAATAAAAATACTGAAAAACATTGCGCTGCTTCTGGAAATAAAAGGAGATAATCCATTTAAATCCAGAGCTTACAGCAATGCCGCCGAAATAATTGAAACGCAGAATATCGATATAGAAAAAGCTGTTAGAGCGGGCAGCCTCGCGGAAATAAAAGGTTTCGGCAAGGCTCTTCAGGAAAAAATAAGCGATTTTGTCCACAACGGCAGAATGGAATATTACGAAAAGTTGAAAGAAGAAGTGCCCCTCAGCCTTCTGAAAATAGTCAAACTTCCGAATATCGGTCCGAAAAAAGCCGGAAAACTCTTCCGCGAGCACGGCGTGAAAACACTTGATGATCTGGAAACTATGTGCAAAAGCGGGCATCTTGCTAAATTGAAAGGTTTTTCACCGAAGAGCCAGGAGATGATTTTCATGGGTATTGGTCATATAAAAGCAAACATTGGCCGTTTTGCTCAGGAAATAGCAAAGGAAGAGGCAGGGGAAATTCTTCAAAAACTTAAGAAGATTGAGGGAGCCGCCGAAGCGAGTTTTACGGGCAGTATGAGACGTTTCACGGAAACTATACGCAGGATTGAACTGATTGTTTCTTCGGAAAGTGATGTTGGTGAAAGTATTAAAAAATTGTTCAACGCCTCATTTAAAGACGGAAGGTATCGTTTTACAACCGAGTCGGGTGTTCCCGTTGAAATAGAAACCGCCGGTAAAAACAGCTACTACTGGAGACTTCATCAATCAACGGGTAATGACCTCTACAGGAATGAATTCAATAATTATCTGATAAAGAAGAATATTACACCGTCAGATATTGAATTGAGGAAAAACGGCAGTTCTCTTAAACTTGGCTCAGAAGAGGAGATTTACAGATTTGCCGGTATTCAATATGTTGAACCTGAATTGAGGGAAGATGCCGATATTATCAGACTTGCATTAGAAAATAAAATACCGCCTCTGCTTGAAAAAAAAGATCTTAAAGGCATGATACACGTCCACAGTACATGGAGTGACGGAAAAAATTCATTACTTGAAATGGCTATTGCTTCTAAAACCCTCGGATTTGAATATATGGTAATCTGTGACCACAGCCGAAGTGCATCTTATGCCGGAGGTTTGACGCCGGAAGAAGTAAAAAGACAGCACGAAGAAATAGACAGATTTAACGAAGAAAACCATGGAATAACGATACTTAAGGGAATAGAATCTGACATTTTAAACGACGGCTCTCTTGACTATGATGAAAAAACCTTAGAGCTTTTTGACCTGGTAGTAGCCTCAGTACACAGCAGTTTCAACATGGACAAAAAGAAAATGACCCGGCGGATTATCAGCGCTCTGCGCAGTCCTTATGCCACTATTCTCGGTCATCCTACGGGCAGACTGCTTCTTTCACGCCAGCCTTATGAAGTTGATATGCAAGCTGTTATTGAAGCGGCAGCGGATTTCGGAAAAATTATTGAGATAAACAGCAATCCTTACAGGCTTGACCTGTCTTGGCAGAATGCACGCTATGCTAAGAGCCTCGGCGTGAGAATTGCCGTCAATCCCGATTCTCATAGAACAAGCACCCTAACTGATGTTTTTACCGGGGTAAAAGCCGCAAGAAAGGGAATGCTGTCTCATGAAGACGTTGTTAACTGCTTATCCTTGGAAGATTTCCGTAAAGAAATAATTATGAATCAAAAAAGGGGATGATTATTATTGAAATAAATGTCATTGCTAAGAACGCGAAGCAATCTCAATAATTCTCCTTATGGTTGGAGATTGCTTCGGTGCTTCACTCCTCGCAATGACGAAACATCTGAACCGGAAAGTAAAGAAATAAACAGATGAAACATCCATGATAAAGGAAAAATCACACAAGGGGATGTTTATTTTTAGTTAGATTTGCCATATATTGAAGAAAAAAAACGTAATGTAAATGAAAAACCGTAAGAGACCCCACCCGGCCCTCCCCAAGGGGAGGGAGATAAAATAATAAGTACCCTCCCCTTGGGGAGGGTCAGGGTGGGGCTTAAAAAATAAACAGATGAAACATCCATGATAAAGGAAAAATCACACAAGGGGATGTTTATTTTAAGAAGAGATCCCCCAACCCCCTTATAAATAAGGAGGCTAAGTTATTGAATTTCCTCCCCTTGGGGAGGGTTAGGGTGGGGCTAAAATAAACTGATGAAAAACTACTCGCATAAAAATACTCTTGTTTTGCTGCTGCCGTGGCTGATAACCTTTGCGGTTTTCTGGCTTTATCCGCTGCTTTATGCAGGTTATATGAGCTTGACTGAGTATTCCACACTGCGGAATGAAGCGGTTTTTATTGGTTTTGACAACTATATACGCATGTTTAATGATGAAATATTTTGGACTGCTTTGGGAAATACTGCCGTTTTTACTTTTGGCACGGTGACGGTAACAACAGCAATCGCTCTTTTTCTTGCAAGCATATTAAATGAAAAATATATTCGCGGAAGGGAATTTTTCAGGGCTTCATATTTCATGCCATCGGTTACTTCTCTCGTGGTTATCTCTTTGATATTTACTAATTTATACTCTCAAGGCGGTTACATAAACCACATTCTTGATATGCTTAATCTGCCTTATCCTGCAAGAGGCTGGCTGCAGGAACCATCGACGGCTCTGCTGTCAATAATGGCAATGGATGTCTGGATGGCATCAGGATATTACATGGTGCTTTTTCTTGCGGGTATGCAGACCATACCAAATGATTTATATGATGCCGCCGTTCTTGCGGGAGCCAATGCCCGGCAGCGCTTTTGGAGAATTACTTTCCCGATGTTGCGCTCTACATTGCTTTTCGTTGTCGTAATTAACACTATTAAATCATTTCAGGTGTTTATTGAAGTGTACGTTATGACAAAAGGCGGACCGCTTAATGCTACTACCACTTTAGTTTACATGATTTACGACAATGCTTTTGAAAAAGCAGATGCTATGGGATATGCTGCCGCAGTTGCATATGTGCTGTTTTTTCTTCTTCTAATAATGTCTTTTGTGCAAATGAAACTGTTGAAAGTAAAATACTGATGTGAAAGTGAAATTCTAATGCAAAATATTGAATATCTAATCCCTGTCATTGCTTATATCTTTGGTTCGGTACCTTCGGCTTATCTTATTGTAAATATTTTCACGAAAGAGAACATTTTGAAAAAAGGTACCGGAAATGCCGGCGCTATGAACAGCTATGAAATCACCGGAAGGAAAGAAATCGGGCTGTTTGTTTTTACTGCGGACATGCTAAAAGGATTTTTTGCCGTTATGACCGCAAGAACATTAGCAGGAGACGATGTTTTCTGGGCAGGTATTGCGGCGGCGGCAGTCATTCTGGGACATAATTACAATATTTGGCTTAAATTCAAAGGCGGGCGCGGACTTGCCGCCGCCGTTGGGGCACTTTTGCAGATTAATGCCGCAGGTATAATCATCTGGGGAGCTTTATGGACGCTTACTTTTTATATTTATAAAAGGAAAATTCACGCGGGAAACATTTTTGCCACTGTTTTGACGCCTATTGCAGTCTTTGCTATACCGAAGGATATTATACTTCGGCTGAATATTATTCCACTAACGAAAGATCAGTACTTTTACCTGATGGTGCTTATATGTATTATTATTTTTCTGAGGCATATTAAGCCTATGATAGAGCTTATGAACGAGAAAAGAATCAATTGAACACATCTTTTTAATTATTGCCGCCTTTAAAATTAATGAAATAATAATAAGAAGAAGAATAAAAAACCTTAAAATGAAAAAACTAACCCATGAGCAAATCCTTTTAGAGCGGCATACGCCCGAATCAGCTCTTAGGGCGGTCCGCTCCCCTGTTTCTTTGATCCTCGTAAACATTCGAAGCCTTTACAACGTGGGTTCTATCTTCCGCACAGCCGATGCCGCGCTCATCGAAGAGCTTATCCTCACCGGCTTCACGCCTTATCCGCCCCGCAAAGAGATTTCCAAGACCTCCTTAGGCGCTGTCGAGTCCGTTCCATGGCGTTATGAGAAAAGCGCAAAGGATGCCGTAATCAAAGAAAAGAATAGCGGGAAGAAAGTAATCGCATTAGAGATTACCGAAAGGAAAAGACTGTACAATACACTGAAAAGTGAGGAGTTCCCGCTGTGTATCGTGCTTGGCAACGAGCTTACCGGACTTGATGACGACATTTTGGCACTTTGCGACGACGCTGTCGAAATTCCCATGCGCGGTGTGAAACATTCCTTGAACGTAAGCGTTGCCGCGGGCATTATTTTGACTGAAGCCGCCATGAAATGGGATGAATTTAATAAATAAATCAAAGCATCCTAAGCCCTAACGGTTTTATTTTATAAATTAATTTGTAAAATAAAAATCCTCAGAGCATAATTAAACGCCTTTATTTGATATGATAAGCTCACTGCCGATAATTATGAAATGCTTGTCATAGCAGAAAAGTAATTTTAATAATATTTTACAGCGTTTAAATTTATATTTAATGTCAATAGCAAAGCATTTTAGAAAAATATTTAAATGTAAATAATATTTTTGCAATATATTCTTCTAAATAATTAAATTACTGAAAGAATAGTCTTAATATATAACATATTTTTTCAATCAAATAATACATTATCATGAGAACAATACAGATAAATCTGCCGGATAATTTAGTTGTAAAAGAATATGACGTTAAAATGTTAGTTGCGTCCAAGTTATACGAACAGGGACAGCTCACTGCCGGACAAGCTGCCGAAGTTGCCGGACTTTCTAAAAGAACTTTCATTGAATTACTCGGAAGTTACGGAGTTTCTATCTTCAGTAATTCTATTTCTGACCTCTATTCGGATATTAAACATGCGTAAATTAATTATTTCCGATGCAAGTTCCCTTATTTTGTTCAGTAAAATCGGGCATTTCGAGTTATTGCATGAACTTTATAAGGCAATAGTTACAACTCCGGAGGTTGCAAAGGAATTTCAAGAGCCTCTGCCGGAGTGGATAAAGATTAAATCCGTATCAAATAAGAATTATCAGGAGCTTCTGGAGACTCAATTGGACAAAGGGGAGGCAAGCGCCATAGCTCTCGCGGTAGAAACTGTAGATTGTACGCTTTTGCTGGATGATCTGAAAGCAAGAAAGCTGGCAAAAAAGATGAATCTCGAGGTAACAGGGGCTTTGGGCGTAATTCAAATGGCAAAAAACTTCCAATTGATAGAATTTATAAAACCTATCTTAGATAAAATCCTTCAAACAAACTTTCATATCTCTCAAAATATAATCAATGAGATGCTTCAAATAAACGATGAGCAGGATTCATAATAATAGGACATCTTTCATAAGTTTATTATTATACTGCTAATACCTTTCATTATATTATATAAGCATTATTATCATCATTATATTTAAATATTTTATTTTTCTGTTGCATAAGTTAAAATTATTATTTATTTTAATAATTATAAGATTTGTTTATTAAAATAAATAAATGATATAATTATACGATATAATATTATATCATATTTTATAAATAATATTGCTGAATAAAATAATGAATGTCATTTAATATGTAAGCAAAAATAGTATATTTCCTTATCATGTTCTTATAAATATATAAATATAATAATATATATCACATAAATATCTTATATATATACACATTATACACATTAAACAACATACATAACTAAAATTATAACAGATATGGCGGATGTAATAAGGCTTACGATGCACAATTTAAGACGTACGAAGAACAGTTTAATGCTTACGAAGAACAGTTTAATACTTACGAAGAACAGTTTAATGCTTACGAAGAACAGCTTAATGCTTACGAAGAACAGTTTAATGCTTACGAAAATTAATATAATACTTACGAAAGACAATTAAATGTTTACATAAAATAATTTATAGTTAACAATTTATAATTATATGAATATTATTAATTATATAATACAAAATTATATTAGTATTTAAAATATTATTATTAATTATTAAAAGGAAATATAATCATGTTAGTAGTAAGAAGAAAATATAAAATGTCAGATAGTGATTTATGTATGTTTACAAGTAATTTAGTTGCATTAATGTCACGCGATACTACGGAATTTGCAGCCAGAGGAGTTGACGGAGCTGATATAACGGCATTAGAAACACTTGGAAATGCATTTGAAGTATTTCCAACGGATGAATATTATCTGTCTGCCTTGTCAGGAGCATCGGAAACGAAAGTAAATACACGCGCAATATGCACGGCTGATATACAAAAGATATCAGGCTTTTTCGAACAGAAGTGGGGAGAAAAGAATTATCGTTATAAACAACTAAGAGTTAGAGGATTACAAATAATGAGCGATAACAATTTTCTTGTTTCATGCCGGAGTGTTGCCTATGTTGCTGATGAATATCTGTTAGATTTGACCGATGAAGGGCTTACGCAGACGGATATTGATACATTGACGGCGAATGCACAGATATTTGAGGACAATCTTAATGCTGTTTCATCTGCAAGGTCATTAAGGGATGAAAAAGCTCAGGAAAGAGCGCAGAAAGGTAATGAATTATATTCTTATGTTACGAAATACTGCAGGATAGGTAAGCTTATATGGGAAAATGTTGATGAAGCGAAGTATAATGATTATGTTATTTACCCGGCTGTACATACTGGGCTTTCAAAACCACAGAATGTGGCGGCGGAATATGTGGGAGGAACGCCGCCGGTTAATCATGTATCCTGGGATGCAGTAACAGATGCGACTTCTTATGTATTATATGTGAGTATAAGAGATATTGGGGCGCCCTCAGGTAAGTATAATATATTAAATGAATACACAGATAATTTCGCAGATGCAATACCGGTGGATAATAAGCGGAATTATTACAAGGTAAAAGCGAAAAATGCGGAAGATACATCTATTTATTCGGATGAAGTTTACGTAGATGTGGAAATAAGTTAGGAAAAGACTTAGTAAAAGCTAATAATACTATATTTTTAGAATTCTTGAGCTATGAAAGACCGTAAGAATGTCTATTCTTTTGCTATTATAGTATTTATAAATAATTCTATAGTTTCCGAAGATAAGTTCTCTTATATTTTCATTGCCGATTTCAGGTACGATTCTTCCGCTAAGAGGTAAATCTTTTAGTTTATTTGCTTTGCTTTTAATTTTTTTAATATAGATATTGGAATATATCGGTGAATCTGCCGCAATAAAATCTTTGATGTTCTTTAAATCGTCAGCAGCATGTAATGTCCAGTTTAAACGAGCCATGATTCTATTCTTTCTTCCATTTCTTCATCGGATAAAATAGAATTATTTTCAGATTGTTTTAATCCTTTTTCTATTTTTTCAAGCAAAAGGATTTGTTCTAATAAGTCTTCGAGTTCAAAACTATCAGACATTGTTTCAATTGATTTTATAACTTTTTCTTTTATAAGCATAAATACCTCAAAATTATGTATTATTAGTTAATATTATTTGACGAAGGCTCTAAACATATTATTTTAGTTATTTGATTAAAATATTATATTATAAATTATTTACATTTATTCTTTATTTATTATTTTTTTAAGATATTTTATTTCCTCTGCTCTGAAGAATTTTAAGAACCAGAGGATGAATATAAAGATAATGACGCCCGCAAGACGGATTAAGAAGGAAAATAAAGGCTCTGCGCCGGAAGATATGCCCATGAAGACGAAATAAACTGTTAGAGCGGTGAAGATTATTGCGGAAAGTCTGCTCCATTCATATTTTACGGGGTAAATTTTGCGGGCAAAGACGTATAAAACAGCGGCTGAGGCGAAATATGCAGCCAAAGTTGCCCAGGCAGATGCCCAATAGCTTAGGTATGGTATGAGAAGGACATTCATTGCAATGTTTATGACGGCGGCAGTTATCATAGCGGCGGGTAAATATTCCGTTTTCTTTTTGATGTGAAAGCCTGCGGCGAAATTATTGAAGACACCGTTGAAGAAATATCCGCCAAGGATGATTGGCAGTATGCCTAAGCCGCCCCAATATTCTTTTGGGATTAATGTAGGGCTGCTGCCTTCGCCGAAAAATGGGATTTTGATTATGAATTCAATGAAAAAGCCGACCGTTAAAAAGATAAAGGCGGCAGAAAGTGTGAAATAGGTGAGTACCCTTGCGAAAAGCTTTTTTGCTCCTGCCTCATCGAAGCGGCTTAAATAGAAAGGCTTCCAGGCATACTCGAAAACGGCGGTAAAAAGCATCATAGGGATTCCCAAACGGTAGTTAACGCCGTAAATACCTACGACATCGGAGTTAGTCATTGCTTTTAAGATGGGTCTGTCTGCCACTTGGAGTGCCATACCGGAGATTGTTGCGGGAATTGTAGGCAGACCGAAGCGGAACATTTGCTTTAAGAGGTTAAAATCACAGCTAAAGCGGATGTTTTGATTCAAATCGGGGAGAAAAATAAGGACACCGGCGGCGCTTGATATGAACTGCGCCCATAAAACTCCCTCTGCGTCCCATTTTAACTGCGTTACGAAGATGATATTTAGCGCAACGGCTATGATAATAAGCGCAAAGCGGATTAAAGAGAAGCGAAAGGCTTTCCTTATCATCCTTAAGTGTGCCAAAGGTATGACCATGAGGCAGTCGAGCATGGGAAGGAAGGCTGCAATGCGGATAAGAGCGGTTCCATTAGGCAGAGAGGTGAGCAAAGGTGCGATATCGGCGGCGAAAGTAAACAAAAAGGCGGTAGAAATTAAGCTGAATATGAAGATTGATGAGTAAGCGTGGGTAAAAACTTTCTTAGAGTGATTAAAATTGTTTTTATCGAAGAAGCGGAAATAGGCAGTGTCCATTCCTATTGCGAAAAGGATGTTCAAAAAGCCGAGAACGGAGAAGATGTTTATGATATCGCCGACCGCCTCAACGCTCATGAAGTTAGCATAAAAGGGAGTGAGCATGAAAGTAAGGAATCTGCCGATTATGACAAACACACCGTAGGTAGCGGTATCGGAAGCGAGTGATTTTAGTTTAGCGAGCATTTATCTTCCGTTATTTTTTGCTTTAAGAATTATTTTAACGGTATCATATAAATATCTTAGCTTTTTCAATAATATAATCTTGTGTATTTGCATCGGGTAATTCCTCTATATATGCCGAATAACCCTCAGGAACTGTTTGAATAATGATGTTAAATATTATTTCATGTTCCAGTATTAATTAATGATGCTCGCCAATTTATGCAACAAGCCTGACAAAAACAAACTAAAAAACCGGAGAAAGAAACAATTTTGAATTTTATTACTGATTCACCCGATACTGTTTATCGTGAAGAAACATCGATGATTTTGAAAACACTCAAGGGGATGATTGTTTGAGTTAATGCTAAACGGAGTTTTGGAAGAAAAGTACATTCCCAAATCGGAATTTGGGAATGAGTTACATAAATAATGTCATTCCGGCTGGAGCGAAGCGAAATGCCGGAATCTCAAGTTAGAGGGAACACATCCCTTAATCACCTCTTGGGGAGGGGATGCACAATTTGGAAGAAAAAAATGTCCAATATCTGACAGATGTTGGACATCTGAAAGTGGAAATTGAAAATAAACAGATAAAACATGAAAAAATATTAAAAATAATTATGAAAGATAAATCATATTTCTTATATTACATGAAATATTATTCACTATTCATTAATTTGTTATATGATTAATGCAGTTAAGAGGAGCACAAGCAGTATTGGGGGATATAAAGGTGTTTTTAAAAGCAATTATGAAGATTATGGTTTGAAAATTACAATAAATCCAAATGAAGATTCTATTAACGACAGCAGTCAGCCCTTAAATAAAGAGCAGCTTTTAAATTCTCTTTACTATCATTCAAAAGACGCGCTTCTGCTAATCAATAAAAATGAGATTTTCGATTTTAATCCTGCGGCGATGGATGTATTCAGGGCAGAATCAACGGCTTTACTTAAAGGAATCAATATTTCCGAACTTTCTACAAATGTACAGCCGAACGGGTTAAAATCATCAAAAGTTTTTGAATTTTATTATAATGAAGCCCTCGAAGTCGGATATAAACAGTTTTTATGGAGCTTTAAAAGATTTGACAAAACAAGGTTCCACGGTGAAATAATGCTTTCACGCATTAAGAACAACGGCAGTACTTTTTGTCTGGCAAGCATACGGGACATAAGCCGCCAAAAGGAAGTTGAAAATGCCTTGAAAAAGTCCGAAAAAGAACTCATAGAGCTTAATAAAACGAAAGATAAACTTTTTTCAATTATAGCTCATGACCTGAAAAACCCTATGCAGATTCTCATGCTTGCCTCAGACATGCTTTTGCGAAAAGGGGATTTTCTTTCCCGCTCGGAACTTAAAAAACGGCATTTCGATATCTATGAGTCCATTGCTTCACTGAGGGAACTGCTCGACAATCTTTTAAACTGGTCGCAGAGTCAAACGGGGAAACTGGGGTTCTGCCCGAGTAAAATCGAACTAAACAAACTCGCCGAAGACAATCTTGTTCTTTTTAAAATGAATGCTGAAAGCAAAGGAATCCGAATAAAAAATAATATAAAGCAGGGCATTTTTGCTTATGCCGATGAAAATATGACTGATACGGTGCTGAGAAATCTTATCTCAAATGCTATAAAATTTACCGAAAGAAACGGTTTGATCCGTATAGAAGCAGTAGAAAAAAGAAAATACGTTGAAATAAACGTTATCGACACCGGTACCGGCATAATGAAAGAAGACAGAAGCAGACTTTTCAGGCTGGATGTGCATCATTCTAAAAAAGGCACTGCCGATGAAAGAGGCACGGGGCTCGGACTCATTATCTGCCGTGAGTTTGCAGAAAGAAACGGCGGTAAAATAAGTGTGGAAAGCGCTCTGGGAAAAGGAAGCGCTTTTAAGTTCACTCTGCAGCGGTATTCCGGCGGGGCATCGGAGACATAAAACTGCTTATTTCAAGTGCTTTTCCCGTGTCAGTATCGATAATTACATTGGCGCCGCATATTCTTACATCGTCTTTAGCAAGCTCGTATTTATGCGCAGTCTGAAGGGTAAATCTTTTCAGTGCCACATCTTTTCTCATTCCTAAAACGGAATCATAAGGACCGCTCATTCCAACATCGCTTATGTATGCTGTACCTTTCGGTAAAATCTGTGCATCGGATGTTTGAATATGTGTGTGAGTACCCAGCACGGCGCTTACTCTGCCGTCGAGGTGCCAGCCCATTGTCATTTTTTCGGCAGTGGCATCGGCATGAAAATCTACTATGATATTTTTGGTCTTTTGCTGAATGTAATTCAAAGCATTGTCTGCTATATGGAAAGGGCAGTCGATAGTTTGTATAAACAATCTTCCCTGAAGTTGAAGAACCGCAAAAGTGATGTTTTCATCAACCGCAAAAAAAGAAAAGCCTCTGCCCGCATTGCCTGAGGGATAATTGTAAGGTCTTATTATATTAGGATTTGCCGAAAGTAGTGGACGTGATTTCCAATTTTCCCAGATATGATTGCCCGTCGTAATAATATGTGCTCCAGCATCAAAAAGACGGTTTGCCTGGCTTTCAATAATACCTTTGCCTTTGTCGGCATTTTCTCCGTTCATCACGACGAATTCAGCCTTATACTCTTCAATTAATGAAGGTACGCGGGTTTCCACTTCATTAAGCCCCGGTTCGCCGACTATATCACCTATGAATAATACGCTGACAGGTTTCAATATCTTCTCTCTTTTACATACAACAACATTAAACATAACGATTCTTTTGGCAAATTCTTTTATTTTATATGTTTTTAGATTTTTCTGATTTGAGTTAACTTTAGAATCAATATGTAAAATATTCTTGTCTGGTTTTGAATAAGTATTTTCATTTATCATTTCATCAGTTTATTTTAGCCCCACCCTAACCCTCCCCAAGGGGAGAAAAAACAATAACTTAACCCCCTAATTTATAAGGGGGTTGGGGGATCTCTTCATAAAATAATCATCCCCTTGTGTGTTTTCCCTAATCATGGACGTTTCATCTGTTTATTTTTTTTTACCCTTAGAAAATCTTTTCTCTGTCATGCTGAACTTGTTTCAGCATCTCAAGTTACACTAATCTTCATACGTGAGATTCTGAAACAAGTTCAGAATGACACCACTGAAATATTTTAACTCTCAAATAATCATCACCTTATGTGTTTTCCCTAATCATGGACGTTTCATCTGTTTATTTTTTTTTACCCTTAGAAAATCTTTTCTCTGTCATGCTGAACTTGTTTCAGCATCTCAAGTTACACTAATCTTCATACGTGAGATTCTGAAACAAGTTCAGAATGACACCACTGAAATATTTTAACTCTCAAATAATCATTCCCTTGTGTGTTTTTCCAAATCATGGATGTTTCATCTGTTTATATTTTTACTATCTGTTTCAGATGTAGAACATCTTTTTTTTCCATGCTGTGCATCCCCTCCCCAAGAGGGGATTAAGGAGTGTGTTCCTCATTACAGGGACAGAATGACATGCATGATTTCAATTTTTACATCTCATTCCCAAACTCCGATTTGGGAATGTACTTTTTTTTCAAAACTCTGTTTTGGAATAACTCATAAATAATCATCCCCTCGGGTGTATTCTTAATCATTGGTGTTTCGTAACATTATTTAATATTAATTTTGTTTTTTTCTTTCAGACCTTATTATATTTGAATTGTGTGAAACTTAAGTTTTAATGAAAATGAAAATATTTATTTCACTTTTTCTTCTCGCATTACTGATGAGCTGTGAAAGCGGGGCAATAAAAAATCCGCCCGCTGACAATCTCATCAAATCCGTACCACTGCAGGATAATGAAATTGATGAAGCATCAGGTATTGAGGCGGGGATAAGAAACAAGGGGATTCTTTGGATACACAATGATTCCGGAGACAAGCCGCGTATCTTTGCAGTGGATACAGCCGGAAAAACTCTTGCAGAATATCATTTAGAAGGAATAGAAAAACTCTGGAAAGACTGTGAAGATATAGCTGCGATCGTGATTGACGGTAAAGAATTTATTTTTCTTGCAGATATAGGCGACAACCGCGCAAAAAGAAAAAGCATTTTTATATACATTTTTCCTGAGCCTGAATTTGCAAAGAATAAAAAAAAGATTAAAGGCGTAATAAAAGATATTGAGATTCTTGAACTCCAATATCCTGACGGCAGCAGGGATGCTGAAGCTTTTTTCGTTGATCCCCTGACTTATGATTTTTTCATTATTAGCAAACGCGACAAAAAAGCAAGGCTTTATAAAACTCCATATCCTCGCTGCAATGGAAAGAAAAGAACACTTAATTTTCTTGCTGAGCTTAATCTCGGCTCGGATGAAAATCACGAAAAACAGATTGTTGCAGCAGACATATCCTCCGACGGAAAAAAAATCATTTTGAAATCTTATGAAAAGATATTTTATTTCAAAAGAAAAGATGATGAATCCGTAAAGAATGCACTGCTCGGATTCCCCTTAGAGATACCCTATATGATAGAGCCTCAGGGCGAGTCCATCTGCTGGTCGCCAGATGAAAAAGGTTACTGCACTTTAAGTGAAAAAAGAGATATAATGAGTATGCCTCCGATTTATTTTTATGAATTTACCGGTATTAAATGATATGATATGCAGACTTTGCGGCAGCAGCCGGCTGTTCTTTTATTATGCTCAGGGGAGCAGCCGCCAGTTCAAATACTACAAATGCGAAAACTGCTCACTGGTTAATATTGATTTGGATACTGTCAATATTACTGAAAATCAGAGCAAATACGAACTCAGCTTTCCCGAGCCTTACAGCCGTGAAAAAAACAAAGGCTCTTTCGACACATGGGAATTTATTGAAAACAATATCCCGGCAAAAGGGAAAATGCTTGATATTGGATGCGGCAGCGGAGCACTGCTTCTGCTTGCAAAAAAAGCAGGCTGGAGGGTGAAAGGTCTTGAGTTGTCCGAACACCTTGCCCGCAAAATAAGAAACGAACTCGGTATAGAGGTTGATAATGCAAATTTTCTTGAATTGAGTAAAACAAATGAAAAATATGACTTGGCAGCGCTGCGTCATGTGCTGGAGCATCTGCCTGACTCTGTTAAAGCCATGAGCAAAATAAACATGATGCTCGGTAAAGGGGGAAAAGCCGTTCTGGAATTTCCAAACATTGAAGCTCTTAGCTTTAAGTTTAAAAGATTTCTTGGTAAATACGGATTTTATAAAAAGAAATATTCCGATGATTACGTGCCAGGCCACTGCAATGAGTTTTCAAGAAAATCATTCATATACTTGTGCAAAAAAACCGGATTCAGGCTTATAAAGTGGGAGACCTATTCATCGAAGCCGGCTATGAATTATGTTTATAAAGTTTTTCCTGTGGGAACAAAAGCCAGAGCCTTGATAGCGAAAAAATGACTGCTGCCAGATGTCCGGTAACTCGATTATGCCGGATATCTTTTGTAATAGTCTAAACCTCAGTAATCAAGCCTTACTTCTTTTACTTCACCTATTTTATTGCGGAGAATTTGCTCTACGCCGCCTTTAAGGGTCATGGCTGCTCCCGGGCAGCCAGCGCATGCGCCTGCAAGTTCTACCGTTACAATACCCTCGTCATCAACGTTTTTTAAAATGATTTTTCCTCCGTCAGCCTCTATGAAATGACGGATGTCTCTGTCGATTACTTCATCTACTTTTCTGTAGAGTTCACTTTTGCCGCTCATATCTTTTATGACCTCCTCCTTGCTTTTTTTGCCGAACACGCTTGATATTAATGACATAATTATCTTACAATCATAAATTTAACAATCTTTGTTCCGATACCGTTTTTGAGCACGGCATGGTAAACGCCCGGTGAAATATTTGCAGTATTGAAATGTACTGTGTATCTGCCGGGCGGCATTCTCTCTTTAATCAGGACGGTATGAACCCTTCCCAAATTGTTATAAATCTGAAACGTAGTTAAATCTTTCGATACAACCGTGAATGAAAATTCCGCTGTGTTTCGTATGGTATTATTGCCATTTATCTTTAGCAGCAGCGGTTCATTAATGCTAATCAGTCTATCACCGATTTGACAGTTGCCGGTAAGAGATACGGAACCGTTTTCCGGTATGACTTTTATGTCAAAATCTGCTGAGAAATTGGAGCCGGCGATTTTTACGTCTGACTTAAGCGAACTGCCGAGCAGTGCTAAAAATTCAATATTGAGCATTTCACCGGTTTTCAACAGCGAGGGATTGTCAATATTAAGATTAAGATTAAGCTTACCCGGAGGGCTTTCCGAAAACTGAGGCTGCGTTGATAAAGCATTCTGAAATGCGGAACCGGCTGTAACATTTTCCGGATAAAGTATATCGGGATTGTAATCCAAAATTAAATTAACTTTACTTATTCGGGCTGAAGTTATATCCCATCCCGTGTTTTCGGCAAAGACGGGAAGTGTGAATTTTTCACCTGCAAGCGCAGTCATATCCGGAATACGGAGCGTCAGCTCTTCAGTAATCCCGCTGCCGTATGCCGAGCCTGTAAAAGTAACAGTGTGAATTCTTTTACAGGGTTCGGCTATAATAAAGCTCACGGTGAGAGTATCATCAGCTTCTGTATCTCTAAGATAATTGAAAATATATTCGAGGCTTTCTCCCGCAGGAATTGTATCCGGGAACTGCGGCGGTAAGCCTGAGAAAGAAAATGGCGCAGTCAAGCCCGTAATTTCTTCAAGAACAATGTCAATATCGCCGCTGTTTTCGATTGTAATACTGCGGTCAGCGCTGTAGGTTACTTCCCCCTTTCCAAAGTCAACTATGGTTTTTTCGAAAGAATAAACCGGTGTTTTCCAAGAGCCTTTGAGCGGAATTTCTTTAATGATATTGCAGGGAGAAAAAATGATCTCGAGTATGTCATCGTAATCTTTTATGCCTGCATAAAGCATTCTGATTTCGATAATGTTTTCTCCGAATTCGAGCGGCATATTCTGGTAGAGATCAACTGAAAAGTCCCCGGTATTGTTTTTGAACCGGACAGATTTAATGGATGGCGATTCCTGCGTATTTCCGCTGACATCTATTGTAAATTTTCTTTTAATAAAGTCTGCATCACCGCAGTCAATGTTTTCGCCAAAGTCTATTTCGGAGCTGTCCACGGAAAAAACTATTCCTTCTTTTGCGCCCCTTACATATAAAGTATCAATCAAGCCGCATGGTTCTGCTGAGAAGATAATGGGCAACTCAAAACTGCCTTCTCCGGTCGGTGAAAATGATATTTTTATATTTAAGCTGTCTCCCGGCACAATTTCAGAAGGTATTTCTTCGGTTTCGATATAGCTATGACTGATTTTCAAAGCGGGTTCAATGACAGTACTGCCGTTATTTACGATAGTAAAAGTGCTGTCTTTTCTTTCTTCGCAGCCCAAAAGAGTTCCGAAATCAAGAGTGTCCGGCAGTATTTCAAATTTTGGTTCATAAACACTCCCCGTAATTCGGATCTTAATTGTATCATTTACGTTTCCTGTTATGTATGGTATTTTTAATTCAGCATCGTAATTAATTATTTCAGCAGGAGAGGAAAACTTTATTCTGATTTTTAATTCCCCGCCTGCAAGAATACCATGCGGGAACTCAGGGGAGAGTATTTCCATCGGGTCTGCATTATGTATAAGAGGTTCAAGAACAGCAGCAGGCTCGGTACCGCTGTTTTTCAAAGTAACGGTAGTGTCAATGCCAATAGTGTCGCAGGTAAATATATCACCGAAATCAATAAACGATAAATCGGGGCTAAGCTCGGAACTTTCTTTGCTGCCAATCATATAGAGGACTTTTCTTATGCCGCAGGGACCGTTAAAAACGATGCTGTCAATATAACTGCCTGAAGAGTTTGGATAAAAACCTGCTGTTATTGTTTTGCGGCTGTTTCCTTGAATAGAATACGGAGGCTGAGGAACGGTTAAAACAAAAACACCGCCCTGCTCAATATCAACTTCTGAAAAGTTTAATTCGGCAGAATTTCTGTTGATTAAATCAAAACTCTGCTCCGCACCGTTTTCGCTTCCGGAGAGATTGAAAAAAAGTGTATCTGGTTCAATGTCAAAATCACCGTTAATAAACTCCACGTTCACTTTGTATGAAGTATCTCTGCAAAGATTTCCGTTTACAGCCACATTATAGTACTCGCCCTGTCCATTCGCTCTTATCAGTTTTCCGTTACCTGCCTGAGTTCCTGAAAGATACCAGAGGATATCCGCTTCCTGAATTGTCAGTAATTCTAACTCTTCATCAGGGCATATCCTGAAATTGGTATCGTTTGTTATTTTATATGAAGCGCCCGCGGATATTCTGTAATAAATATCTGCTTCGGGATATTTATAAACATTTATTGTTACCGTTTCAGATTCGGAATGGCAGCCGTTTTTGTCATATACCCTTAGTTTGTAAGCCCCTGCCTCAACGGCAAAAATCCGGCTTTTATCGGAATCCGGAATTTCATTTCCGTTTAAGAGCCATTCAAAATGTTCTATCCCTGTAAAAATGTTCGAGCGCAGCTCTATGCTGTCGCCTTCGCAAATCTCGGTAATGCCGTTTTCAGGTATTATTACAGGTTTTTGAGGAGCTTCTTTAGCAATTTCGGCTTCAGCATAATTTGTTTCATTATATGATCTGCCTCTGGCATTTTCGGGGCAGTTGTCCATGCCTCTGTCATCACCGGAATAGCGGAAGGCGTAAACCCGGTAAATGTAAGCATCGCCGCATGGTACTTCAAAACTATCGGTGTATTCGGCTGTTCTTGAAGATGGAATATTATCCACGACCTCCGTAACAGAACCGATTTTATCTCCGGGGCTGTATATTTTTCCGTCAACGGGATGCTCCGCATCAATAAAGCCGTCTTTTGGGTAGCGTACTATCGTATATCCCTGGGTGCCGTCTTGAGGATTATTGTCCTGTGCCGTGTTCCAGTTCAACTTCAAGCTGTTTCCCTGAATGCTTATGCTTAAGTTGGGGGAAGTCCATCCGGGCTGGCGGAGAGACCGCCACAGTATCTGGTTTTCATCCGTGGAACTCGAACTGTTATTGGGAAGTCCCTCGGTTTTATCGGAAGAACTCGAAGTTGTCTGAGTATTGTCAATGCCTGAGGCATAAGCTGATAAAGATAACCCGGGTACCACTCTGACGGACGCGCCGTTATTAACATCTCCGTGGAAACTGACTTTTGGAGAGGGGAGGTCAGAATAATCGCCTTGCCTGTTCAAGTTTGGTATATGGCTTAGCGAATGCACATGATTTTCGGAAGGATCCATCAATTGGACGATTTCACTTGCCTGAGCAATGTTAAGAGCGGAATTTTCCCAGTCTGCAAGGGCGCAGCCCCAGCATACTTTTTCAAAATATGTTAAATTACCGGCGTTTATTTCGATATATCCGTCCGATTTATCTTCATCAACGACGGAGGAGCCGCGGTGTTTTATTAAAATAATAGTGCCTGCCCTCAGATTTCTCCAAAGACGGACATCTTTGAATTTTACTCCGCCCTGCCAGTTATTAGGTTCGCCGCCGGAGCCGGCATTATCACGAAGGGAATGCCCGACCAGGGTAACATTGTCCTGAGTAATAAGCAGTTCAGTCCATTCGTTAGTCGGATCGCCGGAAACATTGTAATATTCGCTTATGACTGCCTTCTGTCCTAATGCTCCTAGCGGTAAGATAAAAAAAAGGATTGCTGATTGTATGATGGTTTTGCCTGTCATTATTCTTTTTATTTTTTTTTCACAATACAAACAGCATATATAATAAAAAAATGTGAAAGAACTGGAAAGATTTAGTTAAATATTTATTATTATTTTCTGTTTATCTTTTTGTCAATAATATGATTTCTTAAAGTCCGTTGTTTTTCGGAAAATTTTGATTATTATTGAAGAATCAAAAAAATTCTATCCGCACTGATACGTTGTATTAAAGCAAGCTGTTGGTATTTGCACGTTTGAATAAATATTCAACAGCAGATGAAACGTCCATGATTACGGAAAAAACACTCAAGGGAATGATTATTTTGTTAGATTTGGCAA
>CAZOBD010000028.1:0-29157 GCA_964577665.1 uncultured Hyphomicrobiales bacterium
GTATTGAGCGATAGTCGAAATGCCGGAATCTCACGAATGAGTAACACACCCCTTTATACCCTCTCAAGAGGGGAAATATTCATTCGTGAGATTCCGCATCAAGTGCGGAATGACAATATCCGAAGGCAGGAAGCTTCCGAAGGTTTGAAACCTTCGGAAGGTTAAATAAACAGATGAAACAACAACAGAAAGATGTCCAACATCTGACAGATGCTGGACATCTGAAGTTGTATCTATATATCTTCGCGATTTCTTAACACTTCAAAGACTATTTATAGTATCTTTCAGCATTTTCTGCACTTCAGAGGCTATTTCGCCGAGTTTTTCGTTACCGACAGCCTGCATGGATGCTATAGGATCCACTGCTGCTATTTCCACTTTTCCCGGCTCCGGTTCCTGTACAATCACATTGCAGGGCAGCATAGTGCCGATTTTATCCTCAGCAGTCAAAGCCTTATGAGCGAAAGCAGGATTGCAGGCACCAAGAATCTTATAATTTCTGAAATCAACATCCAGCTTCTTTTTCATTGTTGCTTTTACGTCTATTTCCGTTAAAACGCCGAATCCGTGCTCTTTCAGTAACGCCGTAACTCTCTCTATTGCGGAATCAAAATCCGTTTCAATTATTTTGCTGAAATAATAACCTGCCATTATTTTCTCCTTTTTTTGTTCAAACTAAAAAATTACTAATCGGTAATATAGTCGAAACAGCATTTTTAAAATTGTAAATAAAGAAATCAGTAGATATTTATATGTTTATTTTTACTTACCGTTTCAGATGTCCAACATCTCCGAGATGTTGGACATCTGGCAATTCCATCACACATTCCCCGAAGCTGTTGTAGATTTTGATATTCGAACCTTCCGAAGGTTTGAAACCTTCGGAAGGTTGTCTGATTTCAATATATTCCGAAGCGGGATTTGGAAAGACTTTCATTCCCGCAGCATTTTTTTCTTCGACAGCGGAACCTGATAAACACAGCTCATATTTATTGAAAAAATTCCATAGTTCTTCACCGGCGTTTATGTCTTCATTAGTTTCTCCTGCTATTTCTTCATAACTTTCATTTTCAACTCCGGGCCAAGTATGTTTCGCTCCTTCTCTAAATAGAATACAATTATATCTATTCAAGTATTTAATGAAATCGTTTCTTTTCATGCAAGTATTAAGAGTTCGTCTGAAATTTTGTTAATTGTACTATCCTCAAGTTCAGACTCCTCTCTATCTACCTCAAGCATAAGACCGAGAGCATCCAAAACATTTTCGCGTGCTTCTTCTTTTGTCTCACCTTCGGAAATAACGCCTCTCATTTCTTTAATATAAGCTGTATAACCTCCTTCTTCGCAAGGTGTATATACAATTGTTAGTTTTAATTTGTTTTCCATATATTCTTTCTTTATTGTATTTACAATAATTAAAACGGCTTAGCAGTGTATTTATTACTTACAAGTTTTATTTCAAAAAAATGTAACTATTTTCTTAGTGTATAGCAACTTATCCATAAAGAGATAAGGGAAAGCCCTTCGGAGGAAGGACTTTTTGTATTCATTAACAAGTTAAACCACGAATTTGGGGTAACTCAACATCATCTGGATGTGTTATAGGATTTTTTTCTCGTACTTCTTTCAATACATAACTTAATTTCATAATAGTTTCAGGAACTGTAGTGATTCTTTCAGATAAAAAAATTGCTAAATCAACTTTATTAATTTTTTCATTAATCGAATGAAAATATTTTTCAACTTGTTTAATCCAAGGATCTACAATATTAAACCCGTTTATGAAATTATTTAAATGATATTTAGGACTATCAGTTAAAAATTCATCTGAAAAACAACATTCCAGAAAAAAGTATTTATCAAACATTTCTTCAAAAGATCCACCTTCAGTTCCATCTTCATATTTTATGATTGGATTTATTGGGATTTGAAAAAAAGTTAAGTTTAAATCATTCCCAAATTCTTTTTTTAAATCTTTAATAATTTTTTTGCCATTTATATCATCATCATAAGTTATTATAGCTGGTCTTTCAGAACTCAAAGTATTTTTGAAAAATTTTAACACATTTTTCAAATTGCCATTTCCACCATAATTAGCTATTACAATTCCTTCTTTGTCTATGTCAAAATCAGATTTATATAAAAGATTATCAAATGATTTTTCTTCAGAATCGCCCTCGACAAAAAGATAAATGCATTGTTCTTTTTTAGCACGTTCCATAACTGCTTCATAATGCAAATCTTGTATAGCTTGTTCCATTGCCCAATCATATTCACCATTCATTTTACAAATAATCCTTATATCTTATTTCACTATTTAGTGCTCATAAATGTCCAACCCCATGTATTATCAAAATCATCGGCTTTACCATACCATTTTTTTAAATCAAACTCAAAAGATTCATAATATCCTTGATAAACATTACAATCCCATACTTTTGACTCTAAACCATAAAACACTTTTTTCCCATCCTCCCATTTGTAAATTACAATGTAAAATGTTATAGCTGTTATACAAGAACCATCTTTAGAAATATTTGAAATATCAAATCTAAATCCTGTAATATTCCCATTTTTATCCTTTAAAAATCTATCATTCTTTAATTTTCCTTCTGCAGAATATAGTTGTGATACTCCTAAAAACATAAAAGTGATTAAAACAAAAACAAATGCTATCTTCTTCATTTCTCTTCTCCTAAATATTTATAAAATAATTACAATACTTGCTTCACTCGCCTGCTCTCTCTAATAAGCAGCAGATTGATTTATGAACCTAACATCATTGACTGGTATTTGATTGAATATTATTTGTCCGAAATCTACTTTATTCTTAACATTCAAAACTTCGATACCTATCAAATTCCCTTTTTCATCAACATCAACAATATAATCAGGCGATAACTCATAAGAATCAACGCCGGGCACATCAACAAGATTTATGTAAAGCGCATCTGTATCTTTATCATAACTAAATTTCATAATTTTACCTCAAACTAAAATTTAAAATTTCTGTCAAAAAATGCTGTATGTATTGTTTCCCCATCTTCAAGCAAAATGACCCTGACATACTTATTATGTTTGGACGAATAGCTTCAAAGTTTAATTTTATTATCATCTTGTATTTCCCTTCTTATTGGATTGTTAATAATACCAACAAGAAGTTCAGTATCCAAATATGGACGCTTGGGCATAACATCTTCAATAAAATGCGTTGTAAATTTCATCTTACACTCGCCACATTTCTGATTCCAGTGATTACTTGTTTAAATAATAACTACATTACTTGCTTCGCTCGTCAGTTCACCTTTTGTGGTTTTCAATTAGCTATAAAATATACACATTCACTCTAACTAATGCAAATTTACAATATTTTCACCGCACAACCACAAATTTTTCTGTATAATTTCCAAATTTAATGAAATACATTCCTGCGGGCAGATGCGAAATATCAATTCTTTGTAGGGGCAATTCATGAATTGCCCCTACTACGGACATAATGCATTCGCCGAAGCTGTTGTAGATTCTGATAGAAGATGGAGTCCACCTCGAAGGTGGGCTCCATCTATCAAGATTGATTTCAATATAATCCGAAGCGGGATTTGGAGAAATAGAAATATCCTGAAACGATTCAGTGCTTTTTATACTTGTTCCTGTGGAATTAATTTTCAATGCAGGGTCGCCAAATAAATGGAATTGAAATCTTGCTCTATTGTATTCAAAAGCCATAACGTGTGGATAATACTTTTTTACAGTTTCCGGCATTTCAATACTATTATAAGCATATAGCATTGCATCGCCCAATCTTAAATAATTGCTGTTATTTACTGCTTTTGAAAATCCATAAAGCAGTGGATTCTGGCCTCTTGATGATACGTTAAATGCTCCGATAAACGCTGCTGCTCCATTTTCAGAAGATAGCATATTCACAGCAAAACATGGTGCTTCTATAGTATCAATTTTTCCGGTGAAAGTTCCTGTCAAGCAGGAGGCAGAAAAAATAATTGGATAATATTTTTCATTTTGCAAATATTCAATACCCGGTACTCCCATCCCAAATATCCATTTTTGTATGTTGCCGTGTCCATGATATAAAATATATTTAACGCTGTTATTTATAGCCTGGACATCGCTTAAAGCATCATTTGGAGTGTCGTCAAGCGAGCTTTCGTGTCGATGCAAATACCCGTTTTTTTTGAAAAATGAATTATACATTTCAGAAAGAATTTCATCATTGAATTCAACAGGCCAAGGTGGAAGGGCTTCTATACTACCAGAATGAGTGTATAACTTATTAGGCATTTCATCTAAATTCTGCTCGAATGTAATTGTTTTTGAAACAATATTCTCAAGTTCGGCTTCATTTTCAACAAAGAAAAGCCCTAATGGGATTTTGATTTGGTATAAACTATCAATTTGCCCGGCAACCCAATAATTATATGATTCAACGGGCTTAGAATAAGGAATTGTTTTGGAAGGAAAATCAGTATAATTTCCGATTAAAAGCACATAATCCGGATTAAACTCTGTAATAAAATTTGCATAATCTATTGGCAAAACGCCAATTTCGCTATTTACTTTTAAAAAAATATTGAAATCCTGATTGCGATATTCAATAAATCTTGACAGAGCTTCGCTCTCGGAATACTCTTGAGTAGTTATGATTAAGTAATTATCTTTAGCATTTAGGATAGTTGCCAAGAGAATAAGAAATATAATAGTAATTAAACTTTTCATTCAAATTCTTCAATTTACAGTTCACAATACTTTGATTAGACATCAAAAATGGGGAAAGGTTTATTCATTACCGCACCACTATAAATTTTTCTGTATAATCCTTAAATACCATGGAATATAAGCCATTTGGCAAATGCGAAATATCAATTCTTTGTAGAGACAAGGCATGCCTTGTCTCTACGGTCATTACACTTTCTCCGAAGGTGTTATAGATTTTGCTTGAGTATGGCAAACCTTTAATGCCGGAACATTAGCAATTAACCAGCCCTCGCTGTCTTTTTCTATTATAACCTGAAATTCTCTTGTCATTTTAATTCCTATAAATTAAGCATGTTTTTGGCTTCTTCTATTGAATACATTTTATCTTTTTTGTTTTTTACTTCCTGAATATGAAGATAGTCGAGGTAATCTTGAAGTTTTTCGGCATTACTTAATAATTCCCTCACTTTTTGAAATTCTGCAATATCAATAATTGCAAAGCGATCTGAATCACCTTGTTTTATAATCTGATAGTTTTCTAATAACATACTATTTTCTCCTATAACTTTCTTTTCTATGACGTAAATCAATAATATCAATTATACGAATTTTGTCATCTCGCTCAAATAATACTCTATAACTGCCTATTCTTAAACTATAAGAAATATCAAAATCCACGAGTTTCTTAACATTTTTTGCTGCTATAGGGTTTTCAGCGAGTAATTCAATTTTTTCGATTACACGTTTCCTGTCATTTATTTTCAATGAATGAATGTTTTTAATAGCTGTTTCAGTAAACTGTATAGTATATTTTAATTCATTCATATATATATTGTTTTTATTTTACTTAACACTCATCCATTACCTTTTTGAGCTTTAACACGGAAGAATTTTACCAATAATGCAAAAATAAGAATAATTACCTCACAACCTCAAATTTTTCCGAATAATTACCAATTTGAATGAAAAATAAGCCGATAGGCAAATGCTCGATATTTATCCGATGACTCGGGGAGTCATCGGATGAATTGATTCGGTCATCACACTTTCCCTCTAAACTGTTGATGATTTTTAGTCGCCGGAAGCGAACTTGCCAATACTTATGAATTTTTTGTATAAGCCATAGCTCGATTGGATAATTCATCAACACTTAAATTTTCAAATAAATTTTTACGCCATTTTGTATAATCAAATTTTTCTTTATTTATTAGCATAAAGAACCTTTCGACTTCAATAATATCTAATTTTTCAGCAAGAGCATTAAAACCCTCCTGCTTAATATCACTATCGGTTCTCATTTTCATCCTCAATGAATTGAATAAAATTAATAGGATTCATTATTTTAATATTTTCAATCTGATTAGCTTTTTTAATAATTCCTTTGTCTGTTGTAATAAAAAAATCACAGTGTGATTCAATTGCACAGGCAATATGTAGAGAATCTTTAACTCCAATTCCTATGGATAAAAATTCTTTTGCATTAATAAGAATATTATTATTTTCGAGAACATTAATTTTAGCCATTTTTTTCCAAGCTAAAATTGATTCTTTTCTTTCGGTTGAAGGATTTGCTGAATTTTCAAATTCCAGAATGTAAGACCATACCAAATCAATATTGTTGTTTTTTACCAAATCCTGAATAATCAGTTTTGCTTCAGCTTCCATATAAACAGTGATAGAACTAAAATCATCATAAGGCCTGTTAAAGCAACAATTATCTATATATATCAATAATCTATTCATTCTAACACTTTTATATAAATAAACTTATGTTTTTAGAAGTTTCAAAATATATTTTATTGTTTTATACCAGATTGAGTCCCGTTAAGTCATTTTTTGTGCTGAAAATATGCTATTGTTTTATTGAAAACCATAATTTATTTCGTACATTAATTTTTATGTTTGTTATTATTTCTTCCTCATCTCACCACCACAAATTTCTCCGAATAATTTCCAATTTGAATGAAGTATAAGCCAACGGGCAATCTGCTTATATTCATCCGATGACTCCGAGTCATCGAATGAATTGTTTCAGTCATCACACATTTGCCGAAGGTATTGTAGATTTTGATTTCAGATGGAGTCCATCTCGAAGATGGACTCCATCTTTCAAGATTAATTTCAATATAATCTGAAGCGGGGTTGGGGTATATAATCAATAATGTTCCATCGCTAAGTTCTGCGATCCCAGTTTCAACTTCGATCTTCTGAAAATCTGCATTAAGTATTTCATCTGATTTACGATCTTTGCCCAGTTTCATTACGTAAGCAACCACATATAGTTCGTTTATGTTATAATCTGAGTTTAATTCTGTCTTGAATGTATGTGAGTATTTGCTTCCCTTTTCAATATTTGTTGGAATGCCATCTCGTGGATGATTATAACCCCATGCTCCTCCGAGCAACTCTCTTAGCACGTAGCGATGTTCGTAGCCAGGTATCGGGTTTCCTTTTTTATAAAGATCAGGATAATTCCTATCGTCATTGAAATAATTTGTTTGATCGTATCTGCTGTCGCCTGTTACCTTATCTTCGATGATATATGCATTGAAAGTATAGTTGCCATGTACATCTTCTACAAATTCTGCCTCTACTTCAACTTCGATTGTTTTCCCGCTGTTATCAAGCTTATATATTGAACTGACAATTACTGGAACAGGAGTATTCAATCTCCTTTCTATTAATTTTTGCCATTCACTATCGTTGGTATTGATCTGGTTTTGGTCATCAAATTTTACTCTGTCTATCAAACCAGTTGGAAAAGAAGGATTGTAGTAATTTATCAAAGTATCCCCATAATATGTCCTCATTGGTTCATCATTATTCCCACCGTGAATAGCTATCGGTATGAAATCAATTTCTTCATTCATTATATTCTTAATTGTTAAAGCTCCTCTCGGACAGTAGCCACACCATGTGCCAGTAAAGTATTCAAGCAAGACTTTTTTAGGCACTTTATTATCAGATAAGACATTTATATGTAAGTATAAAGTATCATTACCTGGTACTTCGTCAGAAGTGCCATCTGCATAAGATACCCAGAATTTTAGATCATAAGCTCCCGGATTATTGAAAGGTATCTTTTGCTCCACGAGAAAGTCATTTTTATCAAAGGAATCAAGCCCATTTGTAAATATCTTTTCGCTACCGCTAATTGCTTTTTCATTTTCTAACCAGTGGATAGTAACTGAATCTACCGAATTATTTCCCCAATTAGTTACTGAAAAAGCGAAAGAATATTCACCTACATTCAAAAAGTCAGGCAATTCAATTTTATCTAAGCTTAGATCACTATCCATTAGCTGAACAACACTAATATCATCAACAAATAGCATCCAACCATTTTCGCCAACACTTCTGAATGCTATATATACTTCCCGATCAGATAAGTCTGAAAGATTTATTTTTGGATATTCAAAGCTGTAAGTTGGCTTACTTTCGTAGATCATTGTAAAATCTTCTTTTTCAGTACCTGTATCAGAAATAAGGATTTGATATGTTTCCCAGTTTTCTGGCTTATTGCTTGATTGTCTAGCTCTCCACATCAGATAGTTGTTCGTTGTTAGCTGAATTTTGGGCAATATCATCCAGCGGTCTGCCTGCTCCTGATTTTCAAATCTGGAGCTCGTGATAGCAAAGTTATTGTTCGGTTCGTGGAGAATAGTCCCGACTATCCAGCCATTATCCTCCCAAGAGAATATATTGCTTACAGGCGGAGCTATTTGATTACCGTCAAAATTAAGAATAATAAAACCCTCAGGAAATTCTTTTGATGCTTCGAAGCCCTCACTGTAAATAGAAATCTGAGCATTCAAAAAATTTGGAAATGCCAATAAAACAATAACTATAAATAGTTTAAGAGTAGAAAATCTCATATTGGACTACTTTCAGAATTATTGAACAAATATATTTATTTGACGTAAACATCAGTGTTTATTTTGTTGCATACATGATAATTATTAGTTAAATTTCTCGCAGATAATTTACTTCAGGAAAATTTAAGATCATACTTTCCGAACTCCCTATAGTTTCAGGAACTCCTATAGCAAAAGTCTGTCTGTTCAAGTCGTTTACCTGCACTGCGCAAACCATATTGCCTTGCACTGGCTATAGTGTAATATTCTGCGAAAATGAAACGCTTGATAAAAAAGCAAATATTAAAATTGGTGTTAAGTATCTTTTCATTTTTTCTCCACAACAACGTTTTACAATATTATAACTAATACACATTAATAAGTTAAATGTTGCAAAAAAGTCAAATAATTGTTCTTTATCACAAAACAATAAATTTAAGAATATAGCTCTTTAAGATTTATTTTCTGAATAGCTATGCCCAACCGTTGTGCATGAGTGCTTAGATATGCACAAAAATTGCCGGTTTTTGTGCATGAGTTTAAGTAGGTTGCTGGTGATCAGTAAGTAAGTACTAAACCAAATCTATTATCTCACCACCAAAAATTGTTGTGAATAATTTCCAATTTGAATGAAATATAATCCTGCTGGCAGATGCGAAATAACAATTCTTTGTTGAGACAAGGCATGCCTTGTCTCTACGGTCATTACACCTTTTCCGTAATTCGTAATTTGAAATTCGTAATTGATTACACATGAGCCGAGCGCGTTGTAGATTTTGATTTTATGCTTTACCAAATACATTCAATATTATAAAATTTAAAATTTCTATCGCTTGAAATAACAGGAATATTTTCAAAGATTGCCTGTGAAATAATTAATCTGTCAAAAGGGTCCTTGTGATGAAACGGTAAATCAATTATTTTTGAAATATGTTCGGTTTTGATATTCAGGATAGTTATATTCAAATTCTCAATTTCATCATAAATATTCTTAAATTCAAATGGTACGTTTAATTTGCCAATACTCATCTTAATAGCAATCTCCCAAATTGATGCCATACTGACAATTATATCATTCTGTGGATTAATTAAAATTCTAACAATATCTTTGGGTAATCTGTCTGATAATCCAAGCATCCAAATTAGAATTTGAGTATCTATTAAATACTTCATGGCATATACTCTTTGAAATCATCTAATGGTTCATCAAAATCATCTGAAATGCTAATTTGTCCATCATATTTACCGATTACTCTTTCATTGGCATTCTTAATAGATTTCTTCAACTCAATTATTAGCTTTTTCTTTTCTTTATCAGGAAGTAAATACGCTAAATTCACAATTTGTTTGTATCCAATTGCAATTTGATTTTGCATAATGATAATTCCTTTATTAGTGTACTATTACTTAATTGACGAATGAATCTGAATGTATTTTTATCTATCTTCACCTCAGCACCATAAATTTTTCTGTATAATTTCCTATTTGGATAAAATACATCCCGGCAGGCAGATGCGAAATATCAATCCGTTGGAGGGGCAATTCATGAATTGCCCCTCCAACTACGGACATAATGCATTCAACGAAAGAGTTGTAGATTTTGATTTCAGATGGAGTCCATCTCGAAGATGGACTCCATCTATCAAGATTGATTTCAATATAATCCGAAGCGGGGTTGGGAAAGACTTTCATTCCCGCAGCATTTTTTTCTTCGACAGTGGAGCCGGATAAACACAGCTCATATTTATTGAAAAAATTCCATAGTTCTTCGCCGGCGTTTATGTCTTCGTTGGTTTCTCCTGCTATTTCTTCATAACTTTCGTTTTCAACCCCGGGCCAAGTATGTCCCGCTCCATAAATTTTGTAATACTTGACATCCGAATTGCAGCCGCAATCGGTGTATTCAAAAACGGTAATAGTTGAGTTGTCTTTAGGGGTGATATCCGGCAGTCTGACAGAATCAAGCTCAGTTTTGCAGCGGTTGTTTTCAGCCCAGTATTTAACGGCGCTTTCAATTCCGGTAACGGGCACGCCCGGCACACCTGAAACGAGTCCGCCCTCGAAAGGCACGAAAGGATCCTCCATTCCAAAAACATACATCATCGGAATTGCCCTGCCGGGATTAGCATTTTGAAGCAGATTGGAGTCAAGAGTGCCGCCGAGAGCAGCCATAGCGGCATATCTTTTATTGTCTTCAAAAGCTATTCTCTGCGTTAAAAAGCTGCCGTTTGAGAAACCGCACAAGTATATCTTCTTTCTGTCAACATTGTAGCCTGCAAGAATAGTATCAGTCATTTTGCCTATAAAACCGACGTCATCTATACCTGCCTTATCAGCGGATGTGTTCCTTCCGTCTGCCCAGATAAAGCTGTTCGGAGCGCTTTCGTAATAAGCCTGTGGGTATGCCGTGATAAAACCGTTTTTGTTAGAAACAGGATTGAACCTGGTAAAGCCCTGAGCGCTGAGAAAATTTCCGCCGCCGCCGTGCAGAAAAATAAGCATTGGTACTTTCTTACTGCCGTCGTAATCCGGGGGAATATGAAGTATATAAAGCCTTTGCTTATCCTGATGCAACAAACTGTCTTTTACATTGTATTGCGAAAACAAGCAAATCGTATTAAAAGAAAGCAGAAGTAAAACAATTATTTTCATGGCAAACCAATCATATTCATCAAATATTTTTAGTAAATTACAATTTATTAGACACATGAGAAAGCAGGAAGTTTAATTAAATAAAATATTAGAAATTTTGTTTTGAAATAATAATTTTAAAAAGAAATTTTATGATGAAATATGATTAAAGGTTATTTAGTCGATGCTGAAATTGTGTATAAATAGTTGAAAACTAAAGTAGTTTATTGGCTATTAATACTTTTCTATTTGCCGGGAAATGCTTTTTTTTGTAATAAACTTTGCAAATAAAAGAGTGGACAAGCATGAAGGGCTACGGTAAGAATCAAAAGCAGTGACGAAATGAATTTATTACTATCATGTGCAGCTTACAACTTACGCAAGCTGATGCGGGAGCTGCGTTTTTCTTTTCTCAAGTTAATTTTGGCTGGGAGATCTATATTGGCTAACAGAACAATATTGACTCTGAATTATGGATGATGTGTTTTTCAGCATCGACTAATTAGCGTTATTAATATTAAATTCAATACTTGGACCTGTCTTAAAATTAGAAACACTCTGAAAATCAAACGTTTCGCAATTAAAATTAAGGGTATTGTTGTTATCCTTAGGATTTTTCTGAGTTATCTCAGCTATATTTGTAAAAAATGCCTGTGCCTGAGTATAACTCAAATTCAAATTGAGGCTGCCGCTTAATTCTATATTATCTCCCTGCGCCAAAGGCGGAGTAGTACTGCCGGCAAGCAGGTCGTCCAGTTCCTCTTGACTTGTAACACTATGAGTGACGGGTCCTCCGCAGGGATAAACCTCATAAAATTCGATGAAGAATAAAAATGTAAGTAGTGTCATGTCAATCATCAATAGTCGGATATAATCTTAATAATTTTATTCTCGCATCTTCGGCTGTAAATTGCCAGTTGATTTTTGCCTCCTTCCCGTTCCGGGATTTCATCCATGCTTCTGATTGAATCGATACATCTTCTATATTATCAATCCTGCCTTTTAGACATTGCCCCATAAGTACGTTAAGCTCTATTTCTGCCATATTCAGCCAACTACCATGCTTCGGAGTAAATACAAAATCAAACCTGTCCCATAATTGTTTTGCCCTCTCCGGACTATAGACTTCATAAAACGATCCTGGCTTATGTGTCCCATAGTTATCCATAACTAATGTTATCTTTTCAGCATCCTTATATATCTCTGATATTTCATTAATAAACTCTGCCCAGTCTCTCTTTGTCTTAGTCTCAGTAACTTTCACATATCTTTTACCTGCCAGTGGTTCGTTTGCCATAAAAATATTACATACTCCTTTCCTTACATATTCATAATCGTATTTTTCCAGTTTGCCAGGAGCTGCCTTAATTGGTACTTTTGTCTCTCCAATCAATTGCTTTGGCGACTCATCCATGCATACTACTGGAAATTTTGAATTATAAGCCCTTTTGTATACACCTAATATATTTTCCATATTGGCAACGAAATCACCATTTTGCAATGGTGGTATTATCCATCCTTTATGTTTCCATGGCTTTAATTCGTTTTTTTTAAAACCTTGCGAACAGTTTCATGGGAGATACTATCAATATATTCCAATTCATCAACTTTTCTGTCTAATGAATGGGGAATACTTTATAGTTATCATTTTTATTTTGTGTAGTTTATGCTTCTTTTATTGCTCCTTCCTGATTGCCATATAATGTGTTTCGTATTGATTTGAGGGAATGTCAAAAATAGAATATTTGCTTTTCTTGTTAAATTGTCTTGCATTTCAACTTTTAAAAACTTATTTTTGTCAATCAATGATTTTTCTGAGTTTTATGTATTTTGATAGTTACAATAAGAGTTATTATTTCTGTAATACTACTTTATTAGAAGATATATGAAAAACGACAATCCGATTTTAAACAATCCCTATGAGGAGCCTGAGTACCATTATTTTACTAATCTCGATGGCGAATTAAATTATGAAAAAATTGAAGAAGGAAGGCGTCCTTTTGACCCGACCGTATATGCTTCGCCGCAAAGAGAAAGAGACCAGACTACAGCTTTTGCAATCAGCGATTTTCGGGAGACCTATTCTTCACATCTTATTAATCTGCTGCGTACCGAAGTAAAAAAATGGAGAGAAGAAAAATATCCCGGAGTAACAGGCATATCAAAAGATCTGCTTGAATACTGGTTTTTAAATGATGAGCGTATTTTTACCAAAAAGCTTTTCTTTGCTCAAAGAGAGGCGGTGGAAACTGCTGTTTGGCTGAATGAAACAGCCGGAAAATCAAATGTAGGGAACAGCATAACAACTCAATTATCTGACGCCCGCAAGACAATGAGTGATGATCCGGCTGAGCAGCTTCCTCGTATTTCTTTTAAAATGGCAACCGGCACAGGAAAAACGGTTGTCATGGCTTGCCTTATCCTATATCATTTCTTAAACAGATACCATTATCGTAACGATAAAAGATTTGCGGATTTATTTCTTGTTGTAACTCCCGGCATAACAATCAAAAACAGGCTCGGAGTTCTCAGGATTGATATTGAAGGAAAGAATGATTATTATCATATAAGAGACCTTATTCCCAGAAAATATGCCAGTATTGTGGGCGGTATAAATGATAAACTGGTTATTACAAATTATCATTCTTTTGAATACAGGCATTTGAAAGGCAATAAAGTCAGTCCTATGGACGGAAAAATTGATGCAGACGGCAAAAAGACTTACGGAACAGAAGATGCTGCTGGTATGATTAAACGAGTTCTCGGAAAAATCCGCAAGACGAACAGACTGCTTATTTTAAACGACGAAGCTCACCATTGCTATAATCCAAAATCAAATAAAAAAACTGAAGACAACGAGGATGATGAAAATAAGAAAGCAGCCGTTTGGTTCCGAGGGCTTTCTGACATTGCTTCCAAATTCAATATTATTAATGTTTATGACCTTTCCGCTACTCCATATTATTTGAAAGGTTCGGGTTATGCCCCTTACACTCTTTTCCCATGGGTCGTTACTGATTTCGGACTTGTTGAGGCTATTGAATCCGGATTAGTTAAAATTCCCTATCTGCCTGAATCTGACGATACTCAGTCAATCGAAGAATCTATGTTGAAAAATATTTATGATCATGTAAAAGATGAACTTGACAAAAAGGGTGTTAGGAAGAAGAAGTCAGATGCAAAGAAAGAAGGAGAACAGCTGTCTGAGTATCCACCAAATGTTCCGGCTCTTGTAAAAAATGCTCTCGATCATTTTTACAGCAATTACATGAAATTCCAAAATCTTATCCGACAAAAAGATGAAAGAAGAGCCGACATTTTTTCGACGCCGCCCGTTATGATTATTGTATGCAACAATACTTCAGTCTCTAAAGATGTTTACAAATATATTGCTGGTTACGAAATACAATCAGAGGATGGCAATAAAAAATATTTTAAAGGAAATATTGAGGAGTTTTCAAATTACATTGATTCCGGTATGATGATAAAACCAAAGAAAAGACCGCCAACTCTTTTGATTGACAGCAATGCTCTGGAAGATGCAGATCAGATTAATAAAGAGTTCAAAGAAGTTTTTGCAGGAGAAATTGAAGAATTTAGGAAGGATTATTCAATTTTACAAGGGCAGGGCAGCGCATTAAATATTTCAGATTCTGAAATACTCCGTGAAGTTGTCAATACAGTCGGCAAACAGGGAAAACTCGGAGCTCATATAAAATGCGTCGTTTCCGTTTCTATGCTTACCGAAGGCTGGGATGCAAATACCGTTACTCATGTAATGGGTGTTCGTGCATTTGGTTCTCAGCTTCTTTGCGAGCAGGTTGCCGGCAGAGCGCTTAGAAGAATGAGCTATGAACTTATGGGATATGATAAAAACGGAAAACCTACAGAAGACAAAAGGAAAATAGTCAGATGGAAGTTTCCGCCTGAATATGCACGTATTATTGGTGTTCCATTCAATTTATTTAAAGGCGGCAAAAATCCGCCGCCTAATCCAAGGGATTATAAAACCGTTAAAGCGCTGCTTGAAAGGGAAAAAGATTATGAAATCACATTCCCAAATCTGATCGGTTACCGAATTGATTATCCTGATGAAAACATTCATTTTGACTACTCCGGCGTCCCTGAATTTTCCATAGATACTACAACTCAGCCTACTGAAGTATCAATGAAACACGCTTTCGGTGATGACGAAGATATTATGACTTTAAAACAAGTCATGCAGAAAAGGGAACAGGAAATTATTTACCGGCTTACAAGGGCGCTTATTAAATATAAATTTTCCGATGATGACAAGAATGCTAAGTTTCAGCTTTTCGGAGACTTGAAGAGAGCTGTGGAACATTGGTATCACTATCATTTGAAAGTTATTAACAGAAGTGATGAATACAAGAAACTCATCCTTTTTGAAAATGAAAAATCCGTGTGCGACAATATTGCGCACGGCATTAACCCCGAAAAGAACAATGAACAGTATTTGATGCCCGTTTTCGATATGTACAATTTCGGAAGCACTAAGTATGTTCACGGACAGACAACACGGGATGTTTACAGTACTAAGAAAAGCCATGTAAACTTCGTTGTTGAAGACAGCCAATGGGAAGCTGTTGCCGCAAAAACTCTCGACGAAATTGATTCCGTCATCTCTTATGTAAAAAACCATTTTCTTGATTTCAGGATTCCTTATACAAAGGATAATAAGGAAAGAAATTATCTGCCGGATTTCATTGCAAAAGTAAAAGCAGGAAACGGCGATATTCACAACCTGATTATTGAGATAACCGGCTTCAATACCGACAAAGAAGAAAAGAAATATTACGTTGAAAAATACTGGCTGCCCGCCGTCAATGCAGTCCGTGAAAAATACGGATACGGGAAATGGCATTTCATAGAAATTGCAGGAGAAGCCGAAAAGAAAAACATTCGGAATATTTTAACAAAAAAAATTGAAAGCCTTTAAGATGAATTTTGATATACTTGTTCAAAATATTGACGGCATTCATAATTATTTTCAGTCAAATGCCGCCAAAGCCGTTAACATAAACGCTACAATCAGAAACTGGCTTATCGGCATGTATATTGTCGAATACGAACAGAACGGAGAAGACAGAGCTAAGTACGGAGATAATATTCTCGATAATCTTTCAGACAGGTTAAAGCATCTTAAAGGATTGTCAGTAAGAAATTTATGGCTTTTTAAAAAGTTTTATTCTATTTATCCCCAGATTCTGCAGACACTGTCTGCAGAATTTAACAAAAAGAATTTCTTTTCTGCTATAATATCCAATTTAAACAAAACTTTGTTTCAATTACCTTCAATTCTGCAGACACTGTCTGCAGAATTGGAAAGCAAAGAAGTTGATGAATCTATAATCCTTGATAACAAAGAAGTTAATGAAGATTACCAAATAAGTCAGACACTGCCTGACCAATCTAAAGATGATACAAATTTCACTGGTGTAAACCCCGAAAAACTGATTACAAACCTCTCTTTTTCTCACTTTGTCGAGCTGATGTCCATCGATGACCCGCTCAAAAGGGCTTTTTATGAAATTCAGGCAATAAAAGGAACTTGGTCGGTCAGAGAACTTAAAAGGCAGATTGGAAGCCTGCTGTTTGAAAGAATCGGGTTTTCGGAAGACAAAGAAAAACTCATGGATATTGTTCAGGAAAAAGCAGTCCCGCTTTCTCCATCAGAATTGATAAAAGACCCTTTGATATTTGAATTTCTTAATATTGGTTCGCTTGAAGTCGTGCTTGAAAATGACCTGGAAACCGCTCTCTTGAATCACATTCAAGAATTCATTATTGAACTTGGTGAAGGTTTCTGCTTTGAGGCGAGGCAGAAAAAAATACTAATAGGTGGAGAATACTTTTTTGTTGACCTTGTTTTTTACCACCGTATATTAAAATGCCATGTGCTTGTGGAATTGAAAACCGAAGCTTTCAATCATGCCCATCTTTCCCAGCTTAACACTTACGTAAGCTGGTACCGTAAGAACATAATGCAGGACAACGATAAGCCATCCGTTGGTATTTTGCTCTGCACCGGCAAGAACGATGCACTGGTAAAATATGCAACAGACGGCATGGATGAAAAGCTATTCGTTCAGAAATACATGCTTCATCTGCCCAAACAGGAAGAATTATTAAATTTTATAAATACCCAAAAACAAAAATTGCAGGTCTGATATGAACATTGAAAGCATAAAGCACAATCAGGAAAAAAGAGCTTATATCCCCTCTTCGGAAGATGCCGGAGCGGAGCTTGCAAGCCCGCAAGTATCCAAAGACAATACTCAGATGCTTTACCCGAAAAATCCCGTCGTTTCAAGAGGGAATGATCCCGAACTTTTCTGGCTCGGTAAATACGGTGAAGATGACAGAGACGACATTTTAAATGTAGATATTCGCTCGCTGTACCGCCACGAACATATAGCGCCGGAAACGCTTATAGAAAGAATGTACCGCCTGAAAGAAGAAACAACGGAGCAGGAAGGTCTCTTTTCCGTTAATGAACTCTTCGGCAATGCCATTGAGGTAGATGAACTCGATAAAATAAGCGATTATTACAAGCACAGCAACAACTGGACAAACCGCATCATACAGGGCGACAGCCTGCTCGTTATGACAAGTCTGCTGGAGCGCGAGGGCATGGCTGGAAAAGTGCAGTGCGTTTATATCGACCCGCCTTACGGAATAAAATACGGCTCGAACTGGCAGATAAACATCAATGACAGAAACATTACCGACGGAAAAGACGAACACCTCAGCGGCGAACCTGAACAGATAAAGGCATACCGAGACACATGGGAACTCGGCATACACAGCTATCTTTCATACCTGCGGGACAGACTGCTTGCGGCAAAAGAACTGCTGACGGAGTCCGGCTCATGTTTCGTACAGATTAGCGATGAGAATGTTCATCTTGTAAGATGCTTAATGGATGAAGTTTTTGGAAGTGAGAACTTTGTAAATCAGATAAATTTTAGAAGAAAAATTAGTGTAATGAACCCTAAATATCTTGGTAGCGTAAATGATTATATTATTTTTTACGCAAAAGATATTGAAATCTTGAAATATCGGCAGTTATTTAAGGAACAAGAAATTACTATTAATGATACTTGGAGCATAATAGAGGAAAAAGGAAAACTACGTAAGCCAACTTCTGATGAGAAAAGAAATCCAAAGTCTTTAAATCCTGAAGCTAAAATATGTGCATCTTATAAACTTGCTCCCGCAGGCTTTAATCAAAATGCAAATTTTGAGGTTGAATATAAGAATAAAAAGTATATTCCTCCAATGACAAGTGGTGGAAGGAGCTGGAAAACAAATGAAAATGGTATGAAAAAGCTTGTCAAATTGGATAGAGTAATTCCACAAAAAAACACTCTTAGATTTAAAGCTTATTTTGATGATTTCCCATATGAATTTATCGATCATTCTTGGGAATCAGCATCATACTCAACAAATAAGAGTTATGTTGTAGAAACGTCATCCAAAATAATTGAACGCTGTATCCTCATGACCACTGACCCGGGCGACCTTGTGCTTGACCCTACATGCGGCAGCGGCACCACCGCCTACGCCGCCGAGCATTGGGGCAGGCGATGGATAACCATAGACACAAGCCGAATAGCCGTAAACATAGCCAAAACACGCCTTATGACAGCAGTTTTTCCATACTACCGCCTTTACAGCGATGTAAATATAAAAAAGCTGTATGAAAAAGACGGTCAGCCGAAACGCAATGCAAACGGAAGCCTGAAAATTGAAATAAGGGACAAACCGGAAAACGAAAAGCAAAGGGACATCCGCCAGGGGTTTGTTTATGAAGAAGTGCCGCACATTACTCTGAAATCGCTTGCCAATGACGAACCTCCCGCAACGGAAACGCTTTTCGATAAGCCTTATGAAGATAAAAAAGTTCTCCGCGTAGCAGGAGCCTTCACCGTCGATACTTTGCAGAATTTTGAGCCGGTCAGCCCCGGCCAGCTCACAACCGAAGCCCGCGAAGACGAAAGCAATGCGAAATTTGAGCAGAGAGTATTCGAGCATCTTATGAAAGCAGGAGTAAAAAACGGACTGAAGAACGAAACCGCCGTTTTCATCAGGATAGACCGACTGAGCAATCCCTACATACATGCAGAGGGCTTTTACGAAACAGAAAAAGGAGAAAGAAAGGCTTATTTCCACATCGGTCAGAAGTTCGGCACAGTAAGCCGCGAGGCAGTGAACCAAGCAATTAGAGAATGCCGCAGCAAGGGAGATGCCGGCTGGCTTATCATTCTCGGCTTCAGCTTTGAGAGCAATATACAGAACGCTAAGGAAACCTGGAGCATGGGTCAGTTTGAAGTTACCAAAGCAAGGATGCACGACGACCTGATGCAGGACGGTCTGCTGAAAAAAGACAAGAAAGCCGGTTCATTCATCACAATAGGCGAGCCTGACATAAAAGTACACAAAACGGGAGGGAAGCACCAGTTAGAGATAGCCGGACTGGACATCTATGACCCCATATCGGACACGGTTAAGGCACGCAGTGTAAAAGAAATAGCCTACTGGATGGTTGATGACGATTACGACGGAAGCAATTTCATTGCAAGGCAGGTCTTTTTCTGCGGCGGAGGTAATGAATTTGATAAATGGAAAAAAGAACTTGACGCTATGAGCAGACAGAAAACAAAAGTCAGCGCCGAAAAAACACTTAAAATAGAAATAGACGACGAAGTATTCGACCGCCTCTATGGTTTTATGTCCCATCCCATTGAAAAGAAGAAAGAACACCAACGCGCCGCCGTCCGCGTAGTCAGCCAGTTCGGCGAAGAAAGCACCAAAGTAGTGGAGCTGGAGGTGTAAATATGGAAAAAAGTTATAATGATTTGAGCGACATACAAAAAGAAATGACAAATGATAGAAGCTATGGCTGGGATTTTGACGGAAATGAACTTAATAGCAAAGAAGTCGAAAAAATATATCCGATATACGCTTGGTTTGAACCACTAAATGGAGACAGCGATGAGTAAGTTAATTAATAACCTGAAAGTAATCTTCACAAACCACGATTTGGAAGACCTTCTTGAATATTTAAAGCTGCCAAAATACGGAAACAAAACTCAGAAACTCGAAAAAGTGGAAAATATTCTCTTAAGAATCGAGAGAGATATATTTCATTACATGGATGAAGATATGCTCGATTATATAAACAATACTTTTTGCAGCATCGATTACGAAGATTATTTTGACTTAAGATATAAACTTGGAAATCATTACTTTGGACAAAAATCTGAAGAAAAACAGCAGTTTGAACCTGAAAAAGAAACAAAACAAATTCTAAAATATGTAAACCCGGAAGATTTTTTAAAGATATTTTTTCAAAATTTACAAATATCACCGCATAAAGTACAATTAACGGAGGAAACACATTTAAGTATTGATTTATATATTTTTGAAAACTTTCTTGATAAATTAAAGAAAGACTATAAGGTTAATTTATATCTCGACAACAAAATTTTTTCTACAAGAGTTCTAAATGATTTCTATAGAGGCTCCGTATTGGCTGACCATTATCACAGGGAGCACAGCTATCATTTTCCAATAATGGTATATCTTCATTATATGAAAACGCAGGGCAAAGATGAATTTCAGCAAATTGAAATGGCACGTGGTTTCTTCAGTACTGAAGAAGTTGCTGAACAATTGTATTATCCCGATTTAAAAGTTCATAAGACCGGAAACACCAGATGTATCAGCTATTTTATCTCTACCATTCATAAATTAAACAAGCTGCATCTTGTTCATTTGAAAGAAAAATCTTATAGAATGTCCTTGTTCGGATTATACATTATCACAGTTGTTCATGAAGAATACTTAAAAGGAATGGATTTAGGGAATAAGTATAACTACGCTTTTGAAAAGAATCACATATTCTATGAATTTGCCAAGAATGCAAGGGATTATGACAATACTCTTGTTTTTTTAAATACTTTGAAAAGGGATATTCCTGAGAATTACGAAAGCTTAATTAATAGCTACATCAGGGAATATTTTGGAATAGCTTCCAGTTTAATAGATGTGAAGCTAAATGATGAATATGAGTTTGTCGGTCTGAGGTATGATAAAAAGGAATTTGACAAGGCTTTTAATGAGTTATGGCGGCGAATTGAGCATGATAAAGAATATGATAATATATTAGAATTGATAGAGTTTAAGTAATCCTTATTTCAAAATTATTTAAGTCAGATTTTTCAATATATTATAAAAATCTTCATATTCAGGTATAAGGTTATTTTTCACTATCTTAATCTCAAACATATACAATGATATTGTTCATTAGCACAAAAAAATTTCGAAGCGGTCTCCAAATTTGTGAATAAATTGCTACGTTTTTGCTACGTTTTTGAAATTGGATATTGTAAGATTATATAATATAACGCATCTTCCATTTTCAACCCGCACCTTCTATGTAGCTTAAAATATTGATATATTAACTATTTAACTTTGCCTGACTAACTTTTTTCTACTGACTACATTTATCCCTTTCGATGGTATTATCATTTGGCAATTTGACTCCTGCAAGCTTTAATAATTGAGCATTTATGTCATTCGGCTTCGGAACAAGACCACTGATAGTTTTCCCTTTATCCATTATCTCAACGGTGCATAATGCCGATAGATGCCTGATCCCTTCCTGAACAGTTAGGTTCATCGGAGACCATATTTTTTTCAAGTGTCGGATCATTAAATAAGCCAGCATTACTACTAATGCTCTACCTCTCGTGCTTTCCTCACATTGAACATACCAGGGACGCATCTCAAGCATCTCGGTTTTGCTGCAACGAAATGCCTGCTCCACTGAATATAAATCCTTGTAACGTTCGTGTATCTCTTCCATTCGGATGCTTTGATCCAGATCACTCTTTATCACATAACATCCGTCCAACTCCGATAATTCGTCTAATGACTCTTGATCTATTCTAAGCTCCAATTTGCTTTCAACGCTCTCTGCAATTAACCATGCTTTCATCTTGAGCTTTCCTATTTTATTATGTATAGCCTTCATAGCAGTTTCAACCTTTGCCCGTGGATGATCCCGCAAATATTCATTCCTATCTTCAAGCAATCTTTTGACAACTTCTAACTTCTCGGCTCTATTCCTTCTTATTTCATCTGTTCTCAGAGGGTTACGCCTTAAAATGTAACGCACTCCATCGCTTTCAATCTCTTTCAGATCATTATCAAACATGCTCATTTGAATGACTTCATCATTGATCAATTTTTTTATCTGTGATTTTGTAATTGCTGTAATATAATTAAACCCAGCATTTTCCAACTCTTCTATCTGATCCGATTTTATCATTCCCCGATCTCCTACGAAGGTTACTTTACTGCATCCATAATCTTTGCTTACTTTTTCAATCTGATTATGCACAGTTTTATAATCCAATGTATTTCCATCAAAAACCTCTATGGTTATCGGATCGCCATACTTATCGCACATCAAGCCAGCTACAATCTGCATTTTACCCCGCTTTTTATCTCTGTTATATCCCCAGCTAGCAAAAGCATTTTGCTTTCCTTCCAAATAACTGCTCGTTACATCATAAAGATATAAATCTGGCTTTTCATCTTTGTATCTGATTGAAAATAAATTCTTCTCAATTTTTCTTTGATTCTTGCTCAACCATGCAAGGTTATTATACAGATCATCTTCCGTAAAACTTTTTTCAATATCGAGTACATCGCAAGCCGCATGATACGAAGCCAGACGAGCTGCGGAAAGGCATGATCCCTGGTCAATTATCCGTGTGAAAACCTGCCATAATGCGAGTTTAGCTTCCTCGCTTTTGCCAAGTGCCTTAGTGATACCCAGCTTATCAGCCAATTCTTTCAGAAGAAAGACAGCTCCGCAGCTCATGCCTTGTTTTAACTCCTGGCTTGGTTTGCCTTCGAGCCACTGTGCAATCTCGTGTTTATGCTCCAGAGCGTATTCGATAGCCTTCACGTCAGCTTCGGGAAAGTGATTAAGGTTTGCCAATGTCTTATTTTTGACTTTTCCATCTTCTCTGTATGAATGTCTAAGCAATTTACACTTGTACGAAATCTCGCCGCTTTTTGTTTTAGTTACTACGGTTGTAATATACATATCACTAATTCATAAGTGGAACATATTATTGACTACAAATATAAGCATAACAAAATTAAAATGCAAATATTAACACAATAAATACATGACTACACAATGGTTGCAAAAATCTATCTTATCTTGTTAGTTATAAGTAAGTTAGATCAAATTTGGGCGTGGAAGATGCGTTATAAGGATAATCCCATTTTTTTTAACAACATCCAAAGTGGTGTTTTGCCTACTTCTTTCTCAAAAACTATCTGTATTTCCTTTTTCAAACGTTTCAATGTCCAATGTACATTCTTACCATTATGATCAGTACATTTTAGTATCCATGACTTGATTTCTTTTTGCTCGTCCGATGACAACTTAGATGGATTATGTCCTTTAGATTTAGATTTTAATCCCTCTATGCCATTAGTAGTATAAGAATTTGCCCACCTCTGAAGTGTTGATCTGGATATATTAAATATCCGGGCTACTTCCTCTTGTTTATTGTTTGATGCGGCACTCATCATGCAGCATAAGCAAATCCCGCTGAATAGTCCTTACCGACACAGGTTCGAACTCTTTCTCAAACTCCTTTTTCAGCTCGGAAGTCTCTTTCCTGTATCTCGACCGAAGCAGTATCCTGTAAAGCTTCAAAACCCTCTTTGCGCTTGTGTAGCTCATATTTTTCTTCTTATGTTCAAACATATTTGAATGGCAATTTATTAAAAAAAGAATAATCCTTAAAATATTATTCATTAAAAACAATTATATGTCCGCTAAACGCTTTTTTCATTTATTTTAATATATTCTCATTTATTTTAATATATTCTCATTCCTAAGCTGTGCTTGGGAATGTTATTTTATACTAAGTTGTTTTCAAAAGATCATCTTACTTCTCATTCCCAAACTCCGATTTGGGAATGAATTTTTAAAACGAAACTCAGTTTCGCCGTTGGTCAAACTGAGTTTGAGTTGAAACTGTCCTATCCAAATCAGAGTTTGGATAGGAGGATAATAATTGCTTTGAAAGCAACTTGGTATTAATGGCGAAGTTTAACTTCGCAGGAAAGTTTCCTTCCCAAGTACAACTTAGGAAGGAGGAAAAATTAAAAATGATAAAAATGAACACGAAGTTCATCCTCCGCTATAAACCTGCAAGCTTGCCTGTAAACCGCCTTTAGAGTACCTTTGTCAATTTCCTTATGATTGGGGATAGTCAAAATCTCCTTTTCACCCGCAGATACACGCCCGAGCTTCACATGACTCCCCTTTTGACTCTTTATTTCAAAGCCGAACAGCATAAAAACAGCAATTAAATCGCTTCCTGACAGATTTTTCAGCTTAGGCATGTTCCAATTCCCCGATGTCGAGCGAAATAGACACGGCGGGACTTTCCGAGATGCCGAAATCACTAAGATTCTCGCCTTCAATATGCAGGCTGAGCGCTTCTTTTATGCTTTCAACCGTTTCATCGATGCTTTTGCCCTGCGTTACAATCGCAAGTTCACTACATTCAGCCACATACATCGACTCGCTGCGCCAGATATTGAAATGAATTATCTTTTTCATGATATCTCCTTTCGTTTTTTCCTAAATATAAGGCAAAACCGGCGGATTATTGTAAAAAAATAATTTCTTTAAAGAAGAAGCAGGCGGAACGGCTTCAAAAAGAAAGGTGCGGATGAGGGTGGTTCGAACTCTTTCTCAAACTCCTTTTTCAGCTCGGAAGTCTCCTTCCTGAATCTCGACCGAAGCAGTATCCTGTAAAGCTTCAGAACCCTCTTAGCGCTTGTGTAGCTCATTTTTTTCTTCTTTTGTTCAGACATATCTGCATGGCAATTTATTAAAAGAAGAATAAAGGAAAAAAATTTATAAATATTTTCAAAAATTCCTCCTTCCCGACACAACCTGTCGCTCCGCCTCTTATATTGCATATTATTGTTCAAGTTTTATGAGGAATATAAATATGAAGACAAAAAAGAATGCTGATTCACAGAATGTGTCAAAGAATATTTCTGATCGCTTAAATGAAAAGAATAAAGCCGCAGGCGGTTTGAAAAAGATTTATAAGTTGTTTTATGATTCGCCAATTCATAATGTTTGTATGAATATAAAAGAATCGTTTAATCTGAATTTCTTTTATTCGATGCTGAAGCATACTGAGGATGAAATGATCTTATTTCTGTCTGACTTTTTGGATCGTTATGAAGAAAAGGTTCCAGAAAGGAATCTTACAAAAATCTTTTATACTGATAATTTTAAAAAAATTATCAAAAGAAGTCTTCTTGACAGTTACATTGATATTGAACTAAACAACGCAAAACATATCATCATGTATTTCGACATTGATTACTTAACGGCAGAAAATATTGAATCCTTTGTTTACGGAATTCTATCAGAAGCAAGAGTAAAGTTCGGCGAAGGCGGAACCGATGCCTTCTGCCGGGAATATAATGACTTTAAAATAATTATCATTAACATAGCAGAGCCTTTCCCTTTCTTTCTAAATGAAAAATTAGATAAGTCTTTTGATTATGAATTTGTTGATGAATTTGATGATGTACCGGTTACGCACAAAGTAAAATATTCCCTGCATTTATTCACTCGGAAGAATTTGTCATATAAGCTGTTTGAAAGCTATGACTTTGATGAAACAGCTTACAGCGAATTTGTGAAAGAATATATGAATTATATTGAAGGTATTGATAAATTCCAAAAGCATATCGCCGCTAACCTATTGAAAGAGCCTTATGATTTTTACCATGACAGAGAAGAAAGCAGTCAGGCTGAGCTTGATAAGAAAATATCCTGTCTGATAAAAGATGATGTTTACCCGCTCTATCAGGAATATTCCGCATGGCAGATGCTTGAGGAAATTTATAAAAGAATATTAGACAGCAAAATAGTTCCTCCGGAGAGACTAATTATTAATTCAAAATTATTAGATGTTTTTCCACATCCTTCAGCTTTCAATCCTTTCTCTGAAAATGACATATCGAAAGAATTGCCTGTTCTGATATTGAATTTTCAGTTTCTTGACAGACTTCTGCCCTACAATTATTACGACAAAAATATTTTTATAAAAGCAGCATATATTGATAATGTGAATAATTACTTTTCAGTTGGAATATTCGACAATGAATATCGAAAAGCCTTTTTCGGAATAAGCAAAGAAAATCTTGAGGAAGAGCTGACGGAAAATACAGACTGGTTCAACTTCAGGGCAATGCAATCGCGCTGTCCGTACAAAAATGTTACTTCATTAAAAAAAACCGACTTTCGCTGGAAATTCCTTACAGAAACAGGCATCAGCCTTGAAATCGATTCAAATTTAAAAAACGGACACTTAATAGATTGTTTTATTGAAGATTTAGCGCAAATTAAATCAATTCAATATGAATCTTATCCAAATAACTATCTTTTTCAATCTCCAACCTGGAGCAAGGAGAAGTTCAAGACAAAAGAGGAAGAAGTGGAATACTTAATGTATTACGCAGAAAGATTTGTGCTGTATGTTTATCAAATAATGGAATCTTATGAAATGTCTGAAGATGAAGATGATTTCCTTGAACACCTCTACAATATTTCTCTTATAGATGAAGAAAAATTTGAAGAAATAAAAAGCACCGACTATAAAACGCCGGAATGGATGGAAGACTGGTTTGAGGATCTGGATTGGAGCAAAGAAGATGAAAGGGAGTACCTTGAAGAGATTATACAAAAATCAAGTCTACCCGTTTATTCCATTTATCGAATTTATGAAAACTCGGAAATCGAAGATGATTTTTTCGACTGGATGCACGAGAGATATGATGAGCTGTATAATCCAAAATACGATGCTTCTTGGAAATACCGCCGTCCGACACCGAAACAGGGCTTTGCTCCCGTAGAAATATATCAAACAGATTGAAACACTATTATCTTGAAATATCAAAGACATATATTAATTATTAATTGTTTTTGGGGGGGGATTTTTGTTATATTGGGAAATCATGTAAGTACGAAAATTGAGAATATCTATGAGTAAGACCATAACATTGTTTGAATATGAGAAGTAACTTTTCTAATTAATTTTTTTTTTAATAAATGGAGGTTAATTATGTCCGAATCTATCAATGATATTATCCAAAAACTTGATAATTCACCAATGTTTCACATGTCGCTAAGCGACAAGGAGCTTTTTCACAGTAATTTCATTTACTGGCTTTGCAGAAAATACCCGGAAGAAATGACAGAAGTTTTCAAGGATTATGTAAAGGATACCACTGGTGAACTTGTAATCGACCCAAAAGAAGTAAGAAGAGAGGAAGACCATATTGATTTGAAAATAGGTTTTAAAAACGGACAAGAGTTGATTATCGAGAATAAAGTGAAGAGCTTTCCTGATTTACATCAATTAGAAAAATATAGTGATAATAAGAAAAGTAATGATAGTTATTTATTACTTAGCCTTTACAAACCTTTTTATGCAAAAAATGGTGAGTTTGAATTGTCAAACGGAAAAGTATGGAAATATTTAAGTTATACAGAACTTGCTAATTTATTGCGTAAAAACATCTTAAGTTGTTTGGAAAAATCAAGTTACGAATACAATCTTATTGAAGATTATTTAAATTATATTGTAAATTTTAGTGAAATTAATGAGTTTTATGAAAACAATATAAGTGTTCCCTTTAATTTTGAAGAACTAAAAAAGAACCCGGAAAATATAGTATTAAAAGAGTATAGACTATGGGATCATTACCAAAGAAATCTATATGCTTTTATTACTTATAAGATTTCGGAGAAATTATTTGAAATCTATCCAAAGTATCAGAGTAAATTTTCTCATAAAAAGCTAAAAGACATTTCTATCAAGAACATAGAAGATGAGATACCTTTCGTTAGAATTTATTTTGGATATATGAAGAATCCTTTTCTTGGAGTACAATTTGTAAATAACTCAAATTATAATTTAGGAATTTCAATTCAGGGATACCAATACCGACATTACATAAGTAAACTATCATGGCCAAAACAAAAGAGTAAAAAAGATATTGAAAAGAAATTAATAATTAACAAAGCGAAAGAATTACTTGATGCCGGATGGTTTGATTTACCAGCAAAGCTGGAATCAGAGAATGGAACTAACATGAGAAAAGAATTTGGTCATTACAGTGATTCTGGATTTACATATAAATATATTAATCTTGGTATTGCTTCATTTGAATTAATTATCGAGCAGATTGTAGAAGATATGGTGAAATCAATTAAATTTGCTAATGAGAATAAAGAAATATTGAACAGTTAGTATTGTTTACACTATCTCTTTGATGGTGTTTAGTTATTTATTTTCCAATAATTAAGGGTTTATTATGGCTAGCCATGCGTTTAAAGTAACAGCAAAAAGGAAAGTTGGAAAAATACCTGCAGGTTCTTTTGTACAGGTTATTAAGGATCAGCCAGGAATACCAACTTCCCAACACATTCTAAAAGCTTATGAACAGCAATTAGGTATTACTATTAAAAATGTTGGTATTTCACCAAGTAGTAATTTTACTATTGAGAAACTTTAGAATCAAATCTTTTCAGACTTTAACTTGAGCTTTGTAAGAATCTGATATTAAAAAATTTGATTGACGTTTTTAATGATTTTCATTACTCAATTATTTTCATTAACTCCGCTCCCAAAAAGCGGAGTTTTTTAGTTAGCTCTACCATTAGCCCCGTCCTTCAGGGCGGGGTTTATCTGCTTTAAATCCCCCCCCCTCAAAAAAAAATTTCAAAAAAAAATTTCTCACGACTTATTTTGTCGCATCTCCTGTTATATTTACATCAATAATCATATTGATTTTGTAAACATCA
>CAZOBD010000029.1:0-12836 GCA_964577665.1 uncultured Hyphomicrobiales bacterium
GAGTTTTGAAAGAAAAGCACATTCCCAAATCGGAGTTTGGGAATGAGATGAGAAAAATCCAAATGACATAACAATGGAATGAAAAAAGAAGTCCGACATCTGGCAGATGTTGGACTTCTGAACCTTAAAAAAATAAACAGATAAAAAAATACCTGAGAGTGTATCCTATTTTTTGTTTATGATGTTCTTTCTAAAACTGTCTTAAAAAACGTACGTCATTTTCGTAAAAGAGCCTTATGTCTGTTATGCCTCCGGTTAAAAGAGTTACCCGCTCGATACCTATACCGAAAGCATATCCGGTGTATTCCTCGGGGTCGATGCCGCCTGCTTTCAGCACATTCGGATGAACCATGCCGCAGCCCAAAATCTCGAGCCATCCCGTATTTTTACAAATACGGCAGCCGCCGCCCCCGCATAAAAAACATGTAATGTCCATCTCGGCGCTTGGCTCCGTGAAAGGAAAATATGAGGGACGGAAGCGGAATTTTGTATCTTCGCCGTACATTTTCTTTGCAAAGATCATAAGTGTGCCTTTGAGTTCGGCAAGAGAAACATCTCTGTCAACGTACAGCCCTTCTATCTGATGAAACTCCGCAAGTGAGCGGGCGTTAATAGCTTCGTTTCTGTAAACCCGCCCCGGCATGATACATCGGATTGGAGGTTTCATCGAGTGCATAACGCGAATCTGCACAGGTGAGGTGTGCGTTCTTAAAACTAAGTTCTTACCCGATTTCATAAAGAATGTATCCTGCATATCTCTTGCAGGATGCTCCGGGGGGAAATTAAGGTCGTCAAAATTATGCTTTTCATCTTCAATGTCAGGTCCTTCGGCAACTATGAAACCTAAGTCCGCAAAGACATCTACCATCTTATCATACATTTGCAGTGATGGGTGGTACGAGCCTCTGAAACTTCGCCTGCCCGGCAGGGTAAGGTCAATATCCGGAGTAGTGGCAGCCTGGCTTTCAATTTTTGCTTTTAGTTCTTTGAAGGCTGATTCCGTATTCTTTTTTAAAATATTCAGCTCTTTACCCACTATGGGTTTCTGCTCTTTCGGCACTTCTTTCATTCTGTCGAGCAGAGCTTGCAGCTTTCCTTTTTTAACAAGGTATTCGAGACGGAAATTCTCAAGTTCTTCAGCATTCTTAATCTTTTCAAGCTGATTTCCGATTTCTTCATCCAGAGATTTTATTTCATCCAGCATATTATTATTTGAATATTCATAAAACACAAAAAAACAAATATACAAAAAATAGTGTTCAGAAAACAGCAAACCGGCTATAAGTTATTTCTTGCAAAAAATAAAAAATATTTCTCACTATATTACGTTACAGCAATATAGATTTTAAAATTATTGTATTATTACGGAGATAAGACCAATGCAGACATCAACACAGCAGAAAAGAGTCATAGTATTTTCGACGCCTGCATGCAGTTTCTGCAATGCAGCAAAAAGATACTTCCGAGAAAATAAAATCAGGTTCAAAGACGTTGATGTATCAAGAGACATGCAGGCTTTGAAAGACATGCAGAGAAGAACGGGCGGCAGCACCGGAGTACCGGTGATACTCATAGACAACCGACCTGTAATAGGATTTGATAAAACCAAAATAAACCGTATGTTAAACCTTAGCAATTAGGAGATAAAAAATGAAAATCAGACCGCTTGACGACCGCGTTTTAATCGAGACGCTCGAAGCAGAAGAAAAAACCAGCGCAGGCATAATTATTCCCGATACTGCTAAAGAAAAGCCGATTATGGGCAGAGTAATAGAAGTAGGGACAGATGAAGACCTTCGAGAGCATATTAAAACCGGAGACAGAGTATTGTTTGCAAAATACGGCGGAGAAGAGATTACAATAGAAGGGAAAGAATATAAGATAATTCCGAGAGCTGACATTCTCGCAGTTGTGGAAGATTAAACAATTTTTTACATAACATCTACTCGAAGAAAACCTCCCCTAAGTATAAGAGGGAGGTTTTTTTGTGGTAAAAAGCGATATGCCGTGGAAAAATGTTTGTTGTTTTTTGCAAAAATTAATTATATATTTGAATTTATTTGAAATAATAAGCACGTTAACCCATGGCACAATATTTGTGAATTAGATTTAATTGTTTGATTTATTAAGAAAACATATTATAAGACGATAATTACGTAAGATAAACAATTGACAAGGCAGCATTAATGCTTCAACTAAATACGGGAAATTATTCAATAAGTTTATTTAAATATAATGGAGAAAGTTTAATATGAAAATCGGAACAAAGATTTTATTAGGTTTCGCAGTGGTGATTGTGCTCATGGTAGTAATGGGATTTGGAGCATACACTAATATCCAAAGCCTTGACTCATCAGTAAACGATGCTGTTAATGACAAATATCCTAAAACGGAAGCTGTACACAAAATAACAAAAAATGTGCTCAATATTGCTCGCCGAATAAGAAACATGGTCATATATACAGAAGCAGAAACTATTCAGCTTCAATATGACAAGGCAATGGATGAAGCATCTCAAATTGGTCCATTGATGGATTATCTCGATTCTACTATCACATCCGATAAAGGAAAAGAGCTTTTAACAAATGTAGCGAAAGCACGAAAGAGCTACGTTCCCCTTCAACAAAGGGCTTTAAACATGGGGTTGGAGAACAAGAAGGCAATAGAACTGGGGGTGGAGTTTAATTCAATTACTATTACTGATCTAATTCAAGGTGAGCTTCGTGATAAGCAGCTTGCATACACAGATGCTCTGCAAGAAATCATTGTTTATCAAGATATGCTTATGGTTGAAGCAGGTAAGGAAGCGTCAGAAACTTCAGCTTCATCCATAATGGTTATTATTATTCTTTTGATTGTGTCCATTGTAATTGCTATACTAATTGCAATTTTTGTTACACGCAGCATAGTGAATCCTATTAAATCCGTAATCGAAGCTGCCGAAAAAATTGCTTCCGGCAATATGAATATTTCTCTCAACACCGACAAAAAAGACGAAACGGGTTTGCTGGCAAAATCTATGAAGCAGATGGCTGATAACATTAAGACGCTTATCTCCGGTGTAAACAAACTTTCGGAAGATGCAACAAACGGCAAGCTGGACAGCCGCGCCGATGCTGAGCAGTTCAAGGGCGATTTCAAAGCTCTTGTTACAGGAATAAACGGTACGCTTGATGCTGTGATTAAGCCTTTGAATGTTACGGCTGAATATGTTGACAGAATAAGCAAAGGCGATATTCCTCCGAGAATTACTGATGATTATAAAGGAGATTTCAATGAAATAAAGAACAATCTCAATCAGCTTATCGACATTATCTCATCCCTTACAGGAGATATTAACAAACTTTCAGAAGATGCAACAAACGGCAGGCTTGATAACCGAGCTGACGATCAAAAATTCCAGGGTGAATACAGGAACCTAGTCAAAGGTATTAACGACACTCTCGATGCGATTATTAATCCGCTTAATGTAACTGCCGAATATGTAGATAGAATTTCCAAGGGAGATATACCGCCTAAAATTACAGATGAGTACAAAGGCGATTTCAACGAAATAAAGAACAATCTTAATCTTTGCATAGATTCTATCAATTCTTTGATACTTGATACTAAAACAATTGCAGACGAGGCATCGAAAGGCAGACTTCGCTACCGAGCCGATAACTCCAAACACAACGGAGACTTCAGAGCAATCATCGACGGTGTTAACGACGGTTTTGACATCGTGGTTAACCTGCTTGATTCCGTGCCTGCACCGCTGATGGCTATTGACAATGACTTTAACATAATGTTTATGAACAAAGCCGGCGCTGACCTTGACAATAAGGCTGCTTTGGATATTGAAAGAACGAAATGCTTTAACCATTTTAAAACATCACACTGCGAAACAGAAAACTGCGCCTGCCACATGACCATGAAAATGAAAAAACAAGTTACTCAGGAAACAGATGCACATCCCGGCGGAAAAGATTTGGATATCAAATACACCGGAGTCCCGATTTTAGATAAAAAGGGAGATGTAATAGGTGCTTTTGAAGTCGTAATTGATCAGACTGATATTAAAAAAGCAATGGGCAGAGCCGAAAAAGTATCAGAATATATGAAAAATGAAACTGAAAAAATCGAACTTCTTTTAAGCGATATTGCCAACGGAAAAATTGATACTGAAGTGCATTTGGAAGATGCCGATGAAGACACGAAAGATTCTTACGAAACATTATATCGAATTCTTCAGGCTTCACGGAGAGTACAGGAATGGCTGCAAGGTTTGATTGATTATGTAAACAAAATTGCCAAAGGCGATATGAGTGCAGATATTGAAAAAGCTTCCGATGAGGATCAAATTCACGAATGGCTCGTGATGATGCGCGATAACATTAAAGCTCTCGCTGACGAAGCAAATGAACTTGCTGATGAAGCTTCAAAAGGAAAACTTCAGTCAAGAGCAGACGCAAAGAAGCACGAAGGCGCCTACAGAAATGTAATCGAGGGTATCAACAATACTTTGGGAACTGCAAGCAATGCTTTAAATACTTCTGCGAATATAATGATCGGCGACATTGACGGAAATATCACTTACATGAATAATTCTGCTACAAAGCTTTTTACAGAGAATGAAGCTGAAATCAGAAAAACTATACCCAACTTCAATGCTTCGGAAATAATTGGTTCAAATATTGACCGTTTCCATAAAAACCCGTCTCATAACAGAAACATTCTTCAGAATATGACATCAAATCATTCTGCTCAGATGAATCTCGGAGACAGGGTTTTCAAGCTGAATGTTACCATGCTTAAAGACAATGAAGGCAAAAAGCTCGGTTATATCGTCGAATGGTTTGACTATACCAACGAAGCAAGATTTAACGAGCAGCTTGAAAAAGTAATTAACGAAATGACCGATGGTAATTGGTCAAGCAGAATGGATGCTGCATACATTGGCGGTATCTATCAGGAAAAAGCCGAGAACATCAACAATATGCTTGAAAATATTTTGGAGCCCATTAAAGAAGGCAACAGAGTGCTTGGCCTCATTAGAGGCGGCAATCTTAGGGAAACAGTTGACCTTGACCTCAAGGGCGACCACAAAGCCCTGCAGGATGCCGTTAACGGCGTTCATGAATGGCTCAAAGGGCTTATTGACTACGTTACTAAGATAGCTAACGGCGATATGAATGCAAATATCGAAAAAGCCTCCGATAACGACCAAATACACGAGTGGCTTATCCTTATGCGCGACAGCATCAAAGCTCTTGTCAGCGATACGAAAAAACTTGCTCAGGCTGCCGTTGACGGTAAGCTTACTTACAGAGCTAATCCCGACAAGCACAAAGGCGATTATCAGGCTATCATCAGAGGTATTAACGAAACTCTCGATAATACCATCGCTCCTATTAACGAAGCGGTCAAAGTTTTGAAGTACATGTCTGAAGGCGACTTGACACATAAAATGACCGGCGATTTCAAAGGCGACCATGCCAATTTAAAAAACACTCTCAACGATACAATTGATTCCATAAACGAAATACTTGTGCAGGTTAAAACTACAGTTGAGGAAGTTACCCGCGGCGCTATGCAGGTTTCCGATGCCAGTACATCTCTTTCACAGGGCGCTACCGAGCAGGCGGCTTCTTTGGAAGAAATTACAAGCTCTATGGCTGAAATCGGCTCGCAGACTAAACTTAATGCAGAAAACGCTAATCAGGCAAGCATTCTTACAAATACAGCACGCGATTCGGCTGAAAAAGGCAACAGTGAAATGAAAGACCTCAACTCCGCTATGACGGAAATTACCGAGTCAAGCAGAAACATTTCCAAGATAATTAAAGTCATCGACGAGATTGCCTTCCAGACAAATCTTCTTGCGCTGAACGCTGCCGTCGAAGCAGCCCGTGCAGGACGTCATGGAAAAGGGTTTGCCGTTGTTGCGGAAGAGGTCAGAAATCTTGCTGCGAGAAGCGCCTCTGCCGCAAAAGAAACTGCCGAACTTATTGAAAACAGTATCAAAGTTGTTGAAAACGGTTCCATGCTTGCCGACAAAACAAACGAAGTTTTAAGCGAGATTATGAACGGTTCGGTAAAAGCGGCAGACATTGTAGGAGAAATTTCCACTTCTTCAAACGAGCAGGCGCAGGGTATTTCTCAGATAAATGAAGGTCTTTCACAGATTGACAAGGTTACGCAGACCAATACTGCCAGCGCCGAGCAAAGCGCTTCTGCCGCAGAAGAGCTTTCCGGTCAGGCTGCCCAGCTCCGCCAGATGATTGACCGCTTCGACCTTTCCGGCAGCGACCTTTATTCATCTACGGACGACGAAGAAAGGCAGTACCGTTCTGCGATGATGCTCGAAAAAATGAGTAAAAACAGAGGACTTCCCGAAAAAACAAGAAAAAATGATTATGAAGAAGACTCAGGCGAAAACAACGACGAAGAAGAATACACCGAAATGCCAAAAATGAACCCTGAAGACGTGATAAAACTCGATGAAGATGAATTTGGCAAATATTAAGAGTAGCTGAGTCAATCATAGAGAGCCCGGTTCATTCAGCCGGGCTTTTTTGTTGGCGCCAAAAATTATATTTAACCCAGCATACAGAATTTAGCTGTTAATACCCGGCTGCTTTCAAAAAAATAATTTTTTTGCTATATATAATTCAATAACTTAGTGTGCCGCAGACAACAAATTATTTCAATAATACGGTATTTTTTAGCACTCTCTTCTGCAAGTTTGGGTAATAATTGTTTTCTACTTTTTTTAAAGTTAGTTCAATCTCGATGAGATTGATAGATGGGTGTTTAACTATCTAGTATTAACAATGTTTAATAGCTTTGCCTCTCACGGAAAGACACTCCCTTAAATCCTTCCTTAAGAATTGATTAATCCGGGGATTATTTGACGATTATCTTTCTTACGGAATTCTTACCGAGCTTCTGATTTAACTCCTCAGCAATGCTTTCCTTACGCAGATCGAGTTCATAGCGCCAAGTGGAAGAATAAGTCTGAAGATAGAGAATTCCCTTATCAAGTTTGTGGATTTTCGCGATTTTTTCATCGAATAAATCTGCCCAGATTTTTTCGATTTTTGCTTCAATTACTTTTTCCTCCAGACCAAGATCTTTGACCGCCTTATTGAGAGCCGACTGTAAAGTTATGATAGCCATTTTTTCACCTGAATGATTGTCATCTGTTTATTTTCATCTGTTTATATTTTTCTTCAAGAAAATTGAATCTTGTCATTCCGCACTTGTTGCGGAATCTCAAGGATGAGGATCCGCATAACTTGAGATTCCGGCATTCTGCTTCGCTCCAGCCGGAATGACATCCTTTATGCAACTCATTCCCAAACTCCGATTTGGGAATGTACATATCATGCAAAACTCTGTTTTGTCCTAACTCAAAAATAATCATGCTTTTATGTGTTTTTTCCTTAATTATGGCTGTTTCATTTGTTTATTTTACTTTCCTCTTCAGATGTTGGACATCTTTTTTCTTCCAAATTGCATATTCATCCGATGACTTTAAGTCATCGGATGAATGTTTTAATTATTGTTCATTATCAAAAAGAAATCTCTGTTTTTGCCATACCGGTCATCCATGCCGCACATGAAGAATATCCCCGTCCTCTACGATATAATCCCTTCCTTCCAGCCTGAAAACGCCTGCTTCTTTGCATTTTGCAAAAGAACGGTATTCCATAAAGTCCTTGTAGGATACTACTTCGGCACGAATGAATTTATTATAAAAATCGGTGTGGATCACACCGGCGGCTTCCTGTGCGGTCATGCCTTTGCGGATGGTCCAGGCGCGGCATTCATCTTCCCCAACGGTGAAAAATGACTGGTATCCGAGCAAATCATAGGCGCTTTTTATCAGCCTTTCCAATGCGGATTCTTTTATGCCGTATTCGTCCATGAACATCTTTTTTTCTTCATCTTCGAGTTGTACAAGTTCCATCTCAATTTTTGCGAAAAAAGGCTCTACTTTTATATTTTTTCCCTGCACTTCTTTCTGGATATTTTCAAGAATATTATCTGAATCCGCAATGTCCTCTTCATCGAGATTGAGTGCTATCAGAAGAGGCTTTGCGGAAAGCGCCTGATAGTTTTTAACGAAGTACTGCTCATCGGCATCCATATCAAGCTCCCTGAGCGGTTTTTCCTGCTGAAGCTGTTCATTCCACTTTTCCATTACTTTTTTTTCTTTTTCAGCCTGCTCTTTGGTTTTAGGGCGTTTTATGTCCTTTTCAAGCTTTTCCAGCCGGTTTTCAACGAATGCCATATCCGCAAATAAAAACTCTTCTTCGAGTGTCCTTATATCCCTCAGCATATCAACCGACCCGTCGGGATGCGGCACGCTTTCATCGCGAAAACCCCGCACCACGTGGATAAGAGCATCATTGGTCTTTACCTTGTTCAAAAAATCTGAAGTGAAGGACTGTCCGCTTGTCTCTCCCTTCAGGAGGCCTACAAGATCTACCATTTCAATGACGGCATATATCTGTTTCTTAGGCTGGAAGATTGCCGTGAGTGCATCCAGTCTTTTATCCTTTATTTTTACGACTGCCTGATTGGCATCTCTTTTTTGCAGAGCGTCCATACTCAACTGAGTCTCGGTCATTGTCTGAAAAAAAGTAGTTTTTCCGGAATAAGGCAGTCCCACAATACCTATCTGCATATCAACTCCTTAGATTTATTTGATTTTCAGCTTTAATATAGTGAAATCATCGGCGAGCGGTTTTCCGCCGTTCAGTTCTTTTAAATGCGAATAAAGATTATCTATATCATCATCATTGTCGTTCATATTTTCTCTTAAATATTCTGCCAAATCCATGAATTCCATCATCCTTCCGTCTTTTTTTCTTACTTCATAAGCTCCGTCTGAATATAAAAAAAGTATTGCAGGTTTTTCAAAGGTCTTCTTCTATTCTTTTCAGATACTTTTCTTTCTGTTCCACGATTTCGCGAAGGTTCTGCTCTGAGCGCAGCAAAGCGTTCTCTGCTATTTTTCTTTGAGTTATATCCTCGGTTACGACAACCGCATGTGTTATTTCTCCGTTTTTGGCTGTATATGGGAAGTAATTCACCTGAAAGTACTTACGAACTCCTTTAGTAAACTCAAAAGATGTTTCGATGCGGGCGCTCTCTCCGCGGAAACATTTGTCAAGATAAGGTTTTATCCGGCTTTCGCAGATGTCTTTTTCCCATATTTCACAGATATGTTTTCCTACAATATCCTCTCTTTTTCTGCCGTATGCTTTGCAGTATGAGTTGTTCACCGCTTCATAAACGTAATCGCGGTTAATAAGCGACATATACTCGCTGTATGAATTAACAATGAATTCGTACTTTTTAAGAATCTCGTTTTTTTCTTCGGTATTTATCAGATTTTCAGTCATCATTTTTCTAATATTTTAAACTCAACTCTTCTGTTTTTTTGTCTTCCGGCAGGTGTATCGTTGGGTGCAGCGGGCATGGTTTCCCCATATCCTTTAATTAGCACTCTGCTTTTATCAATGCCCTTATCTGTGATATAATCTGCAACATTCTGCGCTCTTTTCCTGGACAGCCCCAGATTATTTTCTTCTGATCCGATATCGTCCGTATGACCCGCAACTTCAAATATTACCTTCGGATTTTCTTTAAGAAAACTGATCAGTCTTTTCAATTCCGGATAAGACTCCGGTCTTAATTTCCAGCTTCCCAGCTCGAAAAATAGATTGTTAAGCCTTATGTTCTGACCTTTTTCAATGGGAGCAAGCTCGAGATTACGCTCTATCTCTTCGTATTTTTCTACTTTTACTGCGTCGAGGTTGTCATTTACAGAAAGGTAGCCCTGCGCTTCCGCCCGAAAACCATATTTCTGACCCGAGGGCAGAGTGATTTTATATTCTCCTGTCTTCGGATTTGAGCGGGCAATGCCTGCTTCTTTTCCATCCGGTAATATTTCATAATAGACCTTTGCATCCACAGGTTCTTTGGTCTTTGCGTTGAGTACTTTTCCGTAAACCAAAATTACGGGTTTCGGCTTTACAAGTTCGGGGAGTTTTATTTTAAAAATATCCACCTGACCGATTGCATTATGATGGGAAGCAAAATAGGCGTAATCGCCTGCCGCGGGGATACGGTAAAATCCGTCGAAACCCGGCGAATTTATCAAATAGCCCAGATTGCGCGGTTTGCTCCAGTTTTGCCAAGTGCTGTCAAGCCTTATGGACATAAAAACATCAGATTCACCGAAACCGGGATGTCCCCTTGATGAAAAATATAGCGTCTGCCCGTCGGAAGCGAGAAAAGGCGATGTTTCATCTTTCATGGTATTTATTTCGGGCCCGAGATTCATAGGTTTCGACCAAGTGCCGTTTTCATTACGAAAAGACACGTAAATATCGCCTCCGCCGAAGGTTTCACGCCTTTCAAGCGCCATCAGCAGGATTTTTCCGTCGTCGAAAAGGCAGCACTCAAGATAATTTCCGTTATTGTGAAAATCTTTAATATTCAATTTCTCAGGCTTTCCCCATCCGTTTTTTGTGCGGTGTGTTATGCAGGGGGCAAAGTCATTGTCCGGAAAATTATAGGAATTTCCCAGCAGTAATGTATTGCCGTCGGGAGAAACGGACTGAACATGATTGGCAAAAGCGTTATTCAAGGGAGGCCCTATGTTGACGGCAGGGCTCCATTCCCCTTTTTCATTCAGAGTTGACACCCATATATCCTGATGCTTCATAGGACCAATGTTCTGTGGGTGTCCCCCTCTGCAAATATATAAAGTTTTACCATCGGGAGAGATAATCGGTCCTATTTCAACGTATCTGCTGTTTACACCTTTGCCCAGATTAACTTTTTTCTGATCTTCGCTAAGGCAGTTCTGCTGTATTTTGTCGTAAGCCGCCTTGCTTCCATTTTCATAAGCATTTATCCAGTCCGCACAGGCTCCTTCCTTTTTACCTAGATGAAAGCGAGCCTCTCCCCGGTGGAAATATAGTTTTTTATTTGTCGTATCAAGCTCTTCAGCCCGGTTAAAATAATCTTCCGCCTGCTTGAACTTTTTATTCTTCAGACTGCTTAAGCCCTTATCATAAAGCTTGTTGAAATCCTGCGAAAAAAGTGAAGAGCTCATCAGTGCCGCTGTCAGGAAAACAAGCAGTAATCTCATATAATCCCCATTTGTTTAAAATTCAAAATAATAATGCCGCTTTTCATTTTGCGGAACTTTAAAGATAATAAAAATAAAGGAAATAACACAGGGTAAATTGATTATGGTGATTTGTTCACATCATGAGTACGTAAAGATGTTTTTTCAGCATGGAATACAGATTTTTTCTGGCACGAAACAAGTGGGCTTTCACAGTGCCGAGCGGTATATTCAAAATATCTGAAATCTCAGTATAGTCTAGCTCTTTTTCGTGGCGCAGTTTGATTATCTCACGGTAATTGTCAGGCAGGCGGTCTATTGCCTCTTTAAGTATTTTTATACGCTCTTCGGAAAGCACGTTCATATCCGGTATGTAGCTGTCGTCTTCTATTTCAAAAACGTTTTCTTCGTCGGAAGACCCGGGTACGGGCTGGCTGAGAGAAACTGTCTGAAAACGCTTTTTCCTCAAAAAATCTATGCAGGTGTTTGAAGCAATTTTGTAAATCCATGAAGAAAAAGAGAATCCGAAATGGAAACTGTCGAGAGCATTATATGCTTTGATGAAGGTCTCCTGGGTGAGGTCCTGCACATCCTCTTCATTTTTTACCATTTTACGGATTAACGCAGCAATTATCTTATGATATTTTTTTTCAAGAAAGGCAAACGCAGAACTGTCACCTGCGGTAACTTTCCTAATAGCCTCAAAATCTTCCTTCTGGCTTTCGCTTATATCCTTCTTTTCCGACATACGCCCAAATAAAAAATTACAAACAGTAAAATTAAGAAAATATGATTAAATTACCCAAACCTGCCGGAAATTTTTATCGAGGAATATGTATAAATTTTATTTAATTGGAGTTGGCTAAAGTTTAATTAAGTCTATTATAAATCAGAATCAATAACTTTAAAATAATCTAACTCTTTTACTTTATATTGAGTTTTTTCTCTTTCAAATTTTCCTGAAATCTCAATTTTGTTGTTATTCTTATGAGCATCAGCAGCTATTTTGTAATCATCTGAATCTAAATCAACTAATATTTTTGATTTTACATTTTTAACCATAGACTCTACTATAATACTATTCTTATTGCTTTCAACATCTTTTGATTTCAATTGAATAATCTTGCCGTGAACAATATTATCTGATATCTTTTTTATTTTTTCAAGAACAATATTGGAAAAACTATTCAGACTATTATTCTTTTCTTTTGTTAAGTTTCTTATACCGGTAGATTTAAATATATTATTTCCTTTTAATGTAAAATCAATGTCTTTTAATTCAATACTTTCATAGAAAGATTTTAAAGATTTTATAAAGTTAACGTTTATTTTCTTTTTATTTTTTAATAAAAAATCATCGTTAGGTTCAAAATTTTGCTTATCTAATATTTCCTCATTAATAAACCTTGTGATATCAATTAGCATATTATTAATTTGGGAACCGGTGATGGGTTCTTCAAATAAAGTGCTTTCTTTAATCTCTTCTTTATTTGGTACTTGGATTTTTGTTGTTAAACTGCCAGGTTCGTTCTTTATAAAACGACAAAAATTTAAATATCTTTCTGATTCTTCAACGCTATCAAAAAAATGGGTTTTATTCAAAATAGAAAAATTTGTGATATCTTTTAATAAATCTTTTGATTTATGGATAATATTGTCAAATAATGGTAAAGAAGGCGCAGCATTTTTGATAGTGTCGTCATTT
>CAZOBD010000029.1:12936-29130 GCA_964577665.1 uncultured Hyphomicrobiales bacterium
AATATTGTCAAATAATGGTAAAGAAGGCGCAGCATTTTTGATAGTGTCGTCATTTAAATGTAGTGAAAGGATTTGTTTGTCATCAATTATTATTGAAGCAATATCTTCAATATCTTCGTTATATATTTTTGAAATAATTTCAATATTTTTATTTAGAAAATGATCGAAATCTTTAAAGTCAAATTTTTTATAAACATACAATCTATAATCCCTATTGAAGTTTAATTCGGAAGGAGGAAGATAAACTAAGAATTTAGTATTCTCATCAACGGATTTCCATTCCCTTAATTTAAGAAATGTTATATAGTTATTAAATATATCCTTTTTAGTCATGATAAAAATCTCTCGAATATCTGATTGAAAGTATCAAATGTTATTCGATTATTCTGGGGAATATTTATCCTTTTTTTTGATTTATTTGAAGTGGATACATCATCAATTCCAGGATAAAACCAATAAGCACATTTTCTAGTAATTAGTTCTTCGTCACTAATGTTTATCCATTTCTCTTTTTCATTTGGCAATACAAATAGTATTAATATCAATGGATAAGCATTATTTTTTCTTTCAATCAAATCATTATAAGTTTTGATTTCAAGATCATAATAAATAAATCGGTTATCTTCTCTTATTGAATTCATGGTCGTAGATTTTAACTGGAGTTTTAACTCCCGCCCTGTATCGTAATATCTATTATTACCTGACTCATTTCTTACTCCAACTTCAATAATACTTAAATCAGTCCCATTGTCAGGATAAAAGCAAGATGTTTTATATCCATTATATGCTGCTATTAACTCAATAAATCTAATTGATATAGCTTCTTTAATACTATTATCATACAACATAATCATACCTTTGACACTTTACTTCTAATGTAAATTAGCTTTTTATTATCAATTATCCAAATACTTTATTTACATAAAAAATCCCCTTCTCTTTTAAGAAAAGGGGATATAAAACAAAAAATAATATAATCGAATTTACCTTACATCTCTCAGTCTTCGCGGTCCGGCGGCGAAGATGTTTTCGGGGACGCCGGCGCGGTATTTCTTAAAGTTCTCAATGTAAAGTGATGCTAAGCCGTCATATTTTTTCCAGTACTCTTCTTTGCTGCCCCATGCGTTGGATGGCTCGAAAACATCCGCAGGCACGTTCGGACAGGTCAGAGGCACTTCAAAGCCGAAGAGCTTGTCTTTGCGGTACTCTACATTGTCAAGCTCGCCGTCGAGAGCCGCATTCAGCATATTGCGGGTGTGGCGGATGCTGATGCGCTTGCCCACACCGAACTTGCCGCCTACCCAGCCTGTGTTTACAAGCCAGCATTTGGCGCCGAATTTTTCCATCTTGGCGCGGAGCATATCCGCATAGAAAAACGGATGATGCACCATAAAGGGGGCTCCGAAGCAGGCGCTGAACGTGATTTTCGGCTCTATGCCGAGACCTGCTTCCGTCCCTGCTATTTTAGAAGTATAGCCGCTGATGAAGTGGTAAATCGCTTCTTCGGGATTGAGCCTTGCTATCGGAGGCATCACACCCTGCGCGTCGCATGTCAGGAAAATGACATTTTTCGGATGAGACTTTGTCATCGAGCCTTCCAGTGCGTTGGGAATGAAATCCAAGGGATAAGAAGCACGCGTGTTTTCTGTAAGAATATCGTCGTCCAAGTCGATGTTTCTTGTTGCAGGGTCGTAAATAACATTTTCGAGAATAGTTCCGAACCGCCGTGTACACTGGTAAATCTCTGGTTCGGCTTCTGCACTTAGGCGGATAACCTTCGCGTAGCAGCCGCCCTCAAAATTAAATACACCCGAGTCGCTCCAGCCGTGCTCGTCGTCGCCGATTAGGGCGCGGTTAGGGTCGGCGGAAAGGGTCGTCTTGCCGGTGCCGGAAAGTCCGAAAAAAAGCGCTACATCGCCGGATTTGCCGACATTAGCAGAGCAGTGCATTGCCATTACGTTTTTCAAAGGCATGAGGTAGTTCATAACTGTGAACATAGTCTTTTTTATTTCGCCGCCGTAGCTTGAGTTGCATACAACCGCCAGTCTTTCGGCAAAGTTTATGACCATAGCCGTTTCAGAGCGGGTGCCGTCCACACGCGGGTCTGCCTGAAAAGAAGGAGCCGCAATAATCGTAAAATCGGGCACATGGTTCTGAAAATCTTCCAGCTTTTTAATGTTTATGAACATATTACGTGCAAAATGGCTCTGCCAAGCGCTGTCTGTTATAACGCGAATAGGCATTGTGTATTCGGGGTCTGCGCCGATGTAACAGTCTTGCACGAAAAGGTCTTCCCCCTGCAAAAATGCCTGCAGGCGGGCTATCAGATGATTGAACTGCTCGGTGGTTATCGGACGGTTGTATTCGCCCCAGTCAACTTTATCTTCCGTAGTGTATTCTTTAACAATGTATTTGTCCTGAGCGGCGCGGGAGGTATGCCTGCCCGTTGTAACGAGGAAAGCGCCGCCCCGGGTAAGATGCCCTTCGTTGCGGAAACTCGCTTCCTCTATAAGCGCCGGCACGGGCAGATTCCAATAGACTTTTTCAAGCGCTCTCAGCCCGTGGTTGTCCACGTTATAAAAGCTCTTCAAAGCCTTGGAATGATTCTGTGACGGAGTTTTAAACTTCAAATATTTACTCATGACCAATCCCTCACTAATTTTCTGTCGCCAATATAGAGTTCATTCGGTGAATTCGGGTCGAGCGCCCATTTCATTCTTTCTATGCCTTCTATTATGTCTTTCACAGTGCCGCATGTAGAAAGCCTTACCCAGCCCTCCATGCCGAATTCCACGCCGGGGACGACCGCTACGCGCACTTTTTCAAGCAGGAACTCAGCCAGTTTGGTGCTGTCTTTCATGTAGTTGCTGAAATCGGCAAATGTGTAAAATGTACCCTTCGGCTCGAAAAAGTTGATGCCGTCGAAAGCATGAAGCTGCTGGTTCATTACGTGGGCATTGTTTTCAAGAGTGGTTCTCAGCGCTTCTACGGGGGTCTGCCTGCCGTTAACCGCAGCGGCGGCGGCTTTCTGCAGAACCACTGACGGACCCGATGTCTGATGCCCCTGTATGTTTGCCATTATTTCCCAAAGGCGCTTGTTCATAACTCCCCAGCCGATTCGGTAGCCCGTCATGGCATAAGATTTTGAAACGCCGTTAACAATTATCATCTTGTTGTTTTCTGAGTGGTCTTTCACGTAGTTCCAAGGATTGTACCACTTCACGCCTGTAAAAGTGAGACGGTGGTAAATGTCGTCCATAATCAGCCAATAGCCCTTCTTTTCACAGAAATCAACTATGTCTGCAATGAACTCCTCGGGATATATCGAGCCGCTCGGATTGTTGGGGCTGTTTATCATTATTGCTTTGGTATAGCTTGTGCAGTGGTCTTCAATGTCTTTCAAACGCGGAACGAAACTGCCGTCTTCGGCGTAAACCGGAACGGGTATGGCTCCGCAGAGCTTTACCATTTCGGGATAGCTTACCCAGTATGGAGCCGGATAAACAACTTCGTCTTGGGGGTCTAATATCGCCTGAAGAGCGACCATAATAGTCTGCTTTGCTCCTGAGGAAATAATTACGTTTTCGGGAGAGGGTGAAAAGCCGTACCATTCTTCAGTGTATCTGATTGCTGCCTGTTTCATTTCGCGGGTGCCGTCTGCGGGAGCGTAGCGCGTTTCGCCGGTATTTACGTTGGAAACGGCGCCAACAATAGCGTCGATGGGAGCCTTGCTTTTAGGCTCGCCGCCGCCGAGATGTATCAGCGGTTCGCCTTTTTGCTTGAGGATGGCTGCTATTTCGTTCAGCCTCAGCGTGGCGGACTGCTTGATCGATTTGCCTATTAAACTGAAACTCATTTCTCTTGTATTACTCCTGTAATAATGAAAATTTTGTTTATTTAAAAAACTTTTATTTCAACAAGTTAAAAAACCACACCCTTTTCATGCAGGTTTGGTTAAAAAAGAACAAACTTGTAAAATTTTTACAAGATTTACAAATTTTTTTTTAATTTTTTATGAATTTCTGTGAAAAGATGTGGTTTTATGAGGTTTTTCTTCAACGCTCACGGCACTTATGAAGGCTCTTTAGCATTTTATCCCTTGAAAAGATGTGCTTAAGGTCTGTGTGGACTCCTTTTTCTTATTTATTGTCATCAAAATATTTTGTCATAAATTATTTATTGATTACATTTACTTTTTTAAAAAGAGTTATGTAAAGAATGATAATAACTACGGATGCAGTAGTTCTAAACGGACGTAAATACGGCGATACCAGTAAAATTATCTCACTTTTCACGGAAGAACAAGGGAAAGTGCCGCTGATAGCAAAGGGTGCGCGCGGAAAAAAAAATAAATTCGGCAGTGCACTCGACCCCTTAAGCTGTATTACAGCAACCTATTATTTCAAACCGGGGCGCGAACTTCAAACTATAACGGCAGCAGATATAATTTTTCCTGTCCGCAGGATACAGGATTCCATAATTCATCTTGCCTACGGTTTGGCAGCTCTTGAGACTGTTTCCCAAGCTATGCCGCCGTTGGAAGAAAATCATTACGTTTACGAACTTCTTATTAATATTATCAGTTATTTGAACGAAAAACCCGGCAATCCTTTTTCTGCATACGTAAAATGTCAGATAGAGCTTGCCCGGCTTCTTGGTTTTAAAATAAGTACATTCCCGTCAAAATCATGCGGCAGTAAAAAAAAGATGTTTTCAATTGAAAACGGAGCAGCGGTTGATAGTTTTTCCGATTCTAATAATAATATTGTGTATCTCAATGAAAATATTTTAGATAATTTTCATATATTAAGTAATGTTACTTTTAATGAAAGTGCAGAAATCTGTTTTGAAAAAAGCGACGAAACTATTATAATTAATTTCTTTAAAAAATATTTCGGTTTTCATCTGGAAAGAAAGTTTTCCTGGAAGAGCCTGAATCTGATTAATTTATTTTAAACATATAGATTTCAAATGATCTTAGACATTTTTATAACAGCCTTTTTGGTCTTTTTGAACGGATTCTTCGTAGCGGCAGAATTTTCTCTTGTAAAGGTAAGAGCTTCACAGCTTCAGCTTCGCGCAGCAGCGGGAAGCAATCTGGCAAAGCTTACAAAAAAACTAACTGACAATCTCGATGAATACCTGTCCGCAACCCAGCTTGGCATAACGCTTGCCAGTCTCGGCCTCGGATGGATAGGAGAGTCAGTGGTAGCAAGCATTATCATCGATATTATGCATTGGCTGGGCATTAACGTGAGTCATGAAATTGCCCATCAGGCGGCTTTGCCGATTGCATTTGTTACAATTACCGTCCTGCATATTGTTTTCGGTGAACTCGCTCCGAAGACAATGGCAATCCAAAAAGCGGAAACGATTTCAATGGGAGTATCCTTTCCCATGAGAGTTTTTTACTTTATTTTTAAACCCTTTATATGGTCCCTCAATGCGTTTGCAAATTATTTCATCAAGCTAATCGGATTTCATTCTATAAGAGAGGAATCTGATCTGCATAGTTCCGACGAACTGCGTTTTCTAATCAAAGAAAGTACTCAAAGCGGAGTAATTGAGCTGTCTGAACACAAGCTTTTGGAAAATGTTTTCGAGTTTTCAGACATCCCTGTCAAGCAGATTATGGTGCCGCGAGGAAGAATTTTCGGTGTAGAGATAGAGACCAATCCTGATGAGATAATTGAAAGCTTCATTGAAGAGGGATATTCGCGTGTACCTGTTTATAAACATACATTGGATAATATTATAGGTGTTATCTATGCTAAAGATTTTTTGACTATGCTGCAGCATAGTAACCTGATTATTGTGAAAGACCTTATAAGACCTGCATATTTTGTCAATGAAGAAGAAAAGATCAACAAGCTCCTGACAGATATGCAGAGACGTAAATATCACATAGCAATAGTGCTCGATGAATTCGGAGGAACCGCAGGCCTTGTTTCCTTAGAAGATATCATAGAAGAAATTGTCGGCGAGATACAGGATGAGTACGATCAGGAAAGCCCGATAATAATAAAAACCGGAGAAAACGAATTTTCTGTTTCCGCTCATGCCACTATAGACGATGCCAATGAATATCTGCCCGAGCCACTTCCCGAAGCTGACGGATACGAAAGTGTCGGAGGACTGGTAATAAATGAAATTGGGAGGATTCCGGAGCTTTATGAAGAGATAACCATAGGAAATTATTCATTTAAAATAATGAAGCGTACCAAGCGGTCTATTGAGTTGATAAAAATGGAATATATGAAAAAAGATGATGAAGAAACAGAGAAATAAAAGATTCATTCCATCGGCTAAAATCAACCACGGCAATGCGGCAGTATCCGCTTTTCAAAAAACAGTCTTAGGCAATGGTGTAATAGTTTTAAGCGAGGAAGTGCCCAGTGTAGAGTCTTTTTCCGTGGGAATTTCTCTCGGGCTCGGTTCTGTTAACGATCCGCCGGATATGTCGGGGATTGCGCATTTTCTTGAGCATGCCGTTTTCCGCCGTACTAAAAACAAGACTACGCGCCAGATTGCTTCCGGATTTGAATCTGTCGGTGCATTTACCAATGCTTTCACTACGAAAGAGCAGACATGTTTTTACGTGCGCTCACTTAAAAGCCATTTTGTCAGGACCTTCAATCTGTTGGCGGAACTTGTTTTCAAACCTGTTTTTCTGGAAAAAGAATTCCAAACCGAGAAAATGATAATTCTCGAAGAAATAAAATCTTATGAAGATGATCCCGAAGAGCTGATATGCGATACTGCCGATGCCCTGATATTCGGCAGTCATCCGGCAGGGAAACCGATAACGGGTACTGAGGAAAGCATAAAAAGAATCGGTATCGAAGACTTGAAAATGTTTCACCGTACGAATTATCTTCCGGGGAATATTACTGTCGCATCAGCAGGAAATCTTGCGCATGAAAGACTGGTAAGGCATACCGAAAAAATAATCGGAAGTATTCGGAATAGGTATATTCCTCAGGATATACAAGAATTTACTTTTACCGCGCCGCAGTCAATTGAAGAAAGGAAACCTTTTACGCAGGCACATCTTCTGTATGCAAAGCAGGTGCCCGGGCTTCGCACTAAGGAAAGATATCCGCTGGCTGTACTTAACGTACTGCTTGGAGACGGTATGAGCTCACGCCTTTATCAGCAGATACGTGAAAAACGCGGGCTTGCTTACAGCGTTGATTCTTCAGTTCAAATGCTGACCGGAGCAGGAGTTTTTTATATTTATGCCGCTTTAGAGGAAAAAAATGCGGCGAAAGCCCAAAAGCTCATTGAAAATGAACTGAGGAAATTGACAGATAACAAACTTACAGCCGCAGAAATCTCACGTGCCAAGCAGCAGTTGAAATCCGAAATAGTGATGTCGATGGAGAGCATGTCGTCGCGTATGCAGTCCATGATTAAAAGTGAATATATCACAGGCAGGCAGGAAAGTACTCTTGAAAAAATCCAAATAGTGGACAGCATATCTCACGGCGATTTGAAAAAATGTGCCGAAATGTATCTCAGCCCGGAGGGTTGGAACAGAATACTTTTTCTGCCGGAAAATTAGTTTGTTGCTATTCCACGCACATAAGTTCTGTTTCTTCTTTTTTACCTTTCAGCTTATGGCTGCCCATATCCTTAAATGAATACTGTTCGCTGCCGGTTACATCTGCCAATGCTTTAGATAAAAGCAGCCTGCATCCGAGCCTGCTGCACAGTTCCTGTATTCTTGAGGCAGTATTTACGGTATCTCCGTGAAAAACAATTTCCTGTTTCAGGTAACCTACTTCTGTCGTAACCACCGTGCCGATGTGCATACCCGCTTTGAATTCAGGTATGATGCCATATTTTTTTTGGTAATATTTAGCCTGTTTCATTACAGATTTTTCTGCAAGGAAGAAACAATTTATGCACTGAGAATTTTTCAATCCGTGTTTTTTTAGCCATGTGATAACGATTTCATCGCCGACATACTGATATATTTCTCCTTTGGTATTTTCAACCGGAAGAGAAACATCATAGAAAAAATCTTTGATAAAACTGCTGTAATCCTTATGGCCCAGTTTTTCAGCTATTGATGTGGAGGATTTCAAGTCAAGAAACATAAATATCCTTTCTTCCTCCTGCGGCTTGGAGTATTTGCCGAGAAAATTATTTAAAAAAACTCTGCCGCCCATTTTTTTCATCATCTGAATGAAAAGATTGATAAAAAAACTGCCTGCCAAGACATAAATATAAACAGAAAAAATACCTTTGTACCTGTAAAATTCGGCAAGCTCTTCATATATCACAATTATTCCCAGCAGTTTTCCAAATACAAATAAGAACAGAAAATATGTGATATTTATCCAAATAAAAAGGAAAAATGTTCTGAAGATCAAAACAAGATAGAATGGTATTTTTTTTACTCTTGAAGGGAAGATATACAACTCAAACACAGCATTTACAAAACCGAAAAACAAGCCGATGGCAGACATACCGATAGTTGGGTAAAGAATTTTGAAATCCACTTTTTCCAATATGGGGTAGATGTGCTTTACATTTGATATTATAATTAAATCAAGGAAAAGGAAGGCAAACACCCAGAATCCCGTAATAAACAGGAAGTATTTCAGACTGAATATTTTATTTTTGTACGGCATTTATATGACCTGAAAAGTACAAATATATGAAATAAACCCGGCTGAACTTAAGAATCAATATTTTTAAAAAAAATTTGTATCTGCTCTGAAACTTTAAGGCAATTTTAACGAACTATACATTAAGAACTTAACTTTAATATTTTGAAAAAACAAAAGGAGTAGAAAAATGAAAAAAGCAATTGCAGCTGCGGCATTGATTACGCTTATAGCTTTAGCAGGCTGTTCGACGGAATCAATAACAGGTCCGGAAAATGAAAAAGCTTCCGGCGAAGAAATTTTAAACAAGGAATTAATTCATCCCATACCCGATTACAGAGACCACATTTCTCTGGATGAAGCACCGTATCCTAAAAAATATCAGGTTATTATTCCCGTAAAAAGAAACTGATTGGTATCTGTTAAATACTAAAAAACCTTAATCCTTTCTTCTAAAAGTAGAGAGGATTTTTCTTTTTTCAAATATATTTTCCCCCTATTATTAAAATAAATTTATTATTTCTTCTGTTTTTTTACTCTCTTTTTCTTCTGTTTTTTTTTCTTCAACAATTCAGATTTTTGTCATTCCAAGCTTGTTTCGGAATCTCACGATTGAGGAACACACTCTTAAATCCCCTCTCAAGAGGGAACAATTTTTGATTTTTAGATGTCCGACAACTTGAAGGTGCCTGACACCTTGCTTAAATAATCATTCCATTGAGTAATTCCTTTAATCATGGGTGTTTCTTCTTAAGATAAAAATTCTTAGAATTTAAATCCCTCATTTAACAAGTCTAACAAAAATATCGGAATATAAATTAAATTAATTTGAAAAAAATATTAAATACTTTTAAGAAAATATTTGGTAAATTAAAATGCTTTAATTATATTAGTTAAAAAATATTAATGACAAATGTTTATCAGAGGCTGCCATGTGGAGAATCAATTACGAATTACGAATTACGAATTACGATAAACAATTACGAATGCTGAAAATATCAAAGTATCTGCAAAAATTTCTGATAAGTGCCGTCTTTGTTCTGTTCTTTCCTTGTCTGCTGTTATCCGAAACAAAAACTTTTGAATTAAGCTTCTCACTTCAAGATTTTAAATTTGAAGAAAAGGGAGACTATATTGAAATAGCGGCTCCCGGCTTGGAGTATAACTATTTTACCGAACCGGGTATGCCGGCGCTTCCTTGGAAAGGTGTAAAGCTTCTGGTGCCGAGGGGAGCTGCTTTAGTATCTGTAAATTATACTGTCGATAAGAATCTTTATGATTCGGAAATAAATCTACTTCCTATGCAGCCTTTTGTCAGAGTGCAGGATATAGGAGCCGTTAAACCGGAGTTCGTGCCGCCTGATAAAGAAATATACGCATCATCGCTTCCCTGGCCCAAAAAACAGGTTGAGTTTGCAGCGCGTAATATTTTAAGGGAATATGAATATTTTGCTTTCAATATTTGTCCTTTTGTTTATTATCCCGCCGAAAAAAAGCTAGAATTTATTCAAAACATCAAGGTAACAGTTGAATATGAACCTGCATCAGGAGTTTCTTATAAAAAGAACAAAAGTCCGCTTTTCAGGGATATGATAAGAAGCACTGTGATTAATCCGCAGGATGTACCCCCGCTTGAAAAAGAAGAGAAGTTTCGCTCTGATAAAACATTTGCTTTGAGTACGGATATTGAGTATGTTATTATCACATCAAATGCGCTTAGCAGTTATTTTCAGCCTCTTGCCGACTGGAAAACACAGAAAGGCGTACCGGCAGAAGTAGTAACCACAGAATATATATACTCCAATTATTCCGGCGCTACTAATCAATTGAAAATCAAAAATTTTCTTTACTATTATTATCAGAACAAAAATCTGGTATATGTGCTTTTAGGAGGAGATAATACAGTTGTGCCTGATCAGGACTGCCGTATTGAATATTACGGAAGCTATCCGGATAATTACTGTCCTACGGACTTATTTTACGCATGTTTTGACAATACTTTTAACTGGAATGCCGACGGGGACGGAGTGGCAGGGGAAACCAGCGACGGATGCGATTACGACCCCGAATTAATTATTTCAAGGGCTCCGGTAAGGTCATCTGCTCATACGGAAGCTTTTGTAAACAAAAGCATTAACTATGAAAAGAATCCTCCTCAGAGCAATTTTGCAAAGAAAATGTTAATATCCGGTGAACAGCTCTGGAATACTTGGGACGGCAGAAGCGATGCCGACTGGAGAGGCGAAAGGATGTGGACAGATTATATTCAGCCTTACTGGAGCGGTACACATTCCAGATTCTATGATACTAATACCGATTTCGGCGGGGCGGGTTACGATCTTTCTCCTACAAATCTTTCTTCGCAGCTAAACAGCGGCTGGAATTATTATTTTATAGCTACTCACGGCGGAACAAGTATCTGGGCAATGGAAAGCGGGGGGTATTATTACAGCAGCCATGCTCAGAGCCTCACTAATTCCGACAGACAAGGAATAGTTGTTACAATTGCCTGCCTTTCCAACAGGTTCGACGGCGAAACAGCTATGAGTGAAGGATTTATCAGAAACGGCGGCGGCGGAGCGGTGGCATATCACGGCAGTTCGCGCTACGGATGGGGATACAGCTCGAAATCCAGTTCGCTCGGTCCATCTTACAAATTATCTGCCTATTTTTTCAAACACCTTTTTACGGGACAGCCTTCGAGCGACAGCTATAAATTCGGAAGTGTGGCTACTCTGGCAAAACTTGAATATATAAATTACTGTTCATCTTACAATACTCAGAGATGGCTTACTTTTGCACTCAATCATATCGGCGATCCCGAACTTGATCTTTTAACTGACGATCCTTCTGTAATGACAGCTTCTCACAGTGGTACTCTTTCTGTCGGAACTCAATTGGTTTATATTGATAATATCAATGCAAGCGAGGCTGCTGCATCATTTTACTGCGACGGCGTTTTCTACGGGAAAACAGTAATCAGCGGCGGCAGCGGCAATCTTTCTCTGGATGCCCCTATTCCCGAAAATGTTTCTTCCTCAATTTTAACCATAACCGCTCATAATTACAAGCCTTACATTTCCGAAATAACTATAGAGGATGACGAGCCGCCCGCAAATGACAATCCTGCAGATGCTTTTACTATTGTCCCCGTTGTTGACAATTGCAGCGGTTTTATGTATTCCAATGAAAATGCGACGGACTCTCAAACACTTCCCGCGCCTGACTGCGGCAGCTATATCGGAGAAGATGTATGGTTTAAATTTTCGGCTCCGCCAACCGGAGAAATAACTATAGAAGCTTCGGCAGTGCAGGATGGAATAAGCGACGGCGCTTTGGCTGTCTATTCAGGGAGCAGCCCGTCCTTTACTCAGATAGCATGTGATGATAACAGCGGCAGCGGGAGTATGCCAAAAGTGAGTCTTACTGGATTGAATCCCGGTGAAACATACTATATAAGATTTTGGGCTGTAAACGCTGCTGAAAACGGTAATTTCAATATTTGTGGATATTTCAGCCAGCCTTATTCATCACTGCCATATTCTACGGGCTTTGAAAGCGGCATCGATTATTTCTGGCAGACAGTCTCAGACAATGCTAACGGAAAAGTAACGGCTTCATCCAGCAATACTCCCTTTGCGGGAAACAGGCACCTTGTAATGGAAGCTCTGGAAAGCGATATTTCTGTTATTAATTATGGAACACTGCACCTTGATTTAAATGGGGCTGAAGGAGCTTACTTGAAATTCAGCTTCAAGGAATTCGGCTCTATCAGTTTTGATGAAGACGGCGTTTTCATATCCGATGACGGAGGACAGAGTTATGTGAAAATTTTTGATACGGCTCCTTATGAAGCAGGTGTATGGAATACAGTTAAGCTTGATCTTAAAAAGCTGATACTTGACAACGGTCTCACCATGAGTTCTAATTTCATATTGAAATTTCAGAGCAGGGATATGTATCCGGTTTCTACTGAAGGTTACTGCTTTGATGAGATAAATGTGCAGGAAGAACCTTTTAATGATGATCCCTGTGATGCAGTCGAGATACAGGGCAGTTTAACCTGTGATCCAATTGTCTTTTCAAACGCAGGTGCTGCTCATACTTACGGCATACTAACTCCTGACTGCGGCAGTTACAATGAAAATGACGTATGGTTTTCGACTCTTGTGCCCGACGGCGGTACTGTGAACATTGAAGCAAGGCAGACAAACGGCGGCAGCTTAGACGGCGCTTTCATGATTTATTCGGGAAGCTGTGATGATCTTACTCCGATAGCATGCGATGACAACAGCGGAGAAAATAATATGCCGTCTCTTACTTTGCAAAGAACCCCCGGCGAAAGGCTTTATATCCGTTTCTGGACAAATCAGGGTAGTGAAAACGGTATGTTTGAACTTTGCTGCTACGGTGAGTTTTTCTGTGATGCCGGAGCCATGTACGGTTGTGATTATAAATTTATAGAAAATGTAAGTCTAAAAGAACTTAACAATCAGAGCGGCTGTTCCGATGCTTATGTTAATTACAGCGGGATGCAGGCTCCTGTGCTTTACAGAGGCTTGAAAGACTATTCTTCCTATAATATAAACGTTCTGAACGGCTATCACAGCAATGACGACCAAGCGGGCTGCTGGATAGACTGGAACGGTGACTTGCAGTTTGACCCTCAGACAGAAGCTGTTAATATGACTTATGATAATGGCACTCATACAGCTTCCGGTGCGGTGGAAGTGCCTTTGAATTCAGTTTTAGGAGAAAATATCAGGATGCGTCTCCGGCTGGTTTACAGTTGGGAAGCTCTTGAACCATGCGGTGATACTTACTACGGTGAAACTGAAGACTATTCGGTTTATATTGTCAACGCAGTGCCCGAAGTATTATCGCCAATCGGCTATGAGGTTTACAGCTCGGATTCTCCTGAGTTGAATTGGAGTGAAATAGCAGGGGCAGATTCTTACAACGTTTATGTTTCTCTAAGTGAAAATGAATTCGATCAGTTTATTGTATGGCAGTCTTCTGTTTCAGGTGAAACCACATTGAGCATTCCGCCCGGGGAGCTCGATTCAGATTATTATTTCTGGAGAGTAAGCGCAAATACTCCTGACGGCGAGTCGGAATATTCTCCCTTAGGTTCGTTTATTCTTGAAAATTGTCCGGCAGAGCTTTATATTCCCGAAACTGTAATCAGCGAAGGTCAGGCTCTTTTCAAGGCTGAAACTACAATATATGCAGCTTATGAGACAAATGCTTTTGAAAACACAGCCGGTGATGTAACCTTCGCGGCGGGACAAAACATAGTTTTGAAACCCGGTTTTAAAATAAACAGCGGCGCTCATTTCAGCGCTGTCATCGTTGAAAATGCCTGTGATTACGAACAGACACACACCGAAGGCGGTTTTCAGCCTGCAAAGGATTTAATCAGCGAAAATGAGAATGGAAACGAAGTAAACAGTGTCAATGATGATGTGGAAATATTCAGAGTATTTCCCAATCCCAGCAGCGGAATTTTTACAGTCGAAATTTCTGATAATTATTTTTCTAAGTTAGAAATAACTGATATACTCGGAAGAATTGTCCTGAGAAAGGATATAAAGAATTCTGACAGAATTTTGAATTTCGATATATCTAACCATACTTCAGGTATTTATATTATTAAACTCATTTCTCAAAAGGGAGTGTCGAGCAAAAAAATATTGATTGATAATTAAAATTTATACTGCCAAAATTGATTAAATGATACTTCTAAAAAAATTAGAAGTTAGATATGCCGTATCTGAAGATATAATCCCTTCCTTTTTTTTTATCTCATACCTGACCCGAATATTCTTGTTTGTTTCTTCGTTTTTTTGTACTTTGCTTTCCATTAGCAATGCTTCTTAAATCAATTACGAATTACGATTGACGAATTACGATTGACGAATTACGATTGACGAATTACGATTGACGATTACGATTGACGATTACGATTGTCTAACTGTAAAGTACGTTTTTAACAAAATATAAATATTTTCTAATGAACTACACCATCATCGGCGCAGCCAGAAGCGGACTGGCAGCGGCAGATCTGGCAAAAAGGCTTGGTTTCGAAGTATTCGTAACTGAATCAAAAAAAGCTGAAGAAATGCCCGAAGCAGAGATAAAACTAAAAGAATCCCAGATCGATCACGAATTCGGCTGTAACAGCGAAAAGGCTTTTGAAAAGGCAGATTGTATCATCACATCTCCGGGAGTACCTCCCGCGGCGCCGGTTATTTTGGAAGCTGAAAAAAGAGGTATTGAAATTATAAGCGAACTTGAATTTGCATTCCAGAACTGCAAAAATCCTGTTATTGGCATTACCGGTACAAACGGAAAAACCACGACAACTGCTTTGACTGCATTTATTTTAAACAGGGGAGGGAGGAGTGCCGTTGCCTGCGGAAATATAGGAAGTCCAATGTCCGCTTACGTCGGAAGAGTAACCGGGGATACTGCATTAGTTGTGGAAATCAGCAGTTTCCAGCTTGACAGGATAAAAACATTCCGTCCTGACGTAGCAGTGATATTGAATATAACTCCTGATCATATAGGCTATCACGGCTCGATGGATAAATATATCGAAGCAAAATTTAAAATTTTCTCTATGCAGAATGAAAATAATTTATTAATTTTGAATGCAGACGACCCGGTTGTTATGGCAGCAAAACAACAACTAGAAGAGTCGCCTGCAATAACGGCAGCCAAAACGGCATATTTTTCGATGAATCCCGTTGAATATGGGATTTTCAAAAAGGGGGAAGCCATGACTGCCAGATTTACACAGCATAAAGAGGAGAAAATCATGCTTTTCGATGAACTTTCTCTTCCGGGAACTCATAATGCTTATAATTCGATGGCTGCGGCTTTGGCGGCAAGGGCATTTGAAATCCGGAATGAGGATATACGCGACAGTCTGATGGCATTCGAAGGGGTGGAGCATAGGCTGGAGTTAGTACGAACGCTACATGGTGTTGACTACGTAAACGATTCAAAAGCCACTAATATCAACGCAACGTGGTATGCTCTTTCCAGTTACAAGCGCCCGCTCGTATGGATTGCCGGGGGCAGAGGGGATAATAATGACTATAGTCCTTTAGATGAATTAGTCGAGAAAAATGTAAAAGCAATTATAACCATAGGCGAAGAATCGGACAGTATTTTCAATCATTACTGCACCAAAAAGCGTGTTGAAAAAGCCCATACACTGGAAGAAGCAGTGGAGAAAACAAGAGATTTTGCGGAAGAAGGCGATATTGTGCTTTTCACTCCTGCCTGTAAATCTTTTGACATGTTTATGAACTACGAACACAGGGGAGAGGTTTTCAAAAAGGCTGTGAATAGTCTTTAGAAATCGGGCTTTCATCTGTTTATATTAAGCCCAACCCTAACCCTCCCCCAAGGGGAGAGAATTCATTGATTTATCTCCCTCCCCTTGGGGAGGGCCGGGGTGGGGTCTCTTCTGGTTTTTAATTTACTTTACTTTTTTTCTCTATGATTTGTCAAATCTTTCCCTCAATCCTAAGCTGTGCTTGGGATTGCAATTTTCTCGAGAAGTTAAACT
>CAZOBD010000030.1:0-12398 GCA_964577665.1 uncultured Hyphomicrobiales bacterium
TATAATATTTACTTCATTTTTTCTAATCCTATAATACAACTCAGAAAGTTGAGTTAATCATTTTAAAGGAATTAATCCTGTTGATTCTTCTTATAAATGGCCTATCGATTCTTTATTAAAAGAAAAAATTAATGAAATATCAATCCATGATTATAAGCATAAGGAAAGAGAAAAAATATTTGTTAAGATTAAATAGTCTATGAACACAGAATCATCAACTTAGTTCTTTGAAATATTCCCGAATCACACGCCCTACTACTACGCCTACAACTCGCCGCGAGTGGAAGGATTTGGGGCGGCTTTTAAAATATGAAAAATATTAGTATATTGCATTAAAAAAAGGTGAATGATATGATGCCGATAATTGTAAGCCCGAAAACAGAAAGTGAAGCAGGTTTTATATTAGAACTGCTGAAGAAGCTCAACCTAAAAAGCAGGCAATTGAGCGAAAACGAAATGGAAGATATAGGAATGGCAATGCTTATGAAAGAAAGCGACCGCAGTGAAAAAGTCTCCAGAGAAGAAATATTCGGGAAGCTTGACAATGAAAGTTGAGTTTCTACAAAGCTTCAGCCGCGATTTGGATAAAATCAAACAGAAAAAGATAAAAAGGCAGATAAGGGATTTAATTACTGAACTTGAGAATTTAGAAACTGTCAATGAAATAAGTCATCTGAGGAAACTGTCCGGTTTTAAGAATGCTTTTAGAATAAGAATTGGCGACTATCGTATCGGCATTTTTATTGAAAATAATGTCGTTGAACTTGCTCGATTAGCCCATAGGAAGGATATTTACAAGATATTTCCTTAAGAAAAACTAAGGGGAAGAAACGCTTGGTTTCATCGGCAGGGAGCGGGATAAGGAAGGGCGCTATTGCCACTTTGGCGCTCGGCAGTACGACCCGCAGTCAGGAAGGTTCTTAAGCGTTGATGTGTTCTTTGAAATATTCCCGAATCACACGCCGTATCACTTTGCCTACAACTCGCCGCTGGTGTGTAAAGACTATGAATTACGAATTTACTCGTGCTCTTTTATCTTAAAATTGAACATTGCATCATTGAAAATTGATTGAAAATTGCTAAATTGGAAATTGAAAATTCGTAGAGCGTCGATGCGTTCTTTGAAATATTTCCGGCACAGACGCCGTACCATTATGCTTATAACTCGCCGCTTGTTGAAATTAGAAGGCTACAAAATTTTCCTTTTTTATCAAATATTTCTGAAAAAAATCTGTCAACTGTTTAAAAGGACTGATATATGGAATTTGAATGGGATGAAAATAAAAATTCACAAAATATAGCCAAACATTTCATTGATTTTGAGGATATAAAACCAGTGTTTGGCAAAAAGATGATTGTCAAAGAAGACAAAAGGAAAAACTATGGTGAAAAGCGTTTCATTGGTATTGGAGAGATGAAAAATATTGCAGTTGTTGTTGTTTGGACATTAAGAAATAATAAAATCCGCTTGATTTCAGCAAGAAAAGCTAATTTAACAGAAAGGAAAATATATTATGAAAACATTGACTGATTGGGATAAACTTACAGACTTAAAAGATAAAGAAATTGATTTTTCGGATATTGCCAAAACAAATATTGATTTCTGGGAAAATGCAGTACTAATTAAACCGCAAAAGAAAGTGGAGATAACAGTAAGCCTTGATGAAGATATTGCTGAATGGGTTGAATCTTTTGGAGTTAAATCTAACCAAATATTGAATGACATTTTCCGGGCGTTTTACACAATAAGTTCTGAAAAAATGATAAATAAAATGTAATTTAAAATTATTTTTTTAGTTAAGGGTTACGACTACAAGCCTTACGGCGACACACTCAGCACCGAAAGCGGCGAAAGAACCCTCGGCTTCATAGGCAGGGAACGGGACATAGAAGGGCGCTACTGCCACTTCGGCGCCCGGCAGTACGACCCGCAAATGGGCAGGTTTTTAAGTATCGATGCGTTCTTTGAAATATTCCCCTGTCCTGAAATATGAAGAACGATTAAAATCAATTCCTGATTATGAAAGAAAAGTATTAAATATTTACTCTGAAAAGAAAAATTATTATGTTCAACAGCAACTTTTTAATTAATTTTGGTCAAGTTATTTCAGGACAAAACACTGTGTCCTTTCCGGGTGTGTCTCCTGCATAGTATATCTGAAGTTCCACAACATCGCATGGCCCATCGGGTATCAAAAAGACGGTTTCTTCCCAGTCCTGCCTCTCTTCGTAATTTGTCCGGGGAGTGCCGTTGTCGTTTTTTATCAGGGATTTCTGTGCAAAAAGAACGGAAGTAAAGGTTACAAGCCAAAAAATCAGTATAGTTATTTTCATTATATTCCTCATAAAGTATGAAAATTCAGTTAAATTTTAACACTAATAAAAATATAAAAGCTTTGCTAAGTATCCAAAATTTTTTTTATTTATGGTTCTATCACAAAAATATCGGGTTGTAAAAAAAAAGAAGTCATTGTCTAAAGTAACAATAATTGATGCTAAACAGATAAGTTTTTTTGTTTAATAATACAGGGCACAGAAGGGCGCCTGCTAATGTTGGAAAGCAGCTTTTTTACTGTCAAAATTATTATTCTAAATAAATAACGTTCTGATTAATATTGTAATATCAAATAATTGAGCAGAGAACCATCAATTTTATAGATATTGAATTGATAAAAATACGTAAAAAATAATTATTTGAAAAATACAATTTACCCGCTAAAAATTATAAGGAAAAAAATTATAAGGATTAGCGTCATTAAATAAGCAGTTCATTTCTTAGGCGGTTTTATCATTTCAGCTACCTGCTTCCACATTTTGGGAGATTCTTTTTTCAGGTCGAAATGATTGTAGCGGCTCCATTTTATGATGTAGAAGTTCAAAACTCCTATCACTGTCCAGAAAATTACTTCATTGTCAACATCATCGCGGATTTCTCCTTTCCGCTGTCCGTTTTTTATAATTTCATCTACGGAATACTTGAATGAATCAAAAATTTCGTTAATGTAGTTGTTAATTTTCTTGTTCTTTTTGAAGTATAGAAAGGAATTAAAAATAATAACATTATAGCTGTTTTTATTAACGATTTCGCAGTGCTTCAGGAAAAGCATCTTTAATATGTCAATGCTGCTTTCCGTGCTTCGCAGCACTTCTTCAAATTCCGAGTAAAATATTTTTTCAATTTTGTGCACTATGCCTTCCAAAATTTCTTCTTTACTGGCAAAATGCTTGTAAATAGCAGCATCAGTAACTCCGAGGCGGTCTGCTATTCTTTTTATCGTAAGAGAATCAATGCCGAGTTCGGCTATTATCTTTATTGATTCGCCTATTATGTTTTTCTGGCTTTGCGTGTACATAAGTCAACACTCACTAACAAATTTAACTTTAACAAATATAATAATTTTATCGAATAATAAAAATAAATTTTAGAAAAACTTTACATATAGAAAATAATGACTAAGTGAAACAATAAAAATTGCAGAAAAAAAATATGATACAAGAAATTAACAAAAGGATTGTAATTCCTGCTGAAGCGAAGCAGAATGCCGGAAATGCAGCAAAAAGATGTCCAACATCTCTGAGATGTTGGACATCTGAAACAGAAATTATAAATAAACAGATGACAGGTACTCAATTTCTAATGTATTCCTTTAAAAAATGAAAAAAAATGCTTATTTTTAACAAATATTTGCATTTTTTATCAAAGGAACAGTAATGAGAAAAATAAATCTTTATCTGTCTTACATAATCTTCTTTATGTTTTTTTGGTCAACTATTTTGTCTGCCGAGGAAAATTCCGATTCTTTAAAAGTGTACTGGATGAAACCCGTGGAAATTAACGCGAGCAAGATAGACGAAACTGCCGGCAGATTCCCCAAAACTCGTTACAGCCTTTCTAAAGTACTTAACAGCGGCGGTTTCGAGCTTATCAGAAAAGGTACATTTTTTGCACAGGATATCTATGCCGACGGAATGAAACGCTCCGATTTCACTGTTGTTGTGGACGGCGAACACTACCACAGCGCCTGCCCCAACCGTATGGACTCGCCTTTCACAAGGGTAAATTCTCTGGAAATGCAGAGCATTGCTTTGATAAAAAGCTCAGGTTCTCTCCAGTCAGGACTTGGCGGCGAGGTGTCTATTCACAGAAAAGATACCCGTGAAGAATTTACGCTTAATTCGTCCGTTTCCGGTTCAGTTTATAATGGAAGCAGCATTGACGCAGGATTAACAGCCGATTATAAGAAAAATCGTCTAATGGCTCGTTTTGCTTACGGTTTGCCCTATGAAGACGGAAACGGAAGGAGTTTTAAAGACAATTACAACTATAAGGACAATTATACATACACTCTTGCAGAAGCGGCGCTGCACGGTGAAAGAGGTGATTTTTCATACAGAGCTTCTTTTGCATACACCGGGGACGTTACATTTCCCTACCTTAAAATGGATGAGCGCTGGAACTATATATATTCCGGCTTTTTAAAATACAAGACTAATAAGCTTTATTTCAACTATACGGATCATCTTATGGATAATCTTCTGCGCACGGATGCCGGATTTATGGAAACCGGAGCAAAGAACTTAACGATTGGAGCCGTCGGTGAGTTTTACGACTTTTATTATCGGAACTGGGATTTGAGTAATGAAATAAGGGTGAAACCGGCAGATGATCTTATCATCATTAAAAATCACATGATCCCCGATTTACATCTTGCAAGCCTTAATTTACACAAAAGCATCACGCTTGGGGATTTTACCCTATTCGGGAAAGCAGGCAGCAGGTTTGTAATAATTTCAGATAACGATAGAATGTCATTTTACAAGACACTGTTTCCCGGTGCCGAAGACAATCGAATTTTCATTACAGGCAGTGCCGGCGGTGCATATAATGCCGTAAAAAGCGAAAAAGTTTCATTGCGCATTATGCTTGAAGCAGCAATAGATGCGCCGCAGCCGGAACAGCTTTATATTTCGGTTCAAAAGCCCGGTACAAATCCGAACTGGAGCGGTAATCCGGGACTCAGACACCCAAAAAAACTGATGGCAAAGGCTTTTTTAAAGATGTTCGGTTTCAAGATAGAATTTTTTCATCATGCAATCTGGGATTATGTGAATCTAACTAAAACACAGGCACAAAAGCCTTACAGCACTTATGAAAATATAGACGCCGTCTTTTTGGGAAGCAATATAAGCTATTATCACAAGTACTTTGATATAAACGCCGCATATACGTGGGCTGAGAATCTTTCAGGCAGCCGACCGATGCCAGAAATTGCCCCTCTGAATGTGTCTGCCACATTGAAATCACCACAAATCTTTAATGTAAATGCGTATCTTACGGGTACATATAACGATGCTCAAACCCGCATAGACGAAAATCTTTTTGAAACCTCGTCTCCTTCTTGGCTCCGCTTAGATTTTGGTTTTTACACTAAGTTTGAAAACTTTACTTTATATCTTACTGCCGAAAATATTTTAAACGAGACATATTACAGGCATCTTTCGTATATGCGCGATCCCTTTGCATCGGGTTTTTCCGTATATGAACCCGGAACAACGGTTAGGATAACTCTTTCTTACAGCGGGATAGAATAAAAAAATCCGGCGTATCTGTGAAAAAACGCCGGACTTGTAATACCATTCAATTTTTATCTTTATTTGTCCATTTTACCCGGAAGCACAACCCATTTCTTTTTCTGCTGTTTCAAAAACATCGATTTTTCGTAATCTGTTTCCTGTCCTTCGGGATGGCAGGTTATGCAAAGAGCAAGCTCAGGCTTGCGGGCTTTCAAAGAAGAATCTATTGCAAGTCTTTCCCTGTGGCAGTTTATGCACATATTGTGCAAAGCATCCACGTAGGAAGGCGTTACGTAATTTTCAATTTTAAAATAAGCATAGGGAGGAATGATGTCCTCATGACAGGGGCGGCAGTCAGCAACTTTCTGCTCGGCTGAACAGGCGCTTTTGTGCATTCCTTCTTTGTGGCACTCATAGCAGTTTAAACTTGCACCATCCGGCGAGGCATGCCAGTCGTGGTTGAAAGCATCCCCTTCTGTGTACATGTAGTAATGACATTCCCAGCAGCCGGTTGATTCGTCGCCGGGTACGTTCATGTGGTGGCATCGGGCGCAGTCGTATCCCATATCTTCATGGTATTTATGCTTGAATGCGACGCCGTAACCGTCGCGGTTTCCGTCAATGAAAAGCGTGTCTCCGCCGCGTGCTTTCTCTACACGAACTTTTTCCAAGCCTTTGCTGTAAATTTCTTCGCCGCTTATAAATGCAAATCCGAGTGAAAATGCAATAACGAATGCCAAAGAGAATCTCGAGCGGTTTGCCGCCTTTTGAGGACCTATGTAAACTCTGTTTGCATCGAATCTGGGTTTTACTTTCGGGTCAAGGTCATCATCTTTGGGCGGTTCTTCCCATACTTTGAAATTTTCAACAAAATAGAAAAATACAAGCATCGCCGCCGACACAACACCGGCGGAAATCATCAGCTCGGTCCAGCTCGGGAAGTAAAAAGTACCGGTTTCCGTTAAATTATTCAAATGAGTCAGACCGCCGACGTTTAGCCTGTTAAACACAACGCCGATAACGCCGCTGAGCGCACCCAGATAAAGCCAGTTTATATCTCTCCTTGCCAGGCTGAAAGCAACTATGGGAATAATTATCGATATGAAAATTTCTATCCAGAAAAGATAGGTACCCCAGTCTGCAAGGAAAAGAAATTCCCCTGCGCCTCTTACGAAAATGTCTGCAAATTTCAATACTGCATAAATAATAAGCATCCAGATTGCAATTTTGCTGAGTTTTTTCACTATGTTCGTTTCCTGTTCTTTTCTGTAAAGCCAGCTCGATGTCATGCTTTCCACCATAACCATCATTAATCCTAAGCAGATAGCCGATACAAAGAAAATAATGGGAATGATAGGCGAATACCAGAGCGGATGAAGCCGGTAAGGCATTGCTAAAAATAGACTTCCCAGCGATGACTGATGAAGTGTCGAAAGCATTATGCCGAGTATTACAAGCGGAATTCTCAGCTTATATAGAAAGTTGTAAATACTTCTTAAAAAATTAATGTTTGGAAATTTTTCAAGCACCACGGGAGCAAACTCCAGCGTCAGCACAGTCAGATAAAGCATAACGCACCAGCCGACTTCAAAAAGAGGAGAATGCGGATTCCAGAAAATAATCATGTGCCAGATATTCCAAGGGAGTCCCAAGTCAAACAGCAAGCCGACGGCAACTGCTATATAGCCTATGAACGCCGTAAGAATCGCTGCCCGTGCAACCGGCTTGAAAGCTTTTATGTCAAAAATATAGTTAATTGCGGCTATAACGAAACCGCCTGCCGCCAAAGCAACGCCGCCCATAACGTCGAAACCTATCCAAAAGCCCCAGGGAGTGTTGTCCGTCAGGTTGGTTGTAACACCCAAACCAAAAATAAAGCGGGTAACGCCTACGGCAGCCGCTATTCCTAAAATTATCCAGAGGACATACTTAAATCTGCTAATTCTATTCATCATTATTTGTCCTCCTTACCGTTTTTATCAACAAAATCATCTTTTTTCTCATCCCCTTCGGGTAGTTCGTCGGGTTTTGGAAAAGGAGCTTCCTCTTCAGCCACTTTTTTCTTTCTTTGGTTCAGCCAGTAAATGCCGCCCATTATTGCGCCCATTCCGAAAAATGCAACCGGCACGGCGCCCATAGCCCATTTTGTTGTATTGGGCAGGGGTTCGTTTATGTCCGGCTGTCCGTAAAGACCACTCTTGTTTTTTCCGTAGCGGTTATTGTAATAATAAAGGAAATCGAGCGGGCTGTTTTTATCGGTAATGTATATAACATTAGTTCCGCCGACTTCTTTTTCTCCGTAAATATGATTCAAATATTTTTTAGGCTCGGCGTTTATTCTTCTTCTGGCTTCCTTTAAAAGCTCGTCTCTTTCCCCGTATATTGTTGCTTTTGTAGGACATACCGCAGTACATGCAGGCTGATCAATTGTTCCGTCCTGAATCTTGTAATAGCAGAGAATACATTTTCTTACATAAGGAACGGGATTGTCCCAGTCATAGCGGGGAATGCCGTAAGGACATGCCATCATGCAGTAACGGCAGCCGAGGCATTTGTGATCATCATAAATAACAGCGCCGGATTCGGTTTTGTGAAGCGCTCCGACGGGGCAGACCGATTCGCAGGCAGGCTCCAGACAGTGGCGGCACTGCTTACGAACGTTGAACTCGCCGTCATGCAAAACCGATGTCCAGTTTCTTGCAGACAAGCCGTCGTTTTTCTGCCACTCGCGGGGTTTATCGGGGGGCAGGTCGTTTATTACTTTACATGCCGATACACATTCTGTGCATCCTATGCACTTTGTTATGTCAGTAAGTATTGCTTTCATATTTTCTCTCCTTCCTTTCCGAGAGTGATAGTTATGTTTTCTCCTGCTTCAGGCGGAAACTTCCATGAACGTGCCGTTATCCATTGCCCCATAGGCATCAGAACGCAGTGGGCTATTTTCGTAAAGGGTATAGTAATGAAAATGAGTTCGCCGCTGAGTATATGTATCAGAAAAAATGCGTTGTATGCAGCCGGATCGACAGCGGTCTGAGAAATAATCAATCCGGTTACAAAAGGGATTACCAAAAGTATGGGCCAGAGGTAATCCTGCTTTCTGCTTAAAAAGCGTGAAGATTTGTCTGCCGCTCTGTAAATAAGCAGCGTCAAGCCGGTAACTATTGTCAAAATAGTTAAAAAGTCGGCAGCATCTTTTGAAATTGAAATGCCTATTAAGCTGAAGCCAAGACTGTTTTCAAACAGCAGATTGTGGTCGAAAAGCAGTATCGGCGTAATAATCAGCCCTGCGTGAAATAGTATGGAAATAATGCTGTAAACCGGCTTTACTCTTATCGACCTGACCGGAATAATGAAGCCCCAGGAAAGCTTCCTTACATAATTAAGCGGAATATCCTTGTCCTTGGCTTTGCCTTTGGCTTCCAGTCCGTTTATTACGGAAAGAACAATAAGCCGCAAAAGCCCGAGGCACATAATTGCAAAAGTAAGCCTGAAAAGAGGCCCCTTTGCAAAGTCTATTAATGCGTCCATATCTTACCTTTTACCTTTAAATCTATTACAAATATTTGTTTCTATTTCATACTAAAATTTACTTCTCAAGCCAATACCGGAGACACACCCCTTTATCACCTCTCAATAGAGGTATCTTTAATTTTCAATTTCTAATCAATTTTCAATTTCTAAATGTCTCAAATCCCTTGTCATAAATCTCAAGTCTCTTGCCTCTTTGTCCGCTCTTAAGAGGGGATATTTATTCTTACACACCCTTATTTATAAGGGGGCAGGGGGGATCACTCTTCTCCTCCATTTTCTTCGGGCGGAGTTTTATCCGATTCATCAAAAACGATAGCTTTGAAAAGTAAATCGTGAAGCCCGACAAGCTCCCCGTCGATTTTATTGTCTTCCATTGTTTCGCGGAACTGTTTTTTACAGTTTGCACAAGGGGCAATTACGTAATGAGCGCCTGTGTCCTCAATCTGCTTGGCTTTTCTTCTTCCGCCGACCACAGTGCGGAACTTGCGGATTTCATCGACAGATACCGTGCCTCCTCCGCCTCCGCAGCAGTACTGCTCGGCTCTGTTAGGCGTCATTTCCACGAAATCTTTTGCAAATGCTTTTACCAGCTCTCTGGGCTGCTCGATTATTTTTCCCTGACGTGCGATGTTGCATGGATCGTGATAAGTTACTCTTTCTTTTATGACATTCGGGTCAAACTTAACTTTGCCTTCTTTCCATAGCTTATGTGTCAGCTCAAGTATATTGACTACGGGAGGACAGTCGTCGCCGCGCCAGTATGTCGGAAGGAACCAGGCGCTTCTTGTTGCATGGCCGCACTCGCCGATTAATACTTTTTTTGCATTAAGCCTTCTTGTTTCGTCTTCAATTTTTCTAAGCACCCTGCCGAGTATCATATCGCTGTAAAAAAGTCCGTAGTTGATAGCATCGTAATATTTCGAGCCGATAGTCCAGCTTACTCCAGCCTTGTGAAGCACAACGGCAATGCCCATAAGCGTTTCCGCTTCCATAAGATAGTCAGATACCGGTGCAAAAAAGATGTATTCCGCATCGGGTACGTCAATCGGAAATTTTACTTTCACGCCGTGTGTTTCATATATTTCTTCTTCGAGAAACTCAAGAGAATCTTCAAGCGCTACGAAAGGAATAGCCGATGTATTCTTTGTTGCACCTTCTAATTGCTCCCTTGTGGAAACAACAAGAGAGCGTGGAGTTAAGTCCATTTCGGCTAAGATATATCTTCCTAAGTGAGTTAAAAGTCCGTGGTCTATGCCCATAGGACACTCCAAAACACATTTTCTGCACGCTGTGCAGCGCCAGTAAGACTGCATCATTTCGTCTATATGTTCCTCGGTAAGCTCGAAGCCGCCGAATATTTTTCCGTAAAGGGAGCCTTCAATGGAAAAATATCTCCTGTAAATGCTCAGCAGCAATTCCGAGCGGTAGCAGGGAATATCGTGCGGATCGCCTGTTGCTTGATACACCTGACATGCAACACTGCAACGCGAGCATTTTGCGGATACTTTTATATAATGCTCGAGCACCGGTCGGTAGTTTGTATGCTTGAGAACGGATGCGAATATTTCCAGAAATTTAGAAACGCGGTCGCCTTTATATGCTTTTTTCTCAAGGTTATACTTCATTTCGGGAACAGTATCCAGCCTCATCTTCGGAATTCGTTTTTCAGTCGTTTGAGTCATCATTTATCCTTTCGTTATTATTATTTACTTTTTTTTATTAATCTAAATGCAACACTCATGTTTCATTTGTAAGTTATTATTTATTTATGTCATTGAAAACTTAACAAATTCAGAGGCATTATAAAAGTAATACTTGAAATTAAATTGATAAGTGTAACCTCTCTGTTGCAAGTGCATTTTGTTGATTTATTTAGCTTTAACTAATGAAGCAGTGGTATTTTACTATTTTACTATATTGAAAAAAGCCCTGATTGAAAAAAATCAAGGCTTTACAACACAATAATTAATATTATTTAATTTACATGTTAATTTGTCTGTAATATAAAATGGGTTTTATTACAAAATCAATCCCGATTCCGATTTCGCTGGTACCGGACTTTTAAAAGACTATTCTTTTGGTTTGATAAACCGCTCGTATGTTTGATTATTATTTGCACAATAATATTTTATCCCAACGACCTCATTATTAAATATTAAATCTGTAAGGGAATTACCTGCGGCATCAGTAAAAACGTGAGACTCGCTTATCTGCTCTCCTTCATAGCCGGATGCATAATCATCATCATCTGCTAATGCTATCATATAAGCATTTACAAGCAATAATGTGTTTCCGATAGAATCAGGGATACATTCATTAGTGGTTAGTTTCTTTTCGAGAATACCATATTCCAGAGCAATTGTAGAATCATTGTCAAAAGGATTCCGAAACTCAAATATGTACTTATGCAGTGCCGAATCTTAGTTCCATTGAACAAATGGTCTGTAAACCGTATATGAGTCAATCATTACGGAATCGTCAGTTGTATTGAAATACCTCACAGGGGGTACCAGACTGCGAGATTCGAATCTCATATCACAAAATACTGATATTGTAAAGCTGTAATCAGTATATGTGGAATCGCGCATATAAATAGTGCCTATAGTGTTGCCGTTAGCGCATGAATCTACGAATTTCAACTGCTGCCAGGATGAGTGCGCCGACAAAGTCATAATAATAAACAGCAAAGATATAATTGATGATTTTTTAAACATGGATAACTCCTTCTTTAATAAATACAAATAATTACAGTTTATAGTATTTATAAACTTTAAAACATCAAATATTATGTCTCAAAAGAAAAAAGAAATGATGTGCGGATTTTAGAATTAGATTTGTCAGCTAAATCCAAAGATTCTTCTTCTTTTTTCTTAAAATGCTATAATATTCAATATCGGGTAGAAATTAACATAAGAGTGTTATCCATTTTGTTTATCTTTAGTTCTTTACTAAGAATTTAATAAAAATAAAAAATAAATAAAAGAATTTTTTTTAATTTCTAAATATTTAATTTTCTATTAATATGGAGTTAATTGTTTTGAATTCGCTGTTTATATTACAAATAATACTCATTGGAATTATGCACTACTAAAATATACCTTATCGACTGCTTCTGCACAGTGCCAAAGAGAGTTAGAAAATCTTTAAGACTGTCATTCCGGCTGGAGCGAAGCGTAATGCCGGAATCTCACGTTATGGAGATATTCATTCGTGAGATTAGCTTCGCTTGTCTCCGCTTCGCTACGGCGCCGCAACAAGTGCGGAATGACATGAGATGATTTGAAGTATAA
>CAZOBD010000030.1:12498-29042 GCA_964577665.1 uncultured Hyphomicrobiales bacterium
ATTCCCTCCCCTTGGGGAGGGTTAGGGTGGGGCTAAAAATAAACAGATGAAACATTCATGATTTGGGAAAACATATAAGGGGATGATTATTTTAGGGTAGATTTGCTGGAATGGAAATGAAAAACCGGAAGAGACCCCACCCCAGCCCTCCCCAAGGGGAGGGAGATAACTTCATAAATTCCCTCCCCTTGGGGAGGGTTAGGGTGGGGCTAAAAATAAACAGATGAAACATCCACGATTTAATTTGTTCCGTGGCGGTACTGCATTACATCTACCGGCAGGTCGGCAAAAATATAGACTGCCAGTGCTATGGCGGCAATACACTGATTGAATTCATAAGGATCTACATGATCGGGAGTATCGAGAGGAGAGTGGTGATATAGAAAATATTCTCCCTTATCGTCTGTGTTCAAAGCCATTCCCGGCACATGATTCTGCCGCATCATCGGACTGATGTCCACCCCTACCCAGCCGGCGTTTATCGCTTCCATAGGATGAATTTTATTCAAAACAGGCATATAACTGCAAATAATGCCGAAGATTTGCTCGGGGCCGTTAAAACGAATTTGGTTAGGCGGGAAAACCCCCGAATCCCATTCGAAAAGCAGAGCATGCGGTTCCTCTTTATGATCTTCCGCGTAGGCTTTTCCGCCCCTGACGCCGTTCTCTTCGTTTGCCCACATTACTGCTCTCAAGGTACGCTTTGGACGAAGTCCCATATCTTTTAAAATTTTAAGGACATGCCATGCCGATATGCAGCCGCTTGCATCATCGTGAGCTCCCGAACCTGTATCCCAGCAGTCGAAATGTCCGCCCAATGCAACTATCTCTTCGGGCTTTTCCGTTCCTCTCAATTCACATATTACATTATAAGAAAGAACATCAGGAAGAGTCTCAGCCCCCATGTAAAGAGTAACTTCGGGATTTTGACCGTAGTCCTGCAGCCTTTGCAGCAGCCTGCAGTCCTCATGGCTTATGGCTGCATGAGGTATTTTTTTCAATGTGTCGCTGTAACGCATCATTCCGGTATGCGGCAGTTTGAATCCCTCGGGAGAAACCGATTTAATCAGCGAAGCGGCTGCTCCGTATTTCGATGCCGCATCAGCTCCCCATACTCTGTATTGGACCGCCTGTCCGTAGTGCTCGTACTCATAATTAAAAACAACTATTTTCCCTTTTGCTTCATCAGAACGGTTATCCAAGTCTTCAAAAGAATTAACAACTAAAACCGGTGCAGTAATACCTTCAGGCGGAGTAGAAACACTGCCCCCAAGCCCTAAGACGGGAAATTCTTCAATACGGGGGCTTACAAGTCTGCAATGTTCTTTTCCCCTTTTCCAGTAAGGCACCATCACTTCTTCTTTACGTACATTTTCCAGACCGTCTTTTTTCATTTTTTCATAAACCCACTCAATAGATTTTTCCAAGCCTTCGGAGCCGCTGAGACGCGGTCCGAAAACGTCGCACATATAAGCCAGCCGGTCCCATGCGCTGCTGTCTTTCATTATTTCCGCAATGATTCTGTCGGCAAGTTTCGAATAGTTATTTAAAAAGTAAGCTGTATCAGGAACAGCCCCCTTTAAATTAGCTGCCGAAAAAGAAATGATTAAAAGTAAAAAATATATTTTTTTCATTTTACTAACTCCTGCATAAAAAAAGATAATTTACAAAATTTGCGGAAATTTATCAAAATTTGGATTGATAAAAATCAAATATTCTATCAGCAAATTTATCAGCCTGTTTTATGCAGTCTGCAACGGCAATGCCGCCCCTGAAGTTTCCTGAAATGAATATTCCCCGATTTTTATTTTCAAATCTTTCAATCTTTTCAATTATTTGAGAGTGTCCGGGCTGGTACTGCGGAATGGCTTTCTGCCACTGTTTTATGTCAAAAATATCGGGTTCTTCTTCTATGCCCATCAGGTCTTTGAAATTCCTTCGTATAGAGCCGTAAGTCTCATCCTCGCTTTTCAGCGCTTCTCCGGGCTGTCTTGCGCCTCCAATAAAAGTGGTGAATGCCGCACCACCCTCCGGCGCCCTGTTTTTAAAAATCGAGGAACTCCAAATTGTGCCGAGTATGTCTCTGTTCTCTTTTCGCGGAATTAGAAAACCGAACCCGTCAAGCTCTATTTTGGACGAATTTTTTTTATATCCCGTAAATGCAACTGTAACCGGCGGATAATAAATCTTTACCAAGACATCTCCGATTTCGCTGAAGAACATAATATCAGATAATTTATGTGCCGGTATTGCAAAAAGTACTGCTTTGCTTTTAATATCAAAATATTTGCCGTCAATTCCTATTTTCGAGATAAATTCATCTTCTTTTTTTATCCCGTCAAAAGAAGTATTGTAAAATATATCATTTTTTAAATTGCTTTCCAATGCATCCGTCAGCGTCTGCATTCCTTGTTCAAATGAAAGCATTTTTGCGGATTGTTTTGACTCTTCATTTCTTTTTTTTCTCTTTCTTACTCCTAAAACAGCCCCTTTCAAGATACTTCCGTATTCTTCTTCTAGTGCATACAGCTTCGGAAAGGCGCTTTTTACGCTCAGCTTTTCAGGTACTCCCGCAAATATTCCCGATACGAAAGGATCAATTGCATAATCCAAAAATTCTCTGCCGAGTCTTCTTTCAGTAAAATGCGCAAGTGATTCGTCATCATTTCCCCTGTATCTGCCGATGAAAGGTTCTTTTAAAAGTCCCAATTTGGTTTTCAATGAAAAAAAACTGCTTTTAAGAAATTGAGGCGGTTTGAACGGAAGAGGCTGCAATTCGCCGTTTTTAACAATGTATCTTTTATTAGCGGCTGGAGCCGTGTACTCTCTTTTATCTGCAATACCGAGGTCATCGCAAAGAGATTTAATAAGCGGAGTAGTGTCCATCATGCTGTTTGGGCCTAAATCCATCAAAAAACCGTCTTTTTTCAGACTCGTTACAGAGCCGCCGGCACGACTGCGGCTTTCTGCAAGTTTTATTTTTAATCCCCTTTTCTTTAAAAAAAATGCAGAAGTAAGACCTGAAATACCCCCGCCGATAATAAGCACATCCGTATTTGTTGTATTATTCATAATTCAAAATCATATTTTTCAGGCACTCAATAAAACTATCCTTGTCATTGAAAGCCGGTATTCTGTAAAAAGTCTTTATTCCTGCATCAAGAGCCGACTGTTTAATGATTATATCCTGATCAAAAAGGGTTTCCAGATTTTCAGAAACGAAACTAATCGGCACTATGGCAATACTTTCAGCTCCATTTGCAGCCAGATCTTTAATCAAATCTCTTGTATCTGGTTCGAGCCATTTTGCCGGACCGGTTCTGCTTTGAAAAGAAAGGTGCAAACTGCATGAAAAAGGTAGTTTCCCGCTGACTGATGTTACTGTCTTGTTCAAATGCACAAGATATGGATCTCCGTTATCTATTATTTTCACGGGCAAGCCGTGAGCCGAAAAAATAATATGGCTTTTATCATTATTAAAAATATCGGGGGGAAGACTTTCCGTTATAATTTCAGCCAGTGCGTTAATATAGCAGGGAAAATTATAAAAATCTTTAATGATATTTATTTTATTGAAGACTTTGTTTTTTGCTTTTATCTGAGAATGCAGCTCCTCGATTGCAGAACCTGTCGTAGTAACGGAATACTGCGGGTAAAGCGGCAGTACGGTCAGATCGGCTCCGTCCTCAATCTCATCAAGAACATTTTCTATCAAGGGCTGGGAGTAGCGCATTGCAATCATTACCCTATATTCATCTCCCAGAAGCTCCTGCAGTTTTTCTGCCTGCTTGTTCGATATTTTCAAAAGAGGTGAACCTCCGCCGATTTTCCTGTAAGATTCAGCAGACCGCTTAGACCTGAAATGCACAATCAGCCTTGCCAGCAAACTCCTTGAAAAACTGCCTCCGGGAATATCAATAATATTCGGATCTTCAAAAAGCCGCAATAGAAAAGGTTTCAATTCTGCTTCATTGGCAGGACCGCCTAAATTTATAAGCAGTATGTATTTTTTGTTTTTCATCTGTTTATTTTTCCTTTCCTCTACAGATGTCCAACATCTGCCAGATGGCGGACATTTTTTTCTTCTACCGTTAAGTCATTGCGAAGAGCGAAGCGATGAAGCAATCTCCCGCCATCAGTAGATTTTTAGAGATTGCTTCGCGCTGCTCGCAATGACGACGCATAGTTTTAAAATAATCATCCCCTTGTGTGTTTTTCCATAATCATGGACGTTTCATTTATTACCTTCCCGGAATACCCGTCTAAACAGTTCTCGAATAAAGATTTTTCTTTATGTCTTCTTTTATGTAGCTGTCGAAAGTCATGGCAATGTTCCTTAAAATGATCTTGCCCCGCTCCGTTATCTTTATGTAATCCGGATTATTAATCAGCATCCCGTCCACTCGAAAATCTCCCAGCAGCTTTATCTCGCCTGAAAAGTATTCGTTAAAATCTATTCCGTAAATATCTGCAATCTTATTCTTATTGATAATATCATTGCACATGATACCGCTTATTACTTCCCTGCGTATTCTGTCATCCAAGCTGAGAGAAATACCTTTGAAAACAGGGAATTTGTCATTTTCGAGTGATTTATAATATTCCTCGGTGGATTTTACATTTTGAGAATATACCTTTTCCAGTTGGGAAATACCCGTTATTCCGAAAGCAAACACTTCGCTGCCTGCTTTAACAGTATATCCCTGAAAATTCCTGCGAAGGGTTCCCTTCTCGCGAGCAAGCGCAAGTTCGTCGGAAGGCAGTGCAAAATGATCCATGCCTATATATTCGTAACCGGCTTCAGTCAGTGTGTTTATGGACAGCAGAAGCATTTCAATTTTTTCATCCGTGCCGGGTAAATCTGTCTCTTTTATTTTTTCCTGGTTTTTTAGCAGTGCAGGCAGATAAGCAAAATTATATACGGCAATTCTTTCCGGCTTCAGTTCAATTACTTTATCTAAAGTGTTTTTAAAATTCTCAGGATTTTGCTTAGGCAGCCCGTAAACAATATCGAAATTAACTGATTTGAAGCCTGCTGCAGAACAGTAATTTCTTATTTCTGCAATTTTTTCAATAGAGTTTACTCTGCCAATACTTTTCTGCACCTCAGGATTAAGGTCCTGCACCCCGATGCTAATCCTGTTGAATCCTGTTTCTGCAAGAAATTCTATATATTCTTTGTCAAGCAGCCTCGGATCGCATTCTATGGCTGTTTCGGCGTCTTTTTCGATTGAAAATGATCTGCCGAGCGAATTGTTCAGCCGTTTCATCTGCTCTATGGACAAGATATTGGGAGTTCCTCCTCCAAAATGTATTTGTACGGCATTCCGGTTCTTCAGAAATGATTCAGTCAATGAAAATTCTTTTTCAAGAAAACTCAAATATTTATCATAATCATCTTCCGAGCAGCTTACTTCTGAGTTACAGCCGCAGTAAAAGCATTTGCTTTTGCAAAAAGGTATGTGCAAATAAAGCGAAAATGTATCCTTTTGATGAGATAATCTGCTGCCTTCCAAAGCGTTTTTATAGTTTTCGGCGGTGAAGTCTTCTTTAAAATTAGGGACCGTCGGATAACTGGTATATCTTGGCCCCCTCACATCGTATTTTTTTATTATTTCTTTATTTATGTCAATGTTCATTATTGATGTTTTTTTAAAAAAGTGATGTTTTATTGTCGGGCGTAAATAATCTTGCTGCGTTCCTTGACCAGTGAAATGAATTTTTCTACATTTTCTACTGGTATATCGGGCAGAATGCCATGTCCGAGATTTGCAATATAGTTCTTGTATCTGCCGAGATTTGATATCATGTGGTCGATTGTATTAACAAACTTTTCAGGATCCGTATAAAGAGCAGAGGGATCTAAGTTGCCCTGCAAAGCGGTTTCCTTCGGAACTGCACTGCGGGCTTTTTCAGGTGAAAGAGTCCAGTCAACGCTTATTACATCAGCCCCAAGTTTAGGTAAATGCTCCAGCCAGGCACCCAGTCCGAGCGAAAAATATATCAACGGAGCTTTTTCTTTTTTCAATTCGGAAATGGCATCGGCAGCATACGGAAGGGCATAATTCAAAAAATCATCTTCGCTGAGAACAGAAGCGCTGCTGTCGAATATCTGAATAAGGTTTGCTCCGCTGTCGAGCTGTGCCCTGCAGTACTGTACAACGGCTCGGGTAATCTTTTCAAGCAGTTTTTTGAGCAGCTTAGGCTCGCCATACATCATAGATTTAATAAATCTGCCGGATTTCAAATTTCTTCCGTCCACCATGTACTTTGCAAGTGTCCAGGGAGCGCCGCTGAAACCGATGACAGGGGTTCCGGGCAGTTCTTTGCCGGTAAGTTCAAGGGCTTTCAAAGTGTAATCAGCTCTTTCGACAGGAAATTCATCCGGGAGATTTTCTATTTCATTTTTATCCCGGAGAGGTTTTTCAAGCACTGGTCCTATACCGTCCAAAAAATTCGTCTCGTATCCGAGCGCTTCGGCAATGACCATTATATCGGAAAAAATAATTGCAGCATCGGGGCTGAAACGCTTCACAGGCTGAAGAGTGATTTCTGCTGCAAGTTCAGGAGACTTGTACATAGTCTTGAAATCATATTTTTTCCTAAGAGTCTGATATTCAGGGAGGTAACGTCCTGCCTGCCGCATTATCCAGACCGGCGCCCTTTCTATATTTTCACCTTTAATTGCACGACTTATCAGAGAGTTTTCAAAATATTTCATAATTGTTGATTTTCTTTTAGATACTGCCCAAAAAGGCAAATTAACAAATTTTTTGCGTTTCTCTTAGCTTTAATAAAACTTTTTTTTAGTTTCAAATGATTAATACGTAAAGATGTTCTGAAATATTTTGGTAAAAATTCCTTTTTTGAAAATCATTTTTTTAAAGAAGAAAAAAAATAAGTAAATTTGAAAACTAAGAAGAAATTTTGTTTTTATTTCATTTTTTTCTTAAAAATAAGATAAATATTGTTACATTTGTATATAAAATAGCAGCATAGATGAAAATTGACGCTTTTATAACACCGTATTTCCTGGAAACTGAAAATCAGTTTAAAGATTCGCTGGTTGTGATGATTGACGTGCTGCGAGCCGGCACCTCGATATGTTCAGCGCTTCACAGCGGAGCAAAAGAAGTCATCCCGGTAGAAACAACGGAAAAAGCAGTACACATTTACAGCAGTCTCAGTAAAGAGACAAGATTTTTAGGCGGGGAGCGCCAATGCGAAAAGCCGTCAGGTTTCGATGCGGGTAATTCGCCTTCGGAATACGGCGAAGAAGCCGTTAAAGACAAAACGGTCATTATTTCTACGACTAACGGCACTAAGCTTTTTATGAAAGCAAAGCAGTCAAAGCAAAAAATAATCGGAGCTTTTGTAAATATGGATGCCGTAACCGCACATATTTACGGCGAAATTGAGAAAGAACCCTCAGATGTGGCATTTTTATGTGCCGGTACCGACGGCAGACTTTCTTACGAAGACACTTTATGTGCGGGCGCTTTCATCAGCGAGCTTAAAAAGCGTTATAAAGATGCGGAAATGAGCGACACTGCTCATGCCGCCAAGAGTCTTTATAATCTATTTTCTGTTGAGCTGGAAAAATTCATAATGCAGAGGGAACACTCCAGAAGGCTCATTGAATTGGGTTATACCAAAGATATCGAAACGGCTCTGGAAAAAAACAAATATCCCGTTGTACCTGTTCTTTCGGGAAGCAGCATAAAAAACGAGCAAAAATAAATAAACAGCATAAGGGGGGAATTATGCACACCAAAGTACAGAATCCTGTGCGCAGGCAGGCGCCGGGAAGTTCAGGCGCTTCTTTCGGCGCTCGGCGTCCGGAACGAACCGAGAATAAAAATGAAAATGCCGGCAATGATTTTTTGGAAAGACAGAAGAAAAAGCAGCTAAAAGTTATTTCTGTCCTGATGTTTGTATTGGGAGGGCTGATTCTGCTTTCCATGGTTTCCTATACACCTGCCGACGAGGCAAATACCGAAATCACTTTCTCGGAACTGGGCGATCTTTTTACCGGAGGAGGAGAAATACGGGCAAAAGCCGAAACTACACAAAACTGGCTTGGAATCTTGGGAGCCGTTATCTCCGATTTTTTTTATAACTCTACCATAGGCTATGCCGCTTTGCTCGTACCAATGTTAATTATTTGGTGGGGCAAGCAGCTTTTCCATCGCTCCCGCATACCGGAAATTGTAATCAAGAAAACTTTTACGTATCTGCTCATAGGCATATTATTCTCTGCGGCGGCAGGTTCTTTGGGAAACATAAGCTGGTTTGACGATATGGCTAAGGAATGGAGCGGAGCAATGGGACAATTTCTGTCGGGAATCTGCGCCGAGCTGCTCGGCACTGCCGGAGCATTTATTTTGTGCATTACGGCTTTCGGAACAGCTTTTTTCCTCGGTACGGACATTAAATATGAAAAATTATGGGAAAAAGCAAAACCTATATCTAAAAAAACCGCTGCATTCATACTTCCTTACATACGTCAAGCAAAAAATAGAATTTTTAATAGAAAAGATATAGCTGAGGCAAAAAAAGAGAATTCCGAAAAAACGGTTAATTCAGATGATATTGCCGGCAGGAGCCAGTCAGAGCCTGAAGCAGTTACAAATCAAAGTAACGATACTGCCCGCATTATGACCCGCAGTTTCAATGTGAAAATAAACAATCCTGCTTTCAAAATAAAAAATCAACCATCGGGTATGCCCAAAGAAGATGCTTATGTGAGTTTTGAAGAAAAATACAAGGACGAACATACAGACAGCGAAGAAATCAGATACCATGACGCACCTTTGGAAAGGGTTAATACTAATGATGGAGAAAATCAGGATGGCAATAATATTGAATCTGACGGACATAACGGCGATTCTTTTTCAGACAAGGAAATTGAAAAAGAAGTAAAAGATGAAGACACCTTAATCGAAAATGCAGAAAAAACAGAGAATGAATCCAATCAGGAATATCAGATTGAAACAATAGAAAACAGTAATCAAGATATTCATGCCGATGCATCCGATGAAGAGTCTTTAAACAATGACAAATCAGACACTTTATACAAAGACAAATCAGATAATGAAGATATTTCCAGCGGTGAATTTTTAGAAGATGAAAAATTACCGGATGGTTTCGAGAAAGCGCCGGTTAATGAAGAAGAAGAAAATTACAATATTTCCGATGCACAGGATGATGATGAAGATTACACATTTTACAATGAAAATGAACTGGAATCCGAAGAAATTGAGAACGAAGATGAAAGCACAGATGAAACCCTCAGACCTTTAAACGTAACTGTCCGCAAAGCAGAACAAAAGCAGTCAGAACCGGTTTTTCCACTTAGTACGGACATACACGAAGAAGAAATCGATTTTGAAAAAGTGCCTCTTGACATATTGGTTGAGCAGGCAGAAGGATTTGAAGTCGATGAAGAAGAATTAAATAACAATGCCCGCATTCTTCAGGAAAAACTGGAAACCTTTAAAATTTTCATAGAAAACCTGACTGTTACTCCCGGTCCGGTCGTTACGCAATATGAGTTCGTTCCCGCTCCGGGAATAAAAATCAGCAAGATAGAAAACCTTGCCGACGATATAGCCATGGCAATGAAAGCCCGCGGCATAAGAATAATTGCTCCGGTGCCCGGCAAAGGAACTGTAGGAATTGAAATACCCAACCATAGACCTTCGCTGGTTCGTTTCAGCAGTATTGTCAGCAGCAGTCAGTTTCACGAAAATAAACACCGTCTGCCCCTTGCTCTGGGAAAAACAATAACCGGTGATGTTTACTGTTCCGATCTGGCTAAAATGCCCCATCTTCTGATAGCAGGTTCGACAGGTTCGGGTAAATCCGTCGGTATAAATACCATAATCTGCTCTCTTCTTTTTAAGATGCACCCCAGCAAACTTAAGTTCGTTATTATCGATCCGAAGAAAGTGGAGATGACTTACTACGGCAAGCTTCGCAATCACTATCTCGCCGTATCCCCGGATATTGATGATTCCATAATAACAAATCCCGAAGATGCAGTGATAATTCTGAATTCTCTCTGCGCCGAAATGGATAAGCGTTATGATATTCTGGCAAAAGCAGGTCAAAGAAACATCAAAGATTACAATGAAAAGGTGCGCGAAGGAAAATATCAAAATGATCCTGATATTATACATCGTGAAATGCCTTATATAGTAGTGGTGGTAGATGAGCTGGCAGATTTAATGCTGACTGCGGGCAAAGAGGTGGAAACGCCTATTACCCGTCTTGCCCAGCTTGCGAGAGCTGTAGGCATTCATCTGGTAGTAGCGACGCAGCGTCCCTCCGTGGATGTTATAACCGGTATAATAAAAGCAAACTTTCCCGCAAGAATTTCGTATCTGGTAGCCTCGAAAATAGATTCGAGAACTATTCTTGACCTGATGGGTGCGGAAAAGCTGCTCGGCAACGGCGATATGCTCTTCCTGGCAGGCGGTTCTCCTAAGCCTTTGCGGATTCAAAATGCTTTTGTTTCTACCGATGAAGTGGAAAGCATTTGTAATTATATTGGCAGTCAGGAAGGATATTCAGATGCTTATATACTGCCATCGCTTACTGACGGGCAGAGCGGCAGCGGCAGTATTGGAAAAGAGGACAGAGACCCGCTTTTCGAAGAAGCTGCAAAACTGGTAGTCCAGCAGCAGCAGGGAAGCGTCTCGCTTATTCAGAGAAGACTGAAAGTAGGCTACGCACGTGCAGGCAGGATTGTGGACGAACTTGAGGATGCCGGTATAGTCGGACCTTTCGACGGCAGTAAAGCACGCCAGGTAATGCTTACCGATGAAGATGAACTGGAAGATATTTTATAAAGCACAAACATTTATAAATATTTTTTATATTTGCAGTTAAGGTTACTCTAAAAAATATTATTTAAATAAAAACGCTGTTGTATGACTAAATTAAATCTTAACTTCAAAAAACTGCTGACACCAAGCGACGGCTTATCTATTGTAGTAATAATCGTAGGCTTGATGATTGCTGTTTTTCTGCCTGACATGGCGATAAAGCTTATCGGAGCCTCGGTGGCAGTTCTGGGCACCGTTGCGCTTTTTATGCTTATTTCACAGCGCTTTTCAAACATGGTAGAGTCAGACCGTTTCCGCAGAGGCTCTCCCCCGCCGGGTATTAAAGTAGTTGAAAAAAAAGACTCAAAAGCAACCAGGAAAATAATCGACGGCTATGATACATCTTTCGGGCCGGAAAAGAAAGAAACAAAAGCTGAAAAGGAAGAACCAAGAGAATTCTCTCTGGGTGAAGAAGGTTTTAAAATTATATCAAAAAAAGACAAGCCCGAAAAAAGTGAAAACAAGGATCCCCTGTCTGAGAAAGGAATAAATCAAAAAGACTTTGAAGGAAATAATATTTCTGCCGATTATAAAGTTAATGATACAAATATCAAACAAAAAGAAAATATTGTAAATCATAAAGCTGATAACGATAAAACTGAAGAGCAAGAATACAAGGGCGATGATATATCGGGAATGAAAATTATCCGAACAAGTGTCCCGAAAACTACCTCAGAACCCACAATCACTCTCGCCCCCGAAGATAAAAAAGTAAGCGGCGAAAGTAACGCTTCAGAAAAATCAAAAGAAGACAAAACACAGCAGCAAATAAAGCAGAATAATAAAAGCGGGAACAAGATTGAAATAATTGAAAGTAAAGAAGGTTACAGCAAGAAACCCGTTAATATACCCCTCAGCATATTAATGGAGGAAAGCAGTCAGGATTTTTCATTTCAGCCGCGAAAAGAATTTGAGTATTTCCTTTCAGCCATGATTAAAACAATACGCTATGCTACAAACAGTCTGACGGCTTCATTCTTGCTTTTGAACGAAGAAAAGAAGCAGATGATTCTGGAGTCTTATGTAACAGAAGTGCCGGATTCGGTCATAAATGATATGAAAATTCCACTGGGAAAAGATATAATAAGCCGCATCATGCATAACGGTAACCCTGAAATTCTCTCGGAAATTAATCCCTCGGCGGTACTCGACCTTATTCCATATTATGAAAAAACGGCAGGTACATCATCATTTATCGGGGTACCTGTATTCTATGAAGATTCTGTTATCGGTGTTCTATGCGCCGACAGCGTTTACCATGATTCATACGATGAAATAAGCGTAGGTCTGCTGGGAAACTTTGCGAAGCTTATCAGCGCACTTGTAGTGAGCTATACCGAAAAATACGATTTAATGCTTACGGCAAAAACTCTCGCCTCTGTCAACAGATTTCGTTCACTTATGTACGACAGAGCACTTACCGTCGAAAATGTGTTTGAAGCCCTGATAGAAGCAGGAGACAGCCTGCTGGAGTACTCAAGAATAGGCGTATGCACTTACGACGAAAGTTCCGGCAAGTGGTATCTTGTGAAATCCTTGAGCAAAAACGATACTAAAATAAAAACGCCTTATAAGGAAATTTTAATGCAGGGCAGTTTAATAAGCGAAGCTATTCTGGATATTAAAATAGTTTTTGTTTCTGAATTAGGGGCCAGAACAATAAGGCTGTATGAAGACGAAACCGGTATGCCGGGCGGTTACTTTGCCGCTGCACCGTTAAAGTCAATGGCTCATAATTACGGGGCGGTTTTTCTGGAAGCATCTTCTTCTATGAATATTACGGAAAATGACATAGATATCCTTGAAACACTCGGCGAGCATACCGGAACAGCTTTAGAGCAGATACATTATATGAATGTAATAAAAAGCAGTAAAATGGAAGACAGAGATACGGGCATATTAAATCCGAGAGCATTTTACTCCCGTCTGGAAGAGGAACTGCTCCGCGCCCGCGACCTAAAACAGCCTTTTATACTCTGCCTGTTTTCGATTGATAAATACGAATCGCTCGACCCCGGTAAATACTACGACCGTTACGTAAAAGCAAAAAATCACATACTTGAAATGTTCTCCATAAATATTCAATCATACGAGTTTTTAGGATCCGTAGAGAGCAATATCTTCGGAGCAGTCCTTTTCGGAAAAAATCTGCAGGATGCTCAGTTTCTTGCAGAAAGGATAAGAAACGAAACCGTCGGCTCGCCCGTGGTTATCGAAGGGAAAAAATTTCACGTTACTCTCAGCATAGGAATCGCTGATTCCGAAAAATGCAAAAGCACGGATGAACTATTGAACAATGCAAACAATGCCCTGAAGATTTCCCTGAAAAAAACAAATACCGTAACGATTTTTATTTAAATACCGAACTGTTTATACTTAGCAGATAATAATTAATGAGAACCTTCAATGATATAATGCTTTATAATTGAAAGTAAACAGAGAAATACAGGCGTATCTGCTGATTGTGCTTATCGGCATTATTTTTTTTCTCCCTTATCTCGGAAAAGTACATCTTTTCGACTGGGATGAAATCAACTTTGCCGAAGCCGCCCGCGAGATGATCGTTACGGGAGATTACCTGACTGTAAGAATAGACTATGAACCCTTCCATGAGAAACCGCCGTTTTTCTTTTGGCTGCAGGCAGGAGCCATGCACATTTTCGGGATAAATTCCTTTGCTGCACGCTTTCCCGATGCAGCGGCAGGTATTATTACTCTCCTTTTGCTGTTTACTCTCGGCAACAAACTTTTTGACGAAAAATTCGGGCTGCTGTGGGTTGTAGCCTATATCGGTTCATTCCTGCCGCATTTTTATTTCAAATCAGGTATAATTGACCCTGTTTTTAATCTTTTCATGTTTTTGGGCATTTATTTTTCATACCGATATTTTCAAAAAAAATCATCCCAAAAGAAAATAAGCCTGATTAATCTTATCACAGCAGGTTTATTTTCGGCGCTTGCTGTTTTGACAAAAGGTCCCGTCGGCTGGTTTCTCATAATTCTGAGCTGGCTGGTCTTCTGGCTGATAAAAAGGAAAGAACTTCGATTTCCCTTTTTAGAAATCGGGATATTTACGATAATTTCTTTCATTCCTTATGCTGTTTGGTATTCCGCAGCCGCTCTTTTAAGAGGAGCCGATGTATTTGATGATTTTCTGCGCTATCATATCCGTCTTTTGACAACAGAAGACGCAGGTCACGGCGGTCCTATATATTATCATTTTCTTATTTTGTTTTTCGGTTGTTTCCCGGCTTCGGTTCTTGCTCTGCGAGGATTCAGAAAACAGGACGGAGATTCTTTTTCCCAGAGAAATTTCAAAATCTGGATGATAATTCTTTTGTGCGTCGTGCTGATTGTGTTTTCAATAGTAGAAACAAAAATAATTCACTACTCATCTCTATCATATTTTCCTCTGACTTTTCTGGCGGCTTACGCAATGCACTCTATGGTGTTCGGGAAAATGCCATTGAAAACATCTACTGCATGGCTGACAGGGATAATCGGCTTTATCTGGGCGGCTCTTTTTGCTTTGCTGCCCCTTGCTTTAATGAATGTGGAAATGATACTGCCAAAAGTAACGGATAAGTTCACTCATGCGCTTTTACAAACGGATGTCCCATGGCAGGGCTGGGAATTCCTGATTGGTTTGCTCTATCTTGCCAGCATAGCGGCAGCACTTGTTTTATTGCAGAAAAGATTGCTCCTGAAAGGATTTATCACTCTTTTTGCCGGCACAGCAGTAACAATTTTTATTTTTCTGCCCGTTACCGTTCCGAAAATTGAGATATACACTCAAGGTGCTCCTATTGAATTTTTTAAGACACTCAAGGGTAAAGATGTCTATATTGAAGTGCTGGGATATAAAAGCTATGCCCATTATTTCTATGCAGAAAAACCTCCCGAACTTTCGGCGCACAATTTTGGCATTTCAAAGTCAGTTTTTCGAGAGTGGCTTCTTACCGGGGATATTAATAAAGATGCCTATTTCGTGTGTAAAAATAAAAAAGCCGGGAAATATACCGCTTACAAGGGCGTCAAAAAGCTCTATGATAAAAGCGGCTTTGTGTTTTTAAAAAGAGAAGCAGGAAAGAACTGATGCAGGTAATGAAAATAGGCGGAGCGGTGCTGAAAAGCCCGCAAGGATTTTCGGCTATGCTGGATATACTAAAATCTGCGGGCGCCGAGCCGTTTGCAGTTGTTATATCCGCATTCTCTAAATCCACTTACTTGCTGCGCGAGGCAGCCTTCACCGCAGAGGATGGCTTGGAAAGCAAGTCTTATAAGATATTAGAGGGCGTAATAGAAGAAAACACAGGTTTTTACCGAACTATTTTAAAAAAAGAAGAACATCTGCAAAAACTCGATTCCTTTTTTAAAAAATCCTCCGGAGAAATAAGATCTCTCTTAAAGGGAATATCAATAACCCGAGAGGTAACCCCGCGGACACTCGATTTGATACTCAGCTTCGGTGAATATTTCGCTCTTAAGATAGTCAGCCAGTATCTGTCGGAACAGAATTTTAATTTCACCATGATTAACGCAGCGGACGTTATAGTTACCGATTCTCGTTTCGGAAGAGCTGTTCCCCTGCCGGAAAACACAAAAAAGAATGTACAAAAAATAATTCTGCCGGAGCTTAAAAAGAACAAATTCGTGCTTACCCAAGGATTTGTAGCCCGAACGGAAAGCGGCGATATATCCACAATGGGCATAGAAAGCTCCAATCTTACGGCTGCTCTGCTGGCTAATATGCTGGATGCCGAAAAACTAATCGTTTGGACTGATGTGGAAGGATTCCGAAGCGCCGATCCTAAAATTGTATCCGGCACTCATCATGTCCCTTATCTTGATTACAAAACTTCCCGTTTTCTTTCTATGAACGGCATGAAACTCCTGTATCCATCTATGCTCGGCTATCTTGAAGAAAAGGGAATTCGTCTGATATACAAATCTGCTTATGACAGAAAAGGAGATTCTACAGAGATTAACCTTGAGGCACCGGAAGTATTTGTATCTATGATAATTTCCAAAGGGGGCATGTATTACACAAAATTTGAAGATACACGCGAGCCGGATACCGGATCGGTTCTTCTCGAAACTGCTCGAAATAATTCAATTTTCTTTTTTTCATTGTCCAAAACCGGATTCAGCCTGCTTACACAAAGAAAAACTTCCTTGCCGGACAAGTACAAAGCGGAATACAAGGATAATTATGCAATGATAACCTGCCTAAACTTAGAACTAAAGCAGGATTTATCTAATTTACACAATAAGAATAAAGCATTAGAAATTCATTCCGAATACTGCTCTTGCGGAAAAGTATTGCGCATCTTATGCCCTGAAGAAGAAGTCGAAAATATCATTCGGATTTTGCATGGTTTGGTGTAAATTATCAATTTTTCAGATGTTTTCACATGTTTATTTTTTACTTTTTTGCTTCAGATGTTCAACATCTGGCAGATGTCGGACATCTTTTTCATCCATACTGTGCGTCCCCTCACCAAGACTGACATTACCCAAAAATTTCAAAAAAGGAATAAATGTAGGGGCGAACCTGCTTGTTGGCCCAAAGATCTGAAAAAGAAGATCCCCCTAACCCCCTTATAACGGAACTTCCTGTCAAAAAATCATAATCAAAAGAGCAAGCAATGGCAA
>CAZOBD010000031.1:0-28980 GCA_964577665.1 uncultured Hyphomicrobiales bacterium
TGATCTTGCTCCCTCCCCTTGGGGAGGGCCAGGGTGGGGTCTCTTACGGTTTTTCATTTACATTTCGTTTTTTCGCATCTCATTCCCAAACTCCGATTTGGGAATGTGCTTTTCTTTCAAAACTCTGTTTTGCATTAAATCTCAAATAATCATCCCCTTATGTAATTTTACCGAATCATGGCTGTTTCATTTAAATAGTCCAGCATGGGCATAAGAGTAACGCCGCATTTGATTATCTCTTCATTAAGAACGGGGCTGAAAGTATCTTCTTTTTTTACAGGGTGAGTGGCAAAAAACTGTTTATATCTGAGATATTCTATACCGGGATGCTCCGTGTCAAAACCTTTTGGAGCAGTTTTTAGCTGCTCGCCCTGAAGCCCTTCGGGAAATATTTCTAAGAAACCCCTGTCATTAACTATATTACCGAAAGATTTGTAGTCATGGTCCAGCCGCAGGCGAAGCGCTTTTAATCTGTCCGGCTCGGGGCTGTGCAGCCCGCCTGCAATAAAATACATATCCGGTTCAAAATGAAAATATAGTCCGAGTGAGTTAACCGGTTTTTTATCCGATTCTGATATTGTATAAGGAAAAAATATCCCGAGATGAGTTTTATACGGAGATTTATCTTTGCTGAAGCGTATATCCCTGTTTATCCTGAAAATCGCTTTTTTTATATTTGCTGCAAAAGGCAGACCTTTGTCTGCAAATAGCACCCCCATATCAGCTACAAAGCTCTTAGCCGGCTTTTTAACATATTTTTCATACTGATTTTTGTTTTCGGTAAACCATTCTTTATTGTTATTTACCTTTAACTCCTTAAAAAATTCAATTGTTTCTTCGGTAAAACCGTTAAATCCGCCCGTATTCATAGCATACTCCAAAAATTTATCTCTTAAGACGCTTTTTCCCCTTTTGCATTTTATATTTTATTGCAAGCAGCCCGTTTTCAAAATCAGTGAATTTAATTCCCAGGTCTGTTTCAGCTTTAAGACTAACAAGACCGCCCTTTTTAATAAATGGATAAGGAAAAACTTTTTCATGGGGTAATTCCTCAATCTGGTTACCATCTAAATTGAATGTATTAGCAATTTTTTCATTAATAGATTTGTGAGAAAGAATTTCCGGTCCTGATGCGTTGAATATTCCAATTCTTTTTTTGTCGATAATTTTTAAAATTACTCTTGCAATGTCGTCGGTAAATGAAGGACTGGAGTGGTAATCTCTGCTTACTTTGACTTTTTTTCCCGAGTTAAATTCTTTCACAGCCTCAGCCGCAAAGCCATGCATTCCATAAGAAGAATAGCCGTAAACCGGACCGGTACGGACAATAACTGATTTGTAGTGCCGGGCGAGGCATGTATTCTCCGCTGCGTGTTTTGACTTGCCGAGATAGTTCAATGGATCGGGGATGCCGCTTTCTGTATAAGGTGAATTATGTCCGTTAAAAATATGAAAGCAGGAAAGATGAATAAGTATGCAGTCGAGTACACGGCTGACATTGATTAGATTTTCAACTGCAACAACATTGGCATCCCAGGCTTTTTTCTTTTGTTTCTCTGCAAGCGCAGCATTATTGAATGAAGATGTGTTTATGATAAAATCGGGCTTCTCGGAATAGCATATCTTTTTTAATTCCTTTATATCGTTGAGATTAACCGTATATTTCGTAATTTCGCTGTCGTCGTCAAGTTTACCGGAATTACGGGAAAGGAGCACCAAATCGTGCAAAGTCTCAAAGCGGATAAACCGCGTAAGTGATTCTGCCGTTTTTGAGCGGGCGCCTGTTATTAATATCTTGTAGCTTGTCATTATCAGCGTTTCACGTGAAACATCATTTTAAAAAAATAGAAATTATTGAAACATCAGCCGCAGAAACTCCTGAAATGCGTGATGCCTGACCCAGAGAACGAGGCTGTATCTTAATAAGCTTCTCGCGTGCTTCGTTTGAAAGCGAAGTAAGTCTGCCGTAATCGAAATTATCGGGAATTCTTTTCATTTCGTTGTCCATGAAGTATTCCACCTCACGAAGTTGTCTTTTTATGTACCCTTCATATTTTATTTCTGTCTGCACTTGATGAAGGATCTTTTCATTTCGGAGGAGTTTACGGAAATAATCACTTTCTCCGTTTGAAAGAAGAAGTAGATCCTTAAGTTTGACTTTTGCTCTTTTTGTTAAGCTGTGTAAGTCAGAAGCATCTTTTACAGGCGATTCATCAATTAATTTTAAGTATATATTTACATCATCGGCGGGAAGACGGACTTTTTTTGTTTTCTCATAGGCTTCTGCAACAGTGTTTTTTCGTTTTTGAACTTCTTCAAAAACTTCATCTGGTACAAGTCCGAATTTATTTCCGTAATACATTAATCTGTAATCTGCATTGTCCTGCCTCAGAAGAAGCCTGTATTCAGCTAAAGATGTAAACAATCTGTATGGTTCGTCAATGCTTTTATTTACAAGATCGTCTATCAAAACGCCTATATACGCTTCATTTCTGCGCAAAATAAAAGGTTCCTCGCTTTTTATTTTAAGAGCAGCGTTTATTCCGGCGATTATTCCTTGCGCCGCCGCTTCTTCATAACCTGATGTGCCGTTTATCTGACCTGCAAAATACAGCCCTTGAATAGTTTTTGTCTCAAGAGTGTAATTGAGTTGGTATGGAATAAAATAATCATATTCTATGGCATAAGCGTAACGCATTATTTCTGCATTTTCTAAGCCGGGTACGGTTCTGACAGCTTTTTCCTGTACGTCTTTGGGCATACTGGAAGAAAATCCGTTCATATAAACGGATTTTGTGTTCAATCCTTCAGGTTCGAGCATTACTTTGTGCATGTCCCTGCCCGCAAACCTTGCAACTTTATCTTCAATGGAAGGGCAATACCTGGGTCCCGTACCTTTTATAGTTCCGGTGAACATAGGCGAGCGGTCGAAAGCATCCGAAAGAATTTCGTGGGTTAATTTGTTTGTAGCAGTAGAATAGCAGATAATCCTGTTTTTTACTTTTGAAGTATTGTAAGAAAAAGGAGAAGGAATTTCGTCTCCCAAGGAAGGCTCTGTTTTTGAAAAATCTATCGAATGTGAATAAATTCTCGGCGGCGTACCGGTTTTCAATCTCGATATTTCAAAACCGAAGTCCTTTAGCTTGTCTGACAATCCTTCGGATCTGTCTTCTCCGAATCTGCCTCCTTTTGCTGTATCACAGCCTGTGTACATAATGCCGTTTAAAAAAGTACCCGCACACAAAATGACGGCTTTTGAGTAAAGTGATTCATTTTTTTCAGTGATTACGCCGGATACTTTTCCTTTTCTAATTAGTATTTCTTTAACTTTATCATTTATTATGTAAAGATTTTTTGTTTTTATAAGAAGTTCATACGCATATTTCGGATAAAGGTCTTTATCAATCTGGCAGCGCGGCGACCACACGGCAGGTCCTTTTGATTGGTTAAGCATTTTAAAAAGTATTCCTGCTCTGTCTGCAAGGAAACCCATAGCTCCTCCGAGGGCGTCTATTTCTTTTACCAGATGTCCTTTTGCAGTGCCGCCGATAGAGGGATTGCAGGATGGTCTCCCGGCAGCATTTATATCAAGGGTAATGAGAGCAGTTCTCATACCCATTTTAGCAGAAGCGTAAGATGCTTCAATTCCTGCGTGGCCTCCGCCGGCAACTATTATATCGTATCTGTTTTCCATTTTCTTGAAAATAACATGAATTAATAGAGACGTAATGGTGCTGGTATCATTATTTTGAAAAATGTTTCACGTGAAACAGGCTATTTCCCTATGCAAAAGCGGGAGAAAATATTATTTAGAGCTTCTTCACTGAAGTTCTCCCCTGTAATTTTTCCGAATATTTCGGCGGCATATTTTATATCTATGGAAATTATTTCGTTTTCAAAACCTGCATCTATTGCTTCAACTGCTCTGCTGAGATGTTCGGAAGATTCCTTCAGCAGTTCGGCATGTCTTCTGTTTATTAAAACATCCTGTACCATCTCAATGCTCTTTTCTGCTTCTATTTTTATTTTTTCTTTGAGTTGGTCTAACCCTCTGGCTTTTTTTGCTGAGATTAATAATGTTTTCTTATCTGCAAGATTCGTTTTTATTGTTGATTCTATTAAATCTATCTTGTTTTGAAGGAGAATAACTTTTGTATCACTGTATTTTTTTAGAATTTTTTTGTAAAGTGAATCTGAATTTGCAAAAGAAAAAGAAGCATCGTTAATTATTAAGATCATATTAGAGCGCTTTAAGACGGAATCAACCAATTTGATACCTTCTATTTCAACAATGTCTTCAGACTCACGCAAGCCCGCAGTGTCTGTTATTCTGACAGGTATTCCGCCGAGGATTAAACTTTCTTCAATATAATCACGGGTAGTGCCAGGCACCGAACTTACAATTGCCCTCGGTTTTTCAAGCAGGGCATTGAAAAGGGTGGATTTCCCCGAGTTTGGATAGCCTGCGATACCGACATAGTATCCTGACCTCAGTATCTCAGATGCTTCATAAGATTCCCCCAGACTTTCGCAGAAGTCTTTTGCCATATTAATTTGATTTTTAATGTCATCTAAATTGGTAAAGCTTATCCCCTCCTCCGCAAAATCCAGTTCTATTTCTAGAAGCCCCGTAATTTTTAAAAGCTTTTCTCTAAATTCTGATATTCTTTTAGTAAATCCCCCTTCTGCCTGACGTGCTGCAGTCTGCGCACCGGGAATTGTAACAGAATGTATCAAATCGGCGGCTGCTTCTGCCTGTGTCAAATCAAGTTTACCGTTTAAAAAAGCTCTTTTTGTAAATTCGCCGGGTTCGGCATGGCGGGCGCCGTTTTTTATCAGGGCGTTTACAATTTGTCTCGCCGGCAATACGCCGCCGTGACAAGATATTTCAACAATATCTTCTGCCGTATAAGAATTTGGAGCGGTGAAGACGGAGGCAAGTACGGTGTCTATTATTTGACCGCCATCATAAAATCTTCCATAATGAATAGTGTGCGATTTTACACTTTTCAGTTTTGTTTTACCTGAAAAGCATTTGTCCGATATTGCTTTTGCTTCAGGTCCTGAGATTCTTATTACGGCTATGCCTCCTGTTCCGGGAGGTGTTGCCAATGCGGCTATGGTATCATTTTTCATAATTAGTTTTTTATTTTTCAGACTTTATTCATTAAATTACAAATTTTGTACGATTTTATTGCAATTTGTCTTATGGATTGTCAGACGGTAATTATCGGTGCAGGCGCTGCGGGCCTTTCATCAGCCGTAAAGCTTGCCGAAAAATATAAGAATATAATAGTACTTGAGCGGCATTCCTCTTTTGGAAAAGAAACCAGCTCGAGAAACAGCGAAGTTATACATGCGGGAATTTATTACAGGGAAAACAGCCTGAAAGCACGTCTTTGCACAGCCGGAAATAAAAGCCTTTATGAGTGGTGCAGGAAGCATTACGTCCCCCACAGGAGAATCGGGAAGTACATTGCTGCCGTAAACAACAGCGAAATAAAGGAATTGGATAATATTTACAGCAAAGCTGTCGAAAACGGTGTTGACGGCATTGAACATGTTCCTATCTCATATCTCAGAAAAGAGGAACCTAACGTTAAAGCTGCTGCAGGGCTTTGCTCTCCTTCCACAGGCATTATCGACTCACACAATCTTATGCGCAGCCTTGAAACAAAAGCTGCCGCCATGGGTGTTAGTTTTGCATACAATCATTGCGTTACGGGGGTTGAAAAGATACCCGGAGGATATAACCTTAAAATAAAAACCAACGATGGAGATAATTTCCATCTTGAGACTGAAACAGTTGTTAACAGCGCCGGGCTTAATGCGGACATAATCGCTTCACTTGCGGGTATAGACATTAAAAAAGCCGGCTATGAAGTAAATTTCGTAAAAGGGCACTATTTCAGACTTAAGCCTAAGTTGAAAGGTTTGGTGAAGCATCTTATTTATCCAGTCCCGCCTAATAATATGACTTTTCTCGGAATACACCTCACCATAGAATTAGACGGCGGCATGAAGCTCGGACCCGATATAAAATGGATGGAAAACAGGATTCAGGATTATCATGTACCGGAAAATCTGCGGGAGAAGTTTTTTGCAAATGCAGATCAATATCTGAAAGGATTGACAATTGATGATATTTATCCCGACCAAGCGGGCATCCGCCCCAAACTGCAGACTAAGGGAGGAGAATTCCGCGATTTTATTATTAATGAAGAAAGCGAAAGAGGTCTTCCGGGTTTTGTAAATTTGATAGGTATAGAATCGCCCGGTTTAACATGCTGCCTGGAAATAGGCAATTATGTTAAAAATTTACTCTGATCTGCCCGTTCGCGAAAGTTCGATAAGTTTCTCCACGGTTTCGTCAAAAGTGCAAGTTTCGTAAATATCTTGTTTTAAAAATTCATTTATTTTGTCGTTCAATGCAGCAGCTCTGTCAATCAGGGGATTAGTGCCTTTCTGGTAAGCTCCTACGCTGATAAGATCTTCGGCATTTCTATACGCTGCGGTTAACTGCTGAATTTCCACTGATGCTTTATAATGCTCATCGCTGATAACATCTCTTTTCACCCTGCTTATGCTTTCAAGTATATCTATGGCAGGGTAATGCGCCAAAGCTGCGAGCTTTCTTGAAAGTACAATATGTCCGTCCAGTATTCCTCTTGCGGCATCGGCAATCGGCTCATTCATGTCGTCGCCTTCTACTAATACGGTATAAAGACCTGTTATCGAACCTTTTTCTGAAGTACCGGCTCTTTCCATTATTCTTTGCAGATTAGAAAAAACGGAAGGTGTGTAGCCTTTTGCTGTCGGGGGTTCGCCTATGGAAAGTCCTACCTCGCGCTGAGCCATTGCCAAGCGTGTGGCAGAATCCATCATAAGCATTACATCGAGGCCCTTGTCCCTGAAATACTCTGCAATGGTTGTTGCTGTAAGAGCGGCTTTAACGCGTACTAAAGGGGGCTGATCGCTTGTGGATACGATAACGACCGAGCGGTTCAAGCCTCTTTCCTGCAGGTCTTTTTCTATAAATTCTCTGACCTCTCTGCCGCGTTCGCCTATCAGGGCTATAACATTAACATCCGCCGACGTGTTTCTTGCAATCATACCGAGCAGCGTCGATTTACCTACGCCTGAGCCTGCAAATATACCAATTCTCTGACCCTTTCCGAGAGTGTGGATACTGTCTAATGCTTTTACTCCTGTTGCTATATATTCTCTGATTCTTTTTCTGGTAAGGGGATTAGGCGGGTCTGCATATACGCTTCTGCGGTTGAAAAGGGGAATGGAGTCTTTTTCATCTAAGGGTTCTCCTAATCCGTCAAAAACTCTTCCCAGCAGTTTATCGCTGACGCTTACTTCGAGTGTTTCCCCGGTTGCTGTTATTTCCATTCCCGGCGATATTTCATTAACTTGTCCGAGAGGAAGAGAAAGTAATTTTCCGTCTCTAAAACCGGAAATTTCAGATTTAGCAACTATTTTTCCGCGTTTGTTCTTCAGCGTGCAGATTTCGTTAACAGAAGCTTTTGGTCCTTCGCTTTCAATCACAAGACCTACAACTTTAGTTATTTTCCCGATTTTATTTACGGTATTGGTTCGACGGACAATTGATCCGAATTTTTTTGATATGATTTGCGGGCTCTGCATTTTCAATCTCCGCTGCCGTCTTCAGAACTATTTTTATCATTTCCTGAATCTTCAAGGTTCTTTTCAAAACTCTCGAAATCTTCTTCACTTTGAATATCGGAGCTTTGCGGGAGCTTAAGAAGTGCTTCTTTTATTTTCTGGAGCTGATTACTTATACGGGCGTCAATAATGCCGGCGTTTGTTTCGAGCAGGCATCCTCCTTTGCCGATTTTTTCATCCTGCACTATTTTAACATTTTCAATGCGGGATTTATCTTCCACCAGCTCGCTTTTTATTTCTACTAATGCCTGATAATTGTCCGGATGTATATGTATTTTTAAAATTATTTCGTTATCGAGTTCAGAAATGGCTTTTCTAAGCTGATTGATGAAAGCATCTGAGTTTTGAGTTACTTCATAATCGAGTATATGTTCCGCAACAATCAGAGCAAGCTTGGATATGGATTCTTCCAGCTTGCCAAATTCCATAGTAAACTGGATTCTGAGGTCATGTATGATATTGTCGAAATTTCTTATCCACTTCTGCTGTTTGTGAATATCTTCCATCAGGGTGCTTCCGGCTACCTCTTTTCCGTCGGAAAAGCCGTTGTCGTATGCTTCCTGAATTTTTTGTTTTGCTTCCGGAATTGAAACGGAATCCTCGGGTATTTTTGATAGGTCAATATGAACTGGAGTATCATAATTACTAATTTTAATTTCGTCGAAATATGTAGGGGTTTCGGGCTCCGTATGAACTTCTGTTTCGGTTTTTTCTTCGATTATTTCGTCAGTTTCCTCTTCATCTTCATCTTTTTCCTGCTCTGAGATAATATCTGTAAGGTCAATATCGTAATTTCCGAGGCTTTCTTTTTCGGTGTCGATGTCTATGGTTGTCTGAAGTTCCTGAAATTTATCCTCCGGCGATTCCGTTTCTTTTATTCCGTTTTTGATATTTATAACGGGCAGGGAACCTAATCTTGATTCCGAGTCAATATCCTCTGCCTTTATTATCCTGACTTTTTTCAGGGGTTTGCTTATGTCTATTTTGTGTCTGCTCATTTAAAAATAATTTTTATACAAATACATCTTCTTTTCCTCTGCCGCCTACGACAATCTCTTCTTCGTCTTCTAACTGTTTTATCACGTCAACAATGCGCATCTGTGCCGATTCTACTTCTTTAAGTTTTACGGGACCCATAAACTCAAGTTCTTCCTTTACAACGGCGGCGGCGCGTTCAGACATATTTTTGAATATTTTATTTTTAATTTTATCGTCAGATACCTTAAGAGCAAGAGCAAGATCGCGTTTATCGACGTCGCGGAGGATGCGCTGAATGCCTTTATCGTCGATGAGAACGATATCCTCAAAGAGGAACATAAGGCGCTTTATCTCCGTAGCAAGCTGGTAATCTTTTTCTTCTATGTTTTCAAGCATTGTTTTAGCAATTGCATTGTTACTCTTATTTAAAATATTTGCAACAAGCTGTGCGCCTCCCTGCTGTGCCAGATTCTGTGAAAGCGTGGATTCGGCTATCTGGTCAACCACGTGTTCTATCTGGGAAACCAGTTGCGGAGAGACTTTTCCTATTTTTGCGATTCTTGTTACTGTTTCAGCTCTTAATTTATCTGTAAATTCCTGTAACACTTCGGCAGACTGGTCCGGCGGCAGATGAGATAAAATCAGAGCAATTGTCTGCGGATGTTCTTTTGAAAGGAAACTGGCAAGCTGCTGGGGATCAGATTTTTTAAGGATATTAAAGCCCCTTACAGTTGTCAGAACGCGGATTTTTTCAATTATTTGCTTAGCCTGCTCCAGACCGTAGCTTTTTTCGAGCAGTACTTGTGCATATTCTAAGCCTCCTTCCACCATAAAGCTCTGTGCTGTCATCAATTGGTAAAATTCTTCGATTACGTCTTCTACGACAGTTGCAGGCAGATCACGAAGGCTGGAAATTTCCACTGCTATCTGCTCTACCTCTTTCATATCCATCTCTTTGAATATCTTTGACGCAACATCTACATCGAGCGTCATCAAAAGCACTGCTGCTTTTTGTTTACCGGTCAACTGGCTTGCTGCTGCTATTTCTGATTTCATGATTTCGTTTTATATTTTATTAACACTTATTCACTCTAATAATAATATTTAAAGCGTAGTCTGCCAAATATTATTTTAAAATCTGAACCCTTTGTCTTCATAATCTTGCTGTATAAACATTCTTACGAGTCTGACGGCATCTTGAGTCTGGGTATCAGCGAATTCTTCAACTTTATTTTTCATTTCCAGTTTCATAAGAGCTTCTTCTGACATATCTTCTGTGCCTTCGCCCTCTTCTAAAGCTGCACGAGCTTTTTCCGCTAAAGATTCTCTGTCAACTTCTTGATCTTCTGCTTCCAGTTCTTCTTCGGGCTGGAGTTCTTTTTCTCCCTCCAGCAAAAGCTGTTCGGGCATGTCAGCGGGCAGGAGCAATAATTCATCTTCATCAAATAGATCAATATCTTCGATCTCTTCTTCTTCCTCTTCTTCCTCCTCATCTTCCTCAACTTCAATTTTTTCGGGAAGACCCATTGCTATTCGAATCTTATCTTTTATCTGTTTGGATTGAAGAAGTTTGTAAAGAAGGAAAAATGTGATTATCATAATTGCAACAAGCATGAAGAGTTTAAGGTTGTCCGGCTGGTAATACCATGGCTGCTTATGTATTTCCTTTAAAAGGTCATCTTTCATTTCGGTATCGAACGGCACATTCAGCACAGAAACCTGATCATTCCTTGAGGGATCATATCCTACGGAATTTTTTACGATTTGAGTAAGTTTCTGCATTTCCTCTTCAGGTCGGGGGACGTACTGAAGATTCTTTCCGTCTTCGTTTTGGACAATCTGGTAGGAACCGTTTATCAGACATGCGACAGATAGTCTTTTTATTTCACCTACGCCTTCGGTAATGTGCTCTACAGCATTTGTAATTTCATAATTTGTAATAATATTTGAGCTTTTCTTGTCCATGTTTACCGCCGGATAGCTTAAAGAATCGGTAGATTCGACATCTTCTGCAATATTCTGTTCGCTGCGCACAACCGAACGCTCGGGATCGTAATCGGTAATAGTACGGTTCCTCTGCGTAAAATCGAGATCTGCATTTACTTTTACTTCGGCATTGCCTACACCCAGTACGCCGTCCAAAATAGACTGTATCTTTGATGCAAGATACTGTTCGAACTGACGCTGCTGATCATGCTGTTTTGATGTAAGACCTGCAACCGAATTATCATCAAGAGGCGGCGGTGAAAGAACCTTGCCGCGGGAGTCTATAACTCTTACGGCATCTATCTGCATTCCTTCCACACTGCTTGCCACAAGGTTCTGAATTCCCTCAACGCTTACTTTACTAAGGCTTCTTCCCGATTTAAAATGCAGCGTAACTGAAGCTGTCGGCTCTTCCTGATCTTTTTCAAAAAGCGCTTTTTCAGGCATCACTACGTGTACACGTGCCTTCTTTACTTCATCCAAAGATGAAATAGTTCTTGCAAGCTCTCCTTCGAGGGCGCGGCGGAAATTTAGCTTCTGTACAAATTCTGACATACCGAGATTGGTCTTATCAAAAAGTTCGTAACCGACAATGCCGGATTCGGGGAGACCTTCATTAGCAAGAGTGAGCCTTGTGTTAAAAACGTCTTCTTTCCGTACAAGTATAGTGTTTCCGCCGTCTTTAAGTTCGTAGGGTATTTCACGTTCCTTTAAAACTTCAACTATTTTTGCGGCATCTTTTTCTTCGAGAGACGTAAACAAAACGGCTTTTTCTTCAGGTTTGGCGGTACTTACTGCAAGCAGGATAACGACCGCTATAGAAATAGCAATGACAGCTCCAATCATTACTTTCTGAATCGGTTTCAGCCCGGAAATAAAATTTTTTGCCTGCTTGTAGGCTTCCACTTTCTCTAAGCTTTCCTGCATTTTCATAATTTATGTCCGAATCTGATAATTTTAAAAGATTTATTCCTAAGCGCTTTAATACACTCTTTTATACCGGATATAAGAGTGCTGTATTTATTAATATTTTTATTTAAAAAATATATATTACACCTGCATCCTTGATACTTCTCTGTACATATCCGTAAATTTATTTCTCAGTTCAAGAAGCAGATTAAAAGTAGTCTTTGCCTTTTCGGAAGCAATCATAACGTCATGAATATCTACGGGTTCGCCTTTAATAAAGCGCGACGTCAGTTCCCCTGATTCTTTCTGGAGATGGTTTACATCTTGGATAAATTCTTTGATAGTGCCCGTGAATTTTTCACTGTCTGTCTTAAAGACATTTAGTTCGCCGGTCTTCTGCTGCACGAGCGGAAGGTATGCCTGCGCCGGTTCCAGTTCGTTTATAACCATTTCTGAATCCTTTCAGTATATTTACTTCCTGTAATTATATAATTAAAATTTCAATTTTTGAAGGAACATATCATCCGGTTAAAGAGACATTTCCGTTTGTACAACTTCGTGTTACACATCACATTATCCTCTGTTAAGAGGATGAATGCTATTTTTTGAAGTACAAATATCTTTGATTATTGAAAATATACTTACACCCTTCCGTCAACAATAAGTCCTTTTTCATAGCTGACCTTCTGAAGGCGTCCGTTTCTATTAAAGAGAACATGATTTTGCAGTTGTTTCTGGTTATCAGGGAACATCTGCATGAAGAAATCTCTTTCGTTTTTAGAAACGAGGTCATTAAGATTTTGTGCGTTGAATTTAATGTATGTTCCGTTCTTCCCGTTAGCTGCCGGATCCTTTACGGCAGCCTCCAGTGATTTCAGCTTTTCCGCTGTTGTTCTGTTTACCAAGGGGTCGGTGTATGCCCTTACCGCCGGTATTCTCATATATTCCTCATATTTATTTTATTATTGTTGTAATTTTCAAATCTGCAGTGAATCTCTTGCAATATTTTTTGCAGATTCCACTACGCTTGCATTTGCCTGAAAAGACCGCTGAGCGTTTATCATCTCAACCATTTCGGTAACGATGTTTATGTTTGGATAAAGCACATAGCCGTTTTCGTCAGCATCGGGATGCGCAGGGTCGTAAACCATTCGCGGGGCTGAATTGTCCCTTGCGGTTTTTGCCTTCAGCACACTGTAATCCGGCGGATAAGTACCCGACTGTGCAGCGGGAGCATGGCTCTGGTCGGTCTTTTTCATAGCAATCAGTCTTTCCATTTCCTGCTCGAATGGACTGCCCGGTATAGCCCTCACTATAACTACTTCCCTTTGATAAGGTTTGCCGTTTTCGTCGGCAGTAGTGTTCGCATTGGCTATATTTCTCGCCGTTGCGCTGAGTCTCATTCTCTGAACGCTCATGCCCTGCCCGCTTATGTCAAACGATGCAAAAATATTTTCCGGCATTGTCAAAAAACTTTCGTTTATATTACATATATTATTTTCTTTTTCAAATAAGTAAAATTACGGATTTTTCATTTTTTTTGATATATTTAAAAAGTTTCATCTGTTTATTCTTTGCTTTAATCTTAGTAATTCGTTTCTTTGTCATGCTGTACTTGTTTCAGCATCTCAAGTTACACTGATCCTCATTACGTGAGATTCTGAAACAAATTCAGAATGACATTTCGCATCTCATTCCCAAACTCCGATTTGGGAATGTAATTTTCTTTCAAAACTCTGTTTTGCATTAACTCTCAAATAATCATTCCCTTATGTGTTTTATTGAATCATGGATGTTTCCTCTGTTTATATCTTTACTTTCCGCTTCAGATGTCCAACATCTGACAGATGTTAGACATCTTTTTCTTCAATACTGTGCATTCCCTCCCCAAGAGGGGATTAAGGGGTGTGTTCCTCTAACGTGAGATTCTGAAACAATATTGAAACAAGTTCAGCACTGGTACAGATTGTCAACCTTGATTACTATTTCAATTTTTCAACTATTTCTAAAATAATTATCCCCTTGTGTGTTTTCCCAAATCATTGGTGTTTCCTCTGTTTATATTAAGCCTCACCCTAATCCTCCCCAAGGGGAGGGAATTCAATGATATTGCTCCCTCCCCTTGGGGAGGGCCGGGGTGGGGTCGCTTCCGGTTTTAATTTTTCATTACTTTTTTTTCAATATTTTTCATCAATATATGGTAAATCTACTTCAAATAATCATCTCCTTTTATTATTATGCCAAATCATATTTATTTTACCTGATAGAAATTCCTCTTATAGATGAAAGCATTTTGTCAAAATATCCCCTCGTGGAGTTTGATGCGAACCGGAATCTAATTTGATTCTCAGCCATTTTTGACATTTCCTTATCAATATTTACATGGGTTTCTCCGGAAAAATATATTTCCGGTTTAGGCACCGGTGCGTTTTCAACATCGCCTTTAACGTCGTCCCTGTCGGGTCTTCCCATTGGTATATGCATATTCTCCGTGCGGGTGCCTTTAGCCGTCATTACCGCATCGTGGAATTTCTCCTCGAAGCGCACCCGCTCGGGACGGTAATGCGGAGAAGTTGCATTGGCAATGTTTTTAGAAATAGTCCGCTGCCTCAGGGCATAAGCGTCCAGCGCCCTGTTCATAAGCGGTATTCTTGCCTTAAACAAATGGTACCTGTATATCAAAAGCTCTCCTTTTTTTTCTTTACTGTCAATATTTTCACACTTCCCCCATCACAAATAGAGTGCCAAAGTTGATTCGTTATAGATATTGAAAAGAATAGGAAATAAATTGCCATTATTATTTTTTTTGTTCTCAACACATTTAAATTAGTGGCTATTTTTCTGCAGGTTGAGGAATATTAGACTATATTTCGTCATTGCGAGCAATGAGAAGCAATTTCTTGAAATTCTGCATAAGGCTGGAGATTTCTTCGCCGCTTCGCTCTCCGAAATGTTGTAACAACAGAAGGAAAAATATGTTTTATAAAGCAGACTCAAATTTATTCTCAAAGAATTTTATTTTGTAATAAAATATTTTTCTTAATTCTTTCTTATATGCAAATTAATTTTTATAAATATTCTAAATTTACTAACTTTGTAATTTTATAATTGTATTTAATGGTAATTGAACACAGAGCAATATATAGAACAGCTTCAAAACCGTGTAAAGTCGCTTGAAACAGAGCTTGAATTGTATCGTAATCAAGAGCTTTACAGCAGTATGGAAGATATTTCCCGCATACTCGAAAATAAAACGGAAGCTGTAATTCTTTTCGACTTTACCGGCAATATCATTGACTTAAATGATACTGCTCTTTCTATGCTTGCTAACGGCGGCGATTCCGAATTGCAAAACAAAAAACTTCAGAATTTCTTCTCAGACACTTCTCCCCTCAAGCTTTTTGATATTATCAAAGATTTTAATAAATATCAGCAGACAGAGGGTAAAATAATTCTTAAAGGAAAAAGCGCGATAGAAACACAACTGGAATCTACTTTCTACTCTGTCAACTACGAAAACAGCAAAGTTGTACTTATGCGCGGAATAGAGATTAATGCCGATCTGAAAAAAAAGAAGGATACAGCCGTGCATATTAAAGAACTGGAATATCTTTCCGAATCTGCAATGAAGCTGATGAGCTTTTCAGATGAAACTGATATATTTAGTTTTTTATGCTCCGAATTGTACAAAATTGTTCCTAGATCCCTTGTAATAACTCTTGAATGGGACAGAGAAAATAATCTGATGGAACTTAAGGATTTCAAAGGCTTTGCCAGACTTGGAGAAATCATCTCCAAATACTTGGGTGAAAGTATTTACGGTATGAAATTTCCCATAAGCCCGGAAGGATGGGAGCATCTTTCAAAACAAAAACTTTTGAAAGGTCCTATGAGTATTTACCGTATTGCGGAGAAAAAAATACCAAAATTCCTTGCTGATCTGATTGAGCGCATCATCGGTCTTGAAGATTTATACGTAATGGGTATCATGCAGGACGAAATATTCCTCGGGGAAGTCATCATTTTCATAAGAAAGGGCGGTTCGATAGGCAAAGTTTCTTTTCTTGAATCTTTTATTAATCAGGCTGCAATAGCCATTCAGAGACAGAAAGCAAGAAAAGCTCTCCTTGAAAGCGAGGCTAAATACCGCTCGGTGGTAGATAACGCCAATGAAGCCATTTTTGTTGTTACAGATGGTAAGTTTGCATATCTTAATCCTACCTCTGTTAAATTATCCGGTTATTCCGAAGAAGAGCTTTATCAAATGGCGTTTTCCGATGTTATTTACGAAAAAGACAATCTGCTTGTACTCGATAAATACAAGAAAAGACTGGCAGGCGAGGAACTTCCGCCTTACGATTTCAGAATATTGACCAAAAATAATGATACTGTCTGGGTTACTCTAAATGCAAAAGCAATAGACTGGAACGGCAAAAAGTCGGTGCTTTGCTTTGTTTCAGATATCAGCGAAAAAAAATCTGCCGAACAAAGCATTATAATGAAAAACATTGAACTGCGGCGCGCTGAGGAAGAGCTTCGCGAATCTTATGAAGAACTCCGCAGGATAAATGCAGACCTTGAAAAACAGAAAGAAGAGCTGCGATCTTCTAAAGAAAAAGCGGAAGAAAGCGACCGTTTGAAATCGGCGTTTCTTGCCAATATGTCTCATGAAATCCGTACGCCTATGAACGGTATTCTTGGTTTTTCTTCTCTTTTAAGCACTTCCGGACTCGACGAAGAAGAAAGAAAAGAATATATAGACATTATCAATAAAAGCGGCAGCCAGCTTCTAAATATTTTAAACGATATTCTTGAAATCTCAAGGATTGAATCCGGGCAGTTAGAAATTGTCAGCCAAAAGTTCTATCCAGCCGAAATAATTGATGATCTTCACGGTTTTTATCAGCCCTATGCCGATGAAAAAAATCTTGAATTTTTCATATCCATGCCTGAATATTTAGATTCAGAGATATATTCCGATAAAGTAAAGATAAGACAGATTCTTAGCAATCTTCTAAGCAATGCTTTCAAATTCACCGATTTCGGCAGTATTACTTTCGGCTTTAAAGAAAATCAAGATGAATGCATTTTTTACGTACAGGATACAGGCATAGGCATCAAACCCGAGCACAGAGATATTATCTTTGACAGATTCCGTCAGGTGGAACTTGAGCTTACCAGAGTTTACGGCGGTACCGGACTCGGTCTTTCCATCTGCGGCAATTATGCCAAAGCGCTCGGCGGCAGAATACATCTAGAATCAGAATTCGGTAAAGGCTCCGTTTTTTCCCTTATCTTAGCAAAAAATAATTAATTTGTTTATTTCCTTTCTATAATACTTCATCTGTTTATTTTTAACTTTCCGCTTCAGATGTACAACATCTGGCAGATGTTGGACATCTTTTTTCTTCTACCGTTTAGCCATTGCGAACTTGCTCAAGAAACCTTGCGCATTGCATCCCCTCTCCAAGAGCTGACATTACCCGAAAGTTTCAAAAAAGGGATAAATGTAGGGGCGAACCTGCGTGTTCGCCCGTTGAACTAAAAAGAAGATCCCCCTTACCCCCTTATAAATAAGGGGGTAATATTTATTCTTTTCTCCCTCCCTTTTTTAAAAGGGAGGGTCGGGGAAAGATGACAGCTCCGGAAAAAATGTGTATTTTTCTCCCTCCCTTTTTTAAAAAAGAGGGTCGGGGAAAGATGACAGCTCCGGAAAAAATGTGTATTTTTCTCCCTCCCTTTTTTAAAAGGGAGGGTCGGGGAGGGATTCTTTAAAATTAGGGTAATGTAAGCCTCCCGAAGAGGGGATTAAGGGGAGTCTTCCTCATACGTGAGATTCTGAAACAATACTGAAACAAGCTTTCGGCACAGGGACAGAATTACATCCATTATTAATATTTCTCATCTCATTCCCAAACTCCGATTTGGGAATGTAATTGTCTTCAAAATCTCTTTTTACATTAACTCTAAAATAATCATTCCCTTGTGTGTTTTTCTCATAATTATAGATGTTTAATATTATTAATAAGATTTAATTTATTATTTGCAAATATTTTGTAACTTTCATTAATTAATTTTGTCAATATATCTTAACAGATTGTTGAAATATTCATTTACGTATATATTTAATAAACAGGAAGGTACTATGAAAAAAATACTTACTATCATGTCTCTTGCAGCTATTCTTATTAGTATTTCATTTAATGCTTCGGAAGCTGCTCAAAAAAGAGTACTCAGCGAACAGGTAACAAACGCAAGCTCCGCCTCATGCGCAATTTACAATCCGCAGTACGCAGCTTATGCCTGGCAGAATTATGATAAAATGGTTCCGTTAGCTTATCACGGATGGTGGCCAGGCAGCGGAGACCCTATGTGGAATGCCAACCAGACAACGAATTACTACAGAATTCTTACACTCTTTACTTCAACAGAAATCTATGTCCCCTGGACATGCGTTGACGGGAACAAATACAGAGGAAACGACATCAATCAGGTAAAAGGAGCTGTCGCCAGTCAGGCAAATAAAACAACTCCCCTTACTATTTCGGTTGAAAATGAAAATGACGGGCTGGATAATTTTGTAACTGTAACCGTAAGTTCCACGGCAGATTTAAGCGGCAAAAAACTGCATATTGCCGTAGCCGAAGCTTTCCATTATTATGCAAACGCAGGAAATAACGGCGAGAAAAACTTTTTCTTTATTGCCCGCACCATGCTTCCCGACCATGAAGGTACGGATTTCAGCATTAAAGCCGGCGAGGAAAAAACTTACACACAGTCTTTCAGAACAAATATAAACTGGTATCCGCACATGCTTTACGTTGCCGCATGGGTGCAGGATCCGAATACAAACGAGGTGCATCAGGCTGCATCCACTCCCATTCCCGACTTAAACGGTGTGGAATCAAAACCGCGCCAGGGGATTGCAATGAGCGCAGCGAAACAGCACGGAAAAATACCCAACGGAGGCAGCGATACAAGAGAAATCATCCTTACAAACCCCATGAACGAAGAAGTTACATGTAAAATTGACCTTAGTCAGAGCAGTTTTCCGAACGGTTGGACTTATGAGCTTGACAAAGAAGAAGTTACTATTCCCGCCAACGGCACTGCTGCGGTAAACGCCACACTGACCGCAGGACCGAATGACGGCATGGCTATTCTTATTTTAAATGTCATACCCGATAAGAAAGAAAACATTGTTTCTCTGATTACTTCATATTATCTGTCGGCACTTTCCGAAAATACCGAAAATGTATTTTTCACCGGTACCAACGGAATGAATGCTTTCATTTATAACTCCTTCCAGCAGGAAAACGGCAACCCTGAAAAAACCTCTCTCATTCCATATACGACTGATTTTCTTTCCGCCTATCCGCTGGAGGATTTTAAAACGGCAATCTTTACTTTCGATCAGCCCAACAGAGGGGTATTCTCCATCGGCGATGCCTCCACTGCTGCAATTAACGGCATAAAGCAAATGCTCGCTGCCGGGAAAAATGTATTGATTACCGGCGAATTAGAACTGTACAATGCTCTGCTTTCAGGCAGCGGCGCCGGCTTTGATTTCTTTACAAATGTGTTAAAAATTGATACATCGAAAGCCCCCGAACTGAGAGTAACCGTAAATCAGGACGGACAGATAACAGAAGTTAATCCTTATCCGTTGATGGGCATTGTTAATGATCCTATCGGGGACGGGGTAAACATTACCATGAACCAGTACCTGCAAAATCATCAGGCATACAATATTTTCACAGATATAATCCGTATAAAACAGGGCAGCAAGTCGAGACCTTTTATTTATTCTGATAATGTAAAATCTGATGTACTCGGCATTAGATACGAAGACAGCGGCGGAAAGCTCGTCTTTATGACATGCGGATTCGAAGGCATTTCAGACGAACTAAAACGCAACGACCTGATGGCAAGAATACTGAACTGGTTCGAGGGCGGCGCCACGGGTCCTGAAATTTCTCTTACAAAAGAATCTCTTGATTTCGGAACGGTAGATATTGGTAAAACGAAAACTCTAAACTTTACCATTCAGAACACCGGAGTTAAGGACCTCAATATTTCAAAGCTTGAAGTAGAATACAGCTACAGTCACATGTTTGAAATCACTCCAAAAGCTCCTCAGGCCATACCTCCCGGAGGCGGTATAATGGTAAACGTTAAATTCAAGCCCGTTGACGAAACCCAGCGTACGGTTAAGCTCACCATTGAGTCTAATGCCGACAATGCAGAAAAGAAAACTGTTGACCTTATGTGCAAGGGACTTGATGTTTCTTCCGTAAAGGACGGCATCAGCACAAACGGCTTACTTACAATCAGCGCCTCGCCCAATCCGGTACAGGATATGACAACAATTAACTACAACATCACGGGCAGCATTTCTCGGCATGTTGAACTGATACTTCTCAATCCCGACGGCAGCGAAGCAGGAAAAATCATAAACAAAACCGTTTCACCGGGAGAGCATAACTTACGCTTCAACTCCTCCGCTTATTCATCAGGCATTTACTTTTTAATCCTTAAATCAGGAGAAAGCTCTGTCGAGCTTCCGCTTGTAATAGTCAAATAATTCTTTTATTTTTACCTATTATTCAGATGTCCGGCATCTTACAGATGTCGGACATCTTTTTCTTCTACCGTTAAGTCATTGCGAAGAGCGAAGCGATGAAGCAATCTCCAACCTTATACAGATTTTCAAGAGATTTCTCAGCCCATAATGAAGAATAAAATTTATTAATCTTCATATTCGCACATAAGCATATACAGACGGTTATTAATCGCGCCCAGGGCTTCGTAGCGCTCTGTGCGCCAGTTGTAGCGGGGCGCCTGCATGTAGTCCAGCATTTTTCCGGCAATCATGTGCATGCTGTCAACAAGGCGGATTATCAATGTAGAATTGTCGCTGTAGGCAATAGTTCCGCTTTTCGGTTTCATCGCGTAAGGATAGCCCACACTCATATCCATTTTCAAATCATACTTTCTTCCGTCAATGTTTATAAAACTGTGAAAATTTTTTCCTATGAAATACATCTGGCTGCCGTCATGTGTGAAGCGCGGGGGACCTGTTTCTTCGCCGCCTTCAAACTCCGCACTGCTGTAAACAACGATGTATCTTCCGTTATGAAAAGCTTTATATGCAATAAGCGGATAAATAGGATGGAGAGCTAAATCGCCTACCCATTCATACCTCCTGCCGACGAGCGGCTCGTAATACTCATCCGAAATCAGGATACTTACCTGCTTGCCGGAAAATTCTTCTGCCAGCACCGCAGCAACGGTTCCATCCAGATTAATCTTTGTTTCTATTATTTTTTTATATGTCTGTGAAACTTCTTCCTTTCCGCGATAAACCTGCCAATAGCTTCCTGATTTCGCACAATAGAGCATCTGCCCGTCACTCCAAAAACCTATCGGGATAATATCGTCATAAAGATCTGTTTCCTCATCGTCTATTACCAGTACCTCCCGGCTGCCTCTTTGTGCGGTATATGCAATACGGTATCCCGACCAGCTTACGAAAATTCTACCGTTTCTTTTGTAAACCTGCTTTTTTCCTCCGTTGTGAATAATATATTCCTTGCCCCCTTCCATATAGGAATAAACCAGTTTTCTGCTGTCGGGGCTGAAAGAGAGTGCACCGAAATCATCTCCGGGGAGGGGCTCTGCACCGGTTTCGGTAAGAAGGTATCTCTGCACATTGTCTTCGGCAAAAGACGCCCATCGGGTTCCGTCAGGAGAAAAAACGGGCTGTGTTAGACGGTAAAATACCCTTGTCTGCTCACCGTTTATGTGTAATCTGTAATTTCCTTCAACCGGTTCAGTTATCGCCCACCAGTTCTTAGTGGTATCGATCCCGAACGAATTTAGCGGTTCAAAACCGTTCAAAAGCATTTTTTCACTGCAAAAGTCAGCTTCCAGCTTTATCGGAAGCAGGATTATTACCGAAATAATTAATAAGTATAACTTCTTCATTTAATTTTCATTCCTTTTTTTTCATTGATATATCAATAATGCTTAGATATCAATTTACGATTATTCTTTAGGTAAAAAAAATATTCTCCCGGAGCTTTACGGCACAGAAAATATTTTATGCTTTTTATTTAAGATTTTTATCCTTATTTTATATTTGGATATTTGCTTATAAATACTTATGATAAAAGAGTATTAAAAGCATAAGCGCTAAATATAAATACGATTTTAACAATCATTATTTTAAAGGAGATATTAAAATGACTAAAGACCCTGCAAGCAGACTACAGGATTTTCTGGTATTCGGAGAATACGGCGGCGTAAATCCTTCCATAGAAGACTCCTCGACTTTTACTTTCATGACTGCTGAAAAGATGAAGGAAATATTCGAGCACGAGTTGGAAGGATGCTTTCTTTACTCGCGGCATCTTAATCCGACAAACCGCTATTTAGGCACCGCTATTTCGCTGATGGAAGGCGCTGACGACACAAAAATCACCGCCTCGGGTATGGCTGCAATTGCATGCTCTATCCTGCAAATATGCGGCACGGGCAGTGAAATCGTATCCAGCAGAACTATTTACGGCGGCACTTACGCTCTGCTGAAAAATTTCCTTCCCAAACTCGGAATAAAAACTCATTTCGTGAACATTACCGACTTAGATGCCGTAAAAGGAAAAATCAACGATAAAACCAAAATCATTTTTACCGAGACTATCAGCAATCCTCTCTTGGAAGTGGCTGATACCCCTGCACTGAGAAAAATCGCAGACAAGCACAATCTTACTCTCATAGTCGATAATACATTCAGTCCTATGATGCTTACTCCTCTTTCTCACGGCGCTCATGTGGTAGTACACAGCCTGACGAAATTTGTTAACGGAGCAAGCGACACAGTTGCCGGCGCCGTATGCGGCAGCAAAGACTTCATCGCCTCGCTCAGAGACGTAAACTCGGGCGCTGCTATGCTTCTTGGTCCGGTGCTTGACAGTATGCGCTCTGCAAGCATTCTGAAAAATATGCGGACACTGAATATCAGAATGCAGCAGCACGGCAAAAACGCGATGTTTCTTGCAAAAAACTTGAAAGAACTGGGATTAAACGTATTTTATCCCGGACTGGAGGAGCATCCTCAGCACCATCTTTTAAAATATATGCTCAATCCAGGCTACGGGTACGGAGGAATGCTTACCTTTGACGTAACTACCGAAGAAAATGCCAGCCGTCTGCTGGAAGCAATGCAGAACGAACTTGTTGGTTTTTTTGCCGTAAGTCTCGGCTTTTACAAAACTCTTTTCAGCTCTCCCGGCACAAGCACTTCATCGGAAATCCCCAAAGAAGAACAGGATGAAATGGGTATGACCCCGGGCTTGGTGCGAATGTCTGTGGGTATTGATCAGGACATAGAGCGCAGCTTTGCCAGAATAAAGAAATGCCTTCTTGATCTGAAACTTATATAAAGAATAGCTGCCGGTTTGTAATTTTTAAAATAAAAGACTGTATCATAATGACAGAATATTTCTGTGTTATCTGCATATATTAATCACTTATAGTATGCAGATAAATAAATTATGATACAGCCTCTTTACTTAAAGATACTTATCGAAAAATATCAAGATACTAATCAAATAATATCTTTCCCTTTTCCATAACGAGAAGATCGTCAAAATAAACTGTAGGACTTGTTACAAGGCCGTCGAGATGATTGTTTACATCAATCTTACCGCCCATTCCGATATTGTTTCCAAATGCAAAATGGACTGTTCCCATTACTTTTTCATCCTCAAGAATATTACCGCAAAGCTTCGCATGAGGATTAGTGCCAATGCCGAATTCTCCCAAAGCTCTGCCCATTTTTCCGTATTTGTTAAGCATACGGCTGAGAACCCGTGCATCGGGGCTGCCGGTTATGTCTTGTGCAACACCTTCTATAATGTCAACACGGATAATTTTCTTTAGCAGTCCGAGACCTGAAACAGAACCGTCCAAAATGATAGTGCCGTTTGTTTTTTCTTCAACAGGAGCAAAATAGACCTCGCCTGAGGGTAAATTGCCGCTGTCGCTGATAGTTCTCAAGACGCCTGTGCTGGGAATTATTCGGCGGTCTCCGACTTCCATAGTAATATCTGTGCCGATTTGGGTAGTAATGCGTATTTTCTTAACGCCTTTGAATTTTTTGGCGACTTTCTCAGTAATTTTTACGGTTTCATCAGGTTCGCCGCTGAGACATCTTATCATTGTCTCCTCGGTAATGCCCGGCATAGTGCCGATTCGCACTCCCTGTTCGGATGCTTCTCTGCGTGCTTTAGTATGGGTAATTGATTTGTTGGTAGGTGCAACTACCACATCGACTTCCTTCATCAGATTAGCAACCGGCTCTGGGGGAGCTTCACCGTGATTGCCTCTTGCTTCCATTTCAATGTAAAGAGCTTCACGACACATCTTGTTAGCCATGTCGTAAATAGTGAGACCTATCTCCCTTTTTACATTGTCGGAAATAACCAGCAGCACTTCGTCGGAAGCCAGTCCCATGTAATTTTTGAGAGCGGCTTTTGCTGCTTTTTGAAATTTTGTTAATCCTGCCATTTCTAACTCTTTCCGATTAATTTATAAATACGTATAGAATCAATGCTTAATTTGTTAATAATCAATGAATTTTAAAGATTATCAAAACAATATCGGTAATTTAAGTCCTTTCCCAATATTTCAACGGATTAAATTATGTATTTTTAAATATTGGGAATTAGAATACTTCACAAAAATAAAAATAATTTTTTAAAATCCTAACATATTTTTTACTTTTTTTCTGATTTTATAATATTTTCATTGTAATCAGGACTTTTTAATAAAAATATTTCAAAAGTATCGGACAATTAGCAGTAAATAAAAATAATACGGCATCAATTAAAATTTCTGCGGTTTTTCCAAACCGTGGCTGTTTGGTCCGGCATCTTCCTTTTTCAGCATAAAAGCAAACAAGAATCCGAGCAGACCCAGCCCCGCAAACATTATCATTGTCCAGGTATAATCATAAAATTCTTTCCCCTTTGCAACTGCATCCGCTGAAATACCGGGATTTGCGGCATCCAAAACTACACCTGCAAGTATCGGAAATGTCAGTAATCCTATATTTTGTATTGCAAACATAGTGCCATAGGCTGTTCCAAGCCTTTTCTCAGGTACTATAAGGGCTACCGCAGGCCACATGGCGGCAGGTACCAGAGAAAAAGCAATACCTAATACAAATAACGGTATATAAGCTGTAATGTGAGTCAATCCGAAAACAAGATGAACCACAACAAGCAAGCCCGAGCCGAGAACCATAAGGCTGGCTCTCCTTCCGTATTTATCAGATACATAACCGAAAATCGGCGTAAATACAATGGTTCCGAAAACGATAATACTAGCCAGCGCTCCGGCTTGGTTCAGCGGTATGTTGAATTTATTATATAGAAAATCCGGTGCATAGTCAAGAAAAGGAAATACTGCCGAATAAAAGATTACGCATAGCAGAGTGATTAAAATAAATGATTTGTTTGTAAACAGCTTGCCGAGGTCAGACCAATTAAACTTCTCTTCCTCGGAAACCTTTGCCGCATCTTTTACCGACTGTTCTGTCTTAACTGCATCGAACACGGAATAAATAACCCATAAGATAAACCCGGTACTCATTATAAGAAAAGCTGCCCAAAGCGCATTGCCTATATCTGTTGATGAAGCTATGAAATTATCGGAGATTAAGAGTGCAGTGGCATCTCCGAGGCGGGCTATAGCAAGATTCAGACCGAATGCAAGCGCCAAGTCTTTTCCCTTGAACCACTTCACCAGCACTTTGTTTATGACTACCAGACTTGTTTCAGAGCCTAGTCCGAAAAGGAGCCTGCCGAGAGCAAACATCTTAAACTCAGGCGACCAGTCCGTGAAGAACGAACCCATAATGCCGTAACCGAAACCTCCTGTATAGAAATACTCACTTGCACCGAATGCAGTAACAAAAATCCCTATTACTGTCAGCGAAAAGAAAAGATAGCCGGTCTTTTTTATACCCCATTTATCCAGCAGGATACCACCGAGTATGCACATGAAAATGTTCGTAATGGAATAAAATGATACGATGATGCCGTAATCGGCATTGCTGAAATCAAACTGAGACATCAGCACGGTTTTTATAGGAGATAAGGCTCTGAAAACATAGTAATTTGCAAAGATAACCAAGCTTATCAGCAGCAAAGCAATCCATCTTACATAGCTGCCGTTTTTTTCTGTTTGAGTGGCTTTTTGACTCATATAAGGTTTAGATTATTAATAAATATTAGAATTCTATGAATATTTGAAATTAACAAATAATATCCATTCATCAAAATTTTAATTAATACTATGAAAAAATATTTTTTTATTTCTAAATTATTATGATATATTTTTATTTTTGATGCAAACTGCTTATTTTTGTAGTTCGTTCTTTTGCGGACGTGGCGGAATTGGCAGACGCGCCAGACTTAGGATCTGGTGGGGCGACCCGTGGGAGTTCAAGTCTCCCCGTCCGCACGCGGTTTCTGTTCTGTTAAATATATAAATGCCGGAGGTATTATACTTTGCATTTTTACAGATATTTTCTATCTGCAGGGCAGCAAAAATCATTAATCCGGATTAACAGACAGAAAAGACCAGAAAAGACAAAAAGACAGTTTAGACAGTCTATAATTGATTTTTTTTTCTTAATTAAGAATCCAGTTTTTTAAGTATTGATGTTTTAATCAAAATTATTGAAATAAATAGATTTTAAAGATAATTATAGATTTTAAAGATAATTAACAAAGGTGATATTTTGGAAAAAACTATTACAAATACAGGGGATGCTGCGGGAAAGATTGTTGTTGCCCTTACATCTGAAGAAATGAAACCGTTTTATGATAAAGCATACGATAATGCCAGACAAAATATCGACCTGAAAGGCTTTCGCAAAGGAAAAGTGCCGCGCGGCATGATAAAAAAGCTTTACGGTCCTCAGGTTGAAGGCGAAGCCGTCGAAGAGGCTATTTCACATTTCCTCAGCGATATTTTTCAGCAGGAAAAAATACCGGTGTTAGGTCAGCCAAAAGTTACTAACATCGACCACAAAGATGACGGCATTGAGTTTACGGTAGAGTTTGATAAAATGCCTGATTTTGAATTAAATGATTACCGCGGCATAACCATTGACGAACCTGTCCACCGCGTCTCCGACGAAGAAATAGAAGAAGAAATCACGAAAATATGCCTTAACAACGGCGCGATGGTACCTTGTGAGCAGGTTACTGATGAAAATCATGTTGTCCGCGTTACTCTCGACGAAATAGATTCAGAAACAGGTGTGCCCATCGTAGGAGCCAAGCAGGAGGAAACTAACATATTTTTAGGTTCTGAAACTGTCATACCGAGCTTAAAATCATCCCTTCTCAACACAAAAGCTGAAGACTCTTTCAGTTTCAATCCGGGCAGCCAAGAAAAGGGAGCGCCCGATAAGACCTATAAGATCACAGTTAAAGAAATACAGAAAGTTGTTCCGGCTGAGTTTACAAACGAATTCGTAGAAAAACATACTCAGGGCAAGCTGGTCAGCACCGAAGAATACAGAGATGAATTAGGATTCCAGCTTCAGGAAAAATGGGACAGTAAAAGCCGCGAGCAGATGGAAAAGCAGGTTGTAGATAAAATCGCAGATGCTCATGACTTCCAGCCCCCTGAGCTGTTGGTAAAACAGACTTTGGAAGCTTTTGTCGAAAATCTTAAAAAGCAATACAAAGACCTGCCGCAGGCTGAAAATATGACCGTGGAAAGCATGGAAAGCGAGCTTAGACCGCTTGCAGAACGCACAGTTAAATGGGAGCTTATTCAGAGAAAAATCATTGAAAAAGAAGATATTCAAGTAGAAGACCACGATATTGAAGAAATCGTCAATTTTCAGGCGGAGCGCATGAATGCAGACAAAGAAACTGTTAAGATGGCTGTCATGCAGAATCCGAGAATAACAGATAACATAATCAATAAAAAAGTCATCGACCTTTTACTTGATTTTGCAATTACTCAGGAAACAGATTTTGATGGAAATCCCATAGAAGACGAAGAATAAGCTTAGACAGCTATGTTTTTTAATTTTTCACTATGTCCGATGCTTCCGAAAGCGCCGGACATTTTATTTTGTACAGGAAACAACTATTATGAAAGCAGTTATACAAAAAGTATCGGAAGCAAGCGTTTCAATAGACGGAATAGTAAAAGGAGCAATAGAAAAAGGATTAGTTGTTTTAATCGGATTTGCACCTGAAGATAACTTTGATACCATAAAATGGATGTGCAATAAGATTTCAAAACTTCGTGTTTTCCCGGATGATGAAGGTAAAATGAATCTCTCGGTCTCTGATGTCGGCGGAGGTATCCTTTTCATTTCAAACTTTACGGTTTACGGACACATAAAAAGCGGTTCGAGACCCAGTTTTACGAACTCTGCCCCGCCTGAAACCGCCGAACCTCTTTATGATAAAATGCTTAAATATTTAAAAGATAACTACCGGCTAAAAATTGAATCGGGTGAATTTGGAGCCCTGATGGAAGTCAGAATAATTAACGAGGGGCCGGTAACAATCATCTTGGAAAAGTAGGTCTCTTCTGTTTCAACTGTATTTTTTGATCCCTCCCCAACCCTCCCTTACAAGTAAGGGAGGGAGGGAGCAGCCCCATTATTTATAAGAAAGTTGGGGTATCTCTTCCTTCAGTTACATTTTTTCTACCCAAAATAATCATCCCTTTGGGTGTTTTCCCTTATCATGAACGTTTCATCTGTTTATTTTTTTCTTTCCGTTTCCAGATGTCCAACATCTGCCAGATGTAGGACATCTTTTTGCTCCTACTTTTACTTCATTGCGAGGAGCAAAGCGACTAAGCAATCTCTAACCATCTGAAGATTTTTTAGATATTGCTTCGCGTTGCTCGCAATGACATATCAATTTGTCATTCCGCACTTGATGAGGAATCTCACGGATGAATATCCCCTCCCCAAGAGGTGATTAAGGGGTGTGTTCCCCTAACGCGAGATTCTGAAACAATACTGAAACAAGCTTTCGGCACAGGGACAGAATGACATTTTACATCTCATTCCCAAACTCCGAGTTTTTACATCTCATTCCCAAACTCCGAGTTTTTACATCTCATTCCCAAACTCCGAGTTTTTACATCTCATTCCCAAACTCCGATTTGGGAATGTACTTATCTTTCAAAACTCTGTTTTGCATTAACTCTAAAATAATCATCCACCTTGTGTGATTTCACGAATCATAGGTGTTTTAACTAATAAAAAAGACTTTTCCGATATGTGCAGAAAAGTCTTTTTTGTATTGCCGGCGGAGGATGAGGGACTCGAACCCCCACAGGCTTGCGCCCGGCGGTTTTCAAGAC
>CAZOBD010000032.1:0-8132 GCA_964577665.1 uncultured Hyphomicrobiales bacterium
ATCTCAGTATATAGTATCTTAGAGATTGCTTCGTCGCTTCGCTCCTCGCAATGACTTAGCAGTTGAAGGAAAAAGATGTCCAACATCTGCCAGATGTTGGACATCTGAAGCGCAAAGTAAATATACACAGATGAAAGACAGAACAGGAATAAAAGGAATTTTGAAAGCGCTGGGACCCGGAATTTTATTTGCGGGAGCGGCGATTGGAGGCTCTCATTTAATTCAATCCACACGTGCAGGGGCTGATTACGGCTTTGAACTGCTGTGGGCTGTTATTTTGATAAATTTATTTAAGTATCCTTTTTTTGAATACGGGCACCGGTTTACTGCCGCAACCGGAAAAAATCTAATAGAAGGGTACCGCAATTTGGGCAAAATAAGTGTTTTTGTTTTCTTTTGCCTGTCATTGATAACGGCAGTGGTAAATTTTTCAGCAGTAACCATAGTAACTTCCGGCGGTCTTCAGTATTTGCTGAATACCCGCCTTGATAATACTACCGTGAGTGCATTTATCTTGGGTATCGTGATAATTATTCTTTTTATCGGCAAATATCCCCTGCTTGATAAAACTATGAAAATAATAATCTTAGTGCTTGCAGTTTCCACTGTAACAGCTTTTTTTCTTGCTGCTTTCCAAGGGCATCAGATGCAGCCGGGATATGACGAGAAAATGCTGTGGGACAAAGCGGGAATTGCTTTTCTCATTGCTCTGATGGGCTGGATGCCCGCACCTATTGAAGTTTCCGTCTGGCCCTCGCTGTGGGCGCTGGAAAGACATAAGCAGACTCAATACAAGCCAAAGTTCCATGAAGTTCTTTTTGATTTTCATGTCGGATATATCGGCACTTCGCTGATGGCAGTTTTTTTTGTCGGACTGGGAGCTTTTATTATGTACGGAAGCGGCAGCGAGTTCTCTCACAAAGGATTGGTTTTTGCAGGACAGCTTGTGGAAATGTACACTCAAACACTCGGCTCATGGAGCAGGCCTATCATCGGTTTGACAGTCCTGATAACTATGTTCAGCACTACCCTTACTGTTATCGATGCTTATCCCAGAACGCTTGAAGGGGCGATGATTCAGATGATGAAGCGTTCATTCAACCCGGGCAGAAAACTTTACTGGATATGGCTTATTTTGCTGTCGGCAGCAGCTCTTGTAATAATCGGCAATTTTGCAAAAGACATGACTTCTCTTCTGGATTTTGCGACAGTAGTATCCTTTTTTGCCGCACCTGTTTTTGCATTTGTAAATTACAGAGTGGTAACGAGTAAATACACCCCGAAAAACTACCATCCTAAGTTGTGGCTGAAAATACTAAGCTGGATAGGTATTGTTTTCTTAGTTCTTTTTAGCATTTTATTTTTGCTTACACGGTTTGATATTTTATATTTGTAGTTATGAGACAAAAAGATTTGACATTAAGTCAATGATTTGATATAAATATAAAGGGACGGGTTATGAACGCAGCCGGCATTGTAATATTCGGTCTGGCGTGGTTTGCATTTGCCTATTTCTGGTACGGAGGAGTTATCAGGAGAAAACTTCTCAGCCATGGTAAGAAAAAAGAAATGCCTTCTCATGAGTTTCAGGACGGACTCGATTTTGTGCCTACTAAACCGGCAATTCTTTTCGGACATCATTTTTCATCAATAGCAGGAGCAGGTCCAATCGTAGGTCCGATTATTGCATTTTCCCTTTTCGGATGGCTGCCGGCATTAATCTGGGTTCTTGCAGGTTCTGTTTTTCTTGGTGCTGTCCATGATTATACTGCTATGACTGTTTCAGTGAGAAACAAAGGCATTTCCATAGTGGAAATAGCCGAAACTACAGTTTCTGAGCAGGCGAGAACAATTTTTGCAGTTTTTGTATGGCTCGCGCTGATTCTTCTGGAAGCCGTTTTTGCAAACCTGACAGCCGCTACTCTAAATGAAAGACCGGAGATAGTCATACCGACATTCGGTATTATTATTATTGCAGTTGTCTTCGGCTTTTTTGTAATAAGACGGAATCTTAATCTTCTAGCAGGGACAGTGCTCGCTCTTGCTGCACTTATTGCACTTGTCTATCTTGGCAGAGAGATAACCGTTTATGCAAGTCAGGAGACATGGCTTATTATTGTGTTTGTGTATGCATTTATTGCCGCAATTCTTCCGGTCTGGCTTCTTCTTCAGCCAAATGATTATATTTCAATGTTAATTTTGATATCAGGTCTTTTAATAGGTTTTGCAGGCATACTCGTTTTAAATCCTGAGATTAATGCACCTGCTTTTATTTCTTTCGACAGCAGTACCGGACCGATGTTTCCAATGCTTTTTATAATAATTGCCTGCGGAGCTATTTCCGGATTCCATTCATTGGTTGCCAGCGGTACCTCTGCAAAGCAGCTAGACAAGGAAAAAGATGCACAGAAAGTCAGCTACGGCAGTATGCTGGTAGAAGGTATCATTGCTCTTCTCGTAGTTCTTATGATCTCAAGCGTTCTAAACTGGCACGGCACAGGTGCGTTATCTTTTCATAATCTTATGAGTAAAAGCCCAAATATTGTTTTCGGCACCGCACTTGGAACAACCACGGCTTCTATCGGAATACCCCTTGCAGTCGGCACGGCTTTCGGAATTTTGATGCTCAATACTTTTATCTTAACTTCGCTGGACACATGCACTCGTCTTAACCGTTATATCATGCAGGAAACACTTGGAACAAGAATCGGGGGTATTTTTAAAAACAAATATTTCGCTGCGGCGTCAAGCCTTGTTTTAGCTCTGATATTATGTCTTTCAAACGGTTATGAGGTAATCTGGCCCATGTTCGGAGCTTCGAATCAGCTTATTGCCTCGCTGGCTCTTTTTGTAGTTACCATGTATTTCGTCGGGTTTAATGCTCCGAAATGGTACACGCTTTTGCCGGGTATATTTATGCTGATAGTTACTGAAACGGCTATCTTTTATCAAGCATTTTTTACACATCTGCCCCAACAGAACTGGCTTTTGTTTGTAATCTCAATTTTGCTGTTTATACTCGGTTTGGCTGTTGCTTTGGAATCATTTAAGAAACTTGCTTCCGTTAAATCAAAGAATAAACCTGAATGATTTACAATAGAATCCTAAAAACGTTTTACAATAGAATCCTAAAAACTGCGTATCATTGAAAAACAAAATCAAGATTTTAGCAAAAGAAGAATTGTACATATCATACGGAGATTGAAATGAAAAGAATATGCTTATTGCTGATATTTTTAATAATAACCACGCCCTTGTCTGCAAAAATTATTATGAAGCCTTACTCACAGGCAGTTAATCACAACAGCGCCGTTATTTTAGTTGAATGTAACATTGATTTGCCCCTCAGAGCAATGTATAATTCACGCGGCGGAGAAAGTAAAATGGTCTCTTCGAATGAAAAGAAAGAGACTTCAAAAGGTACCTTTGTTTTCAGGTTAAGACTCGAAGGCTTGAATCCGGATACTGAATACGGTTTGAAAATTGCACAAAACGACATGGAAACGGCAATCGACGCTGTTCATTTTAAAACCGCTCCCCTTAACAGCGAAAGTCTCCGCTTCGGAATAATGGGAAATACCAATCCTAATCCTGATATTACTTCTCAACTTGCCGACCTTTTAATGGAACGCTCTCCTCAGTTTGTTGTTTTTACCGGCGATCTTGCTGCAGGCAGTACTTATGAAAGTTGGAAAAAAGAGTTTTTCACCGATGCCGTTTTAAACATGATTTCTCATAAGCCCTTCTACAATGCTGTCGGCGATAAAGAAAAGTGGGACAAAAATACTCAGGCTTTCACTCAGGGGAGCAACGGAGATAAGCCTCATTTTTCATTTGATGCAGGAGATGTTCATTTTCTTGTTTTAAGCACAGAACACGATGCAGATTCGGGAAGCGACCAGTGGGAATTTGCCGATGATGACCTCGAAAAAACAAATAAAAAATGGAAAATTGCAGTTTTTCACAAATCCGCATACTGTTACGGCGCTGAAGAAACAAGTGAAGATATGCGTGAAATGAGTGAAGAACTATTTGAGAAGCATGATGTTGACTTGGTTTTAACAGGTGATTATCATTTCTATCAGCACAATAACGTAAACGGAATACGGCACATCCTTATCGGAGGCGGAGGAGTACCGATGGAGCCACCCGCAATGCCTCAAAATGAACCTGAAAGCATGAAACTTGAAACAAACCAATATCCTTATCTGATTAAATCAGCAAAAGAATATACATTTGCAACAGCAGATGTCTCAGACACTAAGCTTACTATTACTGTTTACAATATAGCCAATAAAGAAATAGATAAAATAATCTTGGAAAAATAATCACGGAATATTAAATGTTTCCTTCTTTAAATGAACAAATGGACATCATTAAAAAAGGTGCCGTTGAAGTATTGCCCGAAGAAGAATTAGTAAAAAAAATCGAGAAGTCCATTAACAAAAACAAGCCGTTGAGAATTAAGCTCGGCTGCGATCCGAGCAAACCCGACCTGCATATTGGCCATGCCGTTGTCTTGCACAAGCTGAGGCAGTTTCAGGATTTGGGGCATACCGCAGTGCTGATTGTAGGTGATTTCACGGCAATGATAGGCGACCCCTCAGGAAAATCTAAAACAAGGCCGCAGCTTACTTTCGGAGAAACACAAAAGAACGGAAGAACATATCTCGAACAGGCAACCCGAATTTTATCAGAAGACAGGCTGGAAGTTCGAAGCAATTCCGAGTGGCTCGGGAAAATGACTTTTAAGGACGTAATAGAACTGGCAGGTAAATACACCGTTGCACAGCTTCTCGAAAGAGATGATTTTACAAAAAGATACAAAGCCGGAGAACCTATTAGTGTTCATGAGCTTCTTTATCCTCTCGCTCAGGCAATGGACTCCTCTGCAATTAATTCAGATATAGAGCTTGGCGGCACCGACCAAAAATTTAACCTTATCGTAGGGCGGGAGATACAGAGAGCTTATGGAAAAGAGACCCAGTGCATCCTTACTATGCCTATTTTGGAAGGTACTAACGGCATTGAAAAAATGAGCAAATCGCTCGATAATTACATCGCCTTTACCGACGATCCGCGTAATATGTTCGGAAAAGTAATGTCTATCCCCGATAATCTTATTGTACAGTATTTCAAATACGGAGCATGGGCTGATGAAAATTCCGTTAATGAAATGGAAGAGGGATTGAAAACCAGTTCAATCCATCCCCGCGATGCCAAAGTGAAAACGGCTATGGGAATAGTTGAAAAGTACTATGACGCTGAAACTGCGAAAAATGCTTTGGAAGAATTCGAGCGTATTTTCAAGCAGAGCGGCACTCCCGACGATGTAAAAGAGTTTGTTATAAAGTCCGGCGAGAACGAGATTACACTTCAGGAGGCTCTTGTAATCAGCAAGCTGTCTCCCTCAAAAAAAGAGGCATTCCGCATGATAAAGCAGGGCGCTGTTTCTATCGACGGGGAAAAAACAGACGAACCTTTTCAAAAAGTCGATTTCTCTGAGAAAAGGCTCGTGAAATACGGAAAGAAGAAATTTTTGTATGTAATCGCCGGATAGCTCTTATTGCTCGATTTTCCATGACTCATGTGAATGGAGTATTTTCCAGCCGCCTTCTTCTTTTTTCCAAAGCATAGAAAACACATGCTCGCCTTTTATTTCAGAACTGTCCTGCATTATGTGAAGCGTTTTTTCCTTGCTGGTCATTAATGCAAGATCATTGGAAAGCGGCGTAATCTCTAAGTCAAGAACATCTACCTGCTGGGTACCTCTTGTGGCAAAATATTTTTTTATATCTTCTACCCATTCGCTGCGGTCTTTATAATGATCTATACCGGCTGTGGCTGAGATAAAACCTTCCTTGCTGTAAAAATCAGACCATCCGTCTGCATTTAGAGCATTTAATGATGTAACCAATTTGTCGAATTCTGCCTTCACTTCTTTTTTGATTAAATCTTTATCAGGTTCGGCGGGTTTCTGTTCGGACATACATCCTGTAAAGAAAAGAAAAGCGGCTGTTAAAAGCAAAAAATAGTACATATCTCACTCCTTATTAAGGTTATTTTAAAGAACTCATTTGTAGTGCATGGCAATATATCTCTTTTTTTCAAGATTTTCATCTAATTTTTTGTATATACTGATTTTTTTTCTGTCAATACAAAATATTTATCTTAAAATATTTCGGATAATGATTCGAGTATTTCATAAAAAAGCTAATATTTTTTAAGTAATGATTAAAGATTTAAGTATAGTAATTCTATGGAAGCCATAAAAATAAAAAGAAAGATTACTTCCGACCGCCTGCCCGAGTTAAACAAGTTCAAAGGACAGGATGTGGAAATTTTGATTACTCAAAAAGAAGAATTTCAAAAGAAAGGCAATGCCAAAAAACTATTGAAACTAAAAGGCTGCCTTAAATCTAATATTGACGGAATGGAATTCCAACGGAAAATCAGAAAAGAATGGGATAGAGATGAATTATCTTCTTGATACCAATGCTGTTATAAATTATTTACATTGTAACGGTAACTTTTCAATGATTAATGAATCCGATGAACTGTTTATTTCTTTTATTACTTTTATAGAGTTATCAGTTGGATATAAAGATCACGAAGAAGAAAGTTTAACACAGCTTTTTTTGGAGACTGTTTATCAGAAATTCATCGATGAAAGTATTATTTGTAAAACTATTGAAGTTCGTAAAAGGTTTTCCTTTAAGCTGCCTGATTCAATAATTGTTGCAACCGCTTTAACGAATGATTTTTCTTTAATTACGTCGGATAGAAGAATAGTTACAAATTCTTCAGAACTGAATTTACAAACAATTGATCCAATGTATTAATGTCTTCTAACAAAATCAAACCCGAATGGGCGCCCGATAATTCCAATGAGGAGTTCGCCTCTGAAGTTAAGAAAGGCGTTAAATCATTTAAGAAGGGCGCCAAATCAATTAAAAAAGCTGCCGATAAAAAAATAAATGCCGCCAAACCTGATATTCCCGATTTCAAGCAGGGTATTCTCGAAGGTAAACTGCCTATGCTTGCCCGCGCAATTACTTTGATAGAAAGCAATTCCCGCGATCATATTGAAAAAGCTCAAAAGTTAATCGGTGAAATTCTTCCGCATACGGGAAATTCTGTCCGGGTGGGTATTTCCGGTCCTCCGGGCGCCGGAAAAAGCACTTTTATCGATTCCCTCGGCGATTTTCTCTGCGAAGAGGGCAAAAAGGTGGCTGTTTTGGCGGTTGATCCAAGCAGCAAACTTTCCGGCGGCTCTATCCTGGGCGATAAAACCCGCATGGATCGTCTTTCGCGCCGTGATAATTCTTTCATCCGCCCTTCCCCTTCCGGCGGCGCCCTTGGAGGAGTTGCCCGGAAAACCCGCGAAACTATTTTACTTTGCGAAGCAGCCGGTTTTGACACTGTCATTATTGAAACGATAGGTGTCGGGCAGAGCGAGATAACTGTCCGCTCTATGACGGATGTTTTCCTTTTGCTTCTTCTCCCCGGCTCCGGCGATAATCTCCAAGGAATAAAAAAAGGGATAGTTGAAATTGCTGATTTACTCGCTGTCAACAAAGCTGACGGCGATGCCAAAAACAGAGCGGAGCTTACCAAAAAAGCTTATGAGGAAGCCCTGCATTATTTGATAAGCGAAGAGAGGCAGTTTCCCCCTAAGGTATTTACTTGCAGCGCTTTATATGATAATAAGATAGATGCAGTTTGGAATGAGATAGCTGCCATTATCAAAAAGGCAAAAGAAAGCGGCTCTTTTAACAGGCAGAGAAATAATCAGTTAATTGACTGGATTACCTCACTCGCCGAAGAACAACTTATTTCAGGATTCTATTCTCATCCAAAAGTTGCCGATCTTTTTCCGATAATAAAGGAAAAGTCTTTAACCGGAGAAATCACACCTACAAATGCCGTTTTTGCACTTATGGATGCATATAACTCCATATAATACTCTCGCTTTTTATTTTTTATATCTAATATATCATTTTTTATAATAGATATTCCATTTATATATATTGTTATTTTCATTAATAACTTATATTTCCTCTATTCATATAATACCGCATTATCTTTTTATATTAATATTTATTATTATTATTTTTTCTGCACTATTAATA
>CAZOBD010000032.1:8232-15804 GCA_964577665.1 uncultured Hyphomicrobiales bacterium
TTTTTATATTTATTATTTTTTATTATGAATATTAGTATATTATTTGTTTATAATTGTTATTACGGCAGGTATTTTATATATTGTTATTTATATATTATAATCTACAACTCATATTAATAAATATATAACGGCTGTATTATATTTTATTTAATATAATTATAATATATTATAAAGAAATAACAATATGGAAATGAGAATATTAGATTTGTATATATGAATTGAGATATTGGAAGTTTATATATTACTTTATCTGATTGAAATAAAAGAATTGTGCCATGATATTTCCAATTTTATCTTCTGCATTTTTATAATACCAGACACTATTTCCATTAAATAATAGAGAAAAGACCAGTTGTTCACCGTCTATTGTTTCCACATAGCCAGAAAGTGAACTTGCATTGCGTAATGTACCGGTTTTTCCGCGTAAATTTCCCGCAGCCGGTCTATCTATCATTCTTTTCTCAAGAGTACCGTCTATTCCCGCAATTGCAAGACAAGTTCTAAGTTCTTCTTTAAAGTCAAGAATGTCTGCCGCTCTGAGAAGAAAGACTAAAGTTTCCGCAGTAAGAAGGTTTTTTCGCGATAGACCGCTCCCGTCATTAATTTTACAGCCTTTAAAAGGAACTGCCAGGTTTTCCATCGTCCTTAGAATGGTTTCTTTGCTTCCTTGTGCATTATCCGAGAGCTTTCCCGAGTTTGCTCCGATGATTTTAAAGCATATTTCCGCCATAAAGTTGTTGCTTTTTTTCATCATCGGCTGTAATATTTTTGTTAGATTCCTTTCAAACTCCGCAAGTTTGTATATTTTTGTATTCGGTTTGAGGGAGGAGAGCCTCCGAATGCCGGAAAAACCCGTTATCTCGATTCCCCCCGCCTCAAGGCGCTGTTTAAAAGCCCCCGCCGCCGTCAAAACAGGGTTTTGAATAAAGTATCTGTAGGAATATGAACGGTTTTTTGGGAGTCTGCCGCTTACATAAAACTTTTGAATACTGTCATTTATCATTTTCGTTCTTACTTTTATGCTGCGGCGGCTGTTAAAAGCAATTTGAAGAGGTTCATCACCCGCCCGGAGGTTTTCATTATTTCTAAAAAGGCTTTCTTTTTCAAATTGAAGACTGTCAATGACGGATGCGCTGACTACCGCGCTGTTTTCTACACTGAAGGCTTCCGACGGAGGAATTACTTGGACGCTTACCGGGCTGCCGCTTTTGGCTCCCGAAGTTACTAAGACAGTTGCCACGTTTTCTTCAAGGCAGAGTGCAGTCAGCGGAGGCAGTTTCTCCACGTGATCTTTGTCTCCGCTGTATTCTTTTCTAATTTTCTTATTGTCAAAAAAGGAGCCGTCCGCGTAAATGGAGCCTTGAATCTTTTTAATTCCGAGATTCCTTATTTCATCGGCGATTTGTTCAATATCCGAGATGGAAAGAAGAGCGTCTCCCCTTCCGTAAAGGTATAAATTTCCGAAAAGAGTGCTGTCATAAAAGAGTTTCGCATCGGTATAGACGCTTGTCTCGACGTTAAAGTCCTTCCCCAGACTGTAAAATGCCGTAAATGCTGTTACAAGTTTGGTATTCGAGGCTGGCGTCAGCGGAAGCGAGATGTTTTTTGCGAAATACGTCTTTCCAGTCGTCAAAGAATAGATGTAAACGGCGGCTTCCGACCGCCGAAGATGATTTTCCTTTAGTATTTCGTCAATTTCCTGGCGGAAAGCCTCGATGGATGTCGCGGAATCTTCGGATGAAATAACGGGCTTAAGCTTGCGCAGCGGTAAAGGCATAGCGGAATCCTGCTGAGCAGGGAGATTAATAAAGAAAACGAGAAATGATATATAAAATATTACGATAAATTTCATTCTAAGATAAAAAGAAGCCATATAAATCCTGATTTCTTTACAATTTAAATGATTTTACAGCAAACAACAAAAAAATATTTGTCAGCTTTTAATGAATTTCTTGATATAAACTTTGTTTGAAGATATTATTTTTAGAAAATACAGCCCCGCAGGAAGATTATTAATATTGAAACTCTTCTGCCTCTCATTTAAAGAAGGATATGAACGGGTAATTTCTTCCCCGAAAATATTTGAAATAATGATTTCAGAAGGGAAAAAGTCATTTTCCAACGGGTAATTTACGTTTAACACATCGAAAGCGGGATTTGGATAAAGGGAAATATCATCGGGGGGCTGTATTTCCTTGACATCCGTTTCTAAAAAGCCCTCAATGTATTGTATAACTTTCTTCGCGGGCTCCTCAGACATAGATTCAAACGCCTGCATCTCCGAGACGTGTGTGTAATCTTCAAAAAAAGCTTCATTAACTTCCTTTTCCAGGATATTAAGTTTATTGAAAAACATAATTTTTTGCTCCGGCAGTGAAGGAATGTCCTGAAGACAGTGACATAAATAAAACGGCGGTATATCGGAATCATTTTTCACCCAGAAAGAGGGAGATGCATCGTTTAATTCTTTGTCATTATCTTCATAACCGCCGCGAAACATTTGCTCTAATGCTTTTCCGAATACATTTTTATTAAGTTCATTCATTTCGTATGCTCCGCTGATGCTGATAACAGCGTTCATCCTTGGACGATAGAAAGTATAGTCGTTATGTGCAGCAAAAAGTGAAGCAAGATGCCCGCCGGCTGAGTGCCCCATCAGAAAAACCTTGGTATGATCACCGCCGTGCTTATTGATATTCAAAATTGTCCATTTGAAAGCTTCGCCTATATCAATAACATTAGCAGGATACCATGCTGATTTGGATGCCTTTTCGGTATCGCAGTTTTGCCTGTCGGGGCAATGTTCATCTGCAATGAAAACTGAATCAGAAACAAGCCTGTAATCGACTGATACTAATATCCAGCCTTTTTCGGCAGTAAATGTTTTTGCCGGAAATTCATACCAAAAGCTGTACCCGTCTGTCCAGCCTCCGCCGTGCACAAAGAAAACAACAGGTCTGCTTTCAAGATAAGCGCTTCCGTTGTATGGTCTGTAAACATCGAGGGCGCGAATTTCGTAGCTTTCTACTCTATTGTACTGCTGACCTGTACGAATATCGGTTATTAAAAAGGGAGTGCTTCCGTAAGAAAACCTTTGATGATAAACATCATATTTATGATTTTCACCTTCCCAGCTCACTATGTTTCCCCACTCTTGGGAAAATAAATCAAGCGAGAAAAAAATTATCAGCAGAAGAGATAAAAAGGTTGTTTTCATAGGTACCTCATCTTCTTGATATTTGAATAAAAAAGCAAATATAAATTATTTTTGATAAATAAAACAATTTTTTTTATGTAATCCTTTTTCTGTTTGCAGTTAAAATGTTAATATTGTAATTTTGTAGTAAAAGTATTAAGAACTAATATCCATTTTTGTAGATATTATGAAACTTTCTAAAGCAGAATACTATACATATCTCAAAGTGCATCATAAACTGATGTTTTTTGCCGGTAGGAGAACCGGATTGTTGGAAAAGGAATTATCCTTTAATGATTTTTTACATGAAGATTTTTCTTTAAAAACTGATTGTCGGAATATTTTAGTAAATGATATTTCGCATATTTATAAGTTTGCACAAAAATACAAGGACAGGATGCTCCCCTTGGAAAAAATGATATTAAACGGATTTAAAAATTTCGTCAAAGGGAAATTTTTCTTATACAAATCATATCAGGAGCATTCAATTTTTCTAAATTTGAATTCAGGTCTTTTTTTTAAAGTTTATCCTCTCATAGATAATTTTCCGTCAATACTTCCACAAATACCTTGTTATTTATATGTAGTTTTATTACCATTAAAAAATATAATCATTTACGACGGTTTCCTACTTACATCCGAAGTTGAAATAGAAGAAAAAATTATTGAAGAAGTTTCTAAAAATTATAAAATTGAAAGAAAGAATGATAATATTATTAAGAAAATCACACCTGAAATAGCAAATTTCCATAAAACATTTGTCAAATAGTTTGAACCATCTTTTAATTATATATTATCAACAAAAAACGGGAAAAAATAATGAATAAGTATTCTATTACATTTGTATTATTAATTATACTTGCGGCTTTGTTTGCCGGCTGCGAAAAAAAAGCTATGGATGATAAGAAAGAAGAAAAAAAGAAAACTCCGAAGCTGAAAATATTTTCTTCGGATAAACCTGAGAATTTCACCGCAGAAATGCTTTTCTCAATGAAAAGAATAAGCGATCCTCAAATATCCCCCGACGGAAAGCATGTCCTTTTTACTATGAAAGAACCTGTCATCGAAGAAAATAAATTTCACACAAATATCTATTTAGTTTCCACCGAAGGCGGAGAAATGAAGAAGCTGACATCAGATAAAAGCAAAGATTACAATGCTGTCTGGTCTCCCGACGGAAAAATGATTGCTTTTATTTCCAATCGCAGCGATGAAACTCCCCAAGCCTTTACAATGACCGTAAAAGGAGACAAATTGAAGCAAATTACAAACATGGAAAACGGCGTTGCCAATCTTGCATGGTCTCCTGACGGAAAATATATTTCTTTTACCAGCGAAGTTAAGATGGAACCCTCTCTTGCCGAGATATATCCCGAATATCCTGAAGCAAAAATAAGAATTTATGACAAGTTACCCGTCCGCCATTGGAGCGAATGGACCGATAATAAATTCTCGCACCTATTTATTATTTCCATGAACGGCGGTGATGCAAAAGACCTTACCGAAGGAGAAAAATTTGACACCCCTATGAAGCCTTTCGGCGGAAAAGAACAGATAGCTTGGTCCCCTGACAGCAAAATGATTGCCTATACCAGCAAAAAATACAGCGGCTTGGATTTTGTGAAAAACACCGATTCCGATATTTACCTCGTTGACATCGAAAATAACGAAACCGAAAACGTTACTGAAGGAATGGAAGGCTTCGATATGGACCCTGCCTTCTCCCCCGACGGAAAATATATTGCTTTTAACAGCATGAAACGCCCCGGATTTGAATCCGACAAGCATAGAATAATGCTTTTTAACCGCGAAACAAAACAAATAGAAGAATTAACCAAAAATTTTGACCAGTGGGTCTTCTCCGCCGTTTGGTCTCCCGACTCGAAATCTATGTATTTCAACGCCACTGATTCAGGAAAGATACATATTTTCAATATGGAAGTCCCCTCAGGCAAATGGAAAAACGTTACCACCGGATGGTACAACGACGGCGGTCTTACTATAGCCGAAGACGGCACTTTAGTCTTCGCCCGCGAAGACATGATGCACCCCGTTGACCTTTTTAAACTCGCTCCCGGCGCCGCTGAACCCTTTCGCATTACAAATGCCAACGAGGAAGCTTACAATTACATAAAAACTATTAACATTGAAGAGCGCCGGATTGAATCACGCGACGGAAAAAGCATTCATACATGGGTTCTTTTCCCTCCTGACTTCGATGAAAGCAAAAAATACCCCATGATTTCCTATTGTCAGGGCGGGCCGCAGTCTATGATAGGACAAAGATTCCATTATCGCTGGAATTATTTCCTTATGGCATCCAACGGATATATCGTAATGCTTCCCAACCGCCGAGGTGTACCCGGTTTTGGTCAGGCGTGGAACGATGCAATCACCCTTGACTGGGGCGGAAAGCCCATGAACGACATTTTAGACGCTACGGACTCTCTTGCCAAAGAATCTTACGTCGATGAAGAAGGTTTATGCGCCGTAGGAGCTTCCGCGGGAGGCTACGCAGCTTTCTGGCTCGCCGGTCATCACGAAAAAAGATTCAAAGCATTCATCTCGCACTGCGGCGTTTTCAATCTTGAAAGCATGTACGGCTCTACTGAAGAGCTTTGGTTCCCCGATTGGGAGTACGGCGGGCCATATTGGGAAGAAAAAAACAAGGCGTACTACGAAAAACATTCTCCGCACAACTACGTAAGCAAATGGGACACCCCTATTATGATAACTACCGGCGAGTATGACTTCCGTGTGCCTTACACACAGAGTCTTGAAGCCTTTACAGCCGCTCAGGCACAAAATATTCCTTCAAAAATACTCATTTTCCCCGAAGAAACACATTTCATACTCAAGCCTCACAACTTTATTATCTGGTCGAAAGAGTTTTTCGGATGGCTTGACAAATACACAAAGCAAAAATAACAAGCCTAAACCGCTTTATACGGCTCATACGGTTAAAAAAACAGACCGTATGAGCCGTTTTAATCCAATATAATATCTTTGAAAAGAGTTTTCTTACAATATTTTATATTAAATTTCACTCTGTAAAGATATAAAATTATTCAAAAAGGAGTTTGAAAATGATAATGCTTAAAAAGAAAATAGACTCTGAGAAAATATTCATTCCCGAATTGCTTGAATACATTGGAAAAGACGTTTTTATAACAGTTTTTGAAGAAAAAGAGAGAAAAGAAATGCAGGAATTTTTCGACTGTGCTGAAAAAGTTAAAATTGATGAAAAAATAATCAATAGAAACAGAGAATTAAGCCTGATATGATACTTGTTGACACAAATATTATCATTGATTTTTGGCGAAAGCCTGCTGAAAAAGAAAGAATGATTTTTTTAACACAGAAAATTTATATTTGTGGAATTGTAAAAGCAGAGCTTCTTCACGGTGCAAAAGATAAGAATTCATATAAAAAGATATTAAAAGGCTTAAAAGCGTTTCCGGAAATTAATATTAACCAATTTTTCTGGGATATTTTAGGTGAAAATTTCTATCTGATGAAAAAAGCAGGCATTTCTATACCATTTCAGGATGCTATGATTGCAACAATTGCCATAAATAACAGATTAAAACTCTGGACAAAAGACGCGCATTTTATAAGGGCAAAGAATGTGTTGAATCAGCTTGAATTTTTTGATTATAATTCCTTTAATATTCAAGATGAAACTTTGGTGACGTTAATACTGATTAGAACCATTAATATCCAAAACAGATTTTAAATCAATAGCTTACATTATTTAGTACACAATACACTCACAAATCTCTTTATCACTTCTTTCCTCCTGTCCAAACTCCGATTTGGACAGGACGATTTCAATTCAAACTCAGTTTGACCAACGGCGAAACAGAGTTTCTTTTGATAATCACATTTCCAAATCGGAGTTTGGAAATGAGGAGAAAGATGATCTTTTTAAAACAACTTAGTAATAGAACAAAAACCTCTCTCAAAACTACTTATCACTTCTTTAAATTTATATTTATCACACTTTTATTACAATTTTAACGCATGGAAAATAATTTTATGCGTTTTTTTCATTTATTTTTAATGAAAAAAAGATGAACTAAAGGATATTTTGCTTTATTTGACATCTTTTATTTTAAATATAAAGACTTAGTAATATAATTGGAACGTTTTGAAAGTCATTTGAAACGTTTTGAAAGTCGATTGAAAAGAAAAGAATTAAAAGGAAAACGTTTTGATACTTGATTTTAACGTGATGAAAGTATATTTGAACGCATTTTTATTCATAATTAACGTTCAAATCGGTCTTCATTGCTTTCAAATCGGTCTCCGCAGCTTTTTGATCGGTCTCCGCAGCTTTTTGATCGGTCTCCGCAGCTTTTTGATCGGTCTCCGCA
>CAZOBD010000032.1:15904-20418 GCA_964577665.1 uncultured Hyphomicrobiales bacterium
GCTTATTTATTGCTTTTCATATTGTTTTTATATAGTTTCATATCGTTTATTTATTAATTTTCTTTGTTTTATATAAAAAGAAAATGAATAAAAATTGTATTAAATTAAGTGGAGTTCTAAATATTGCTAGACTGTCATTCCTGCGAATGCAGAAATCTATTATATTAAGATAACTTATGAATTAAAATGGATTCCTGCATTCGCAGGAATGACAATTTTTAGAACCCACTTTAATCTTTATGAATTGAAATTTTATTTTTACGAAGAATTTATTCCTTAATAGCTCCCGACGTCATGCCTTTTATGACCTGCTTTTGGAATATAATGAATAAAATTATTACAGGAAGAGCCGACATTGCCGCCCCAGCCATCAGCCTTCCCCAATCAATGGACTGCTTGCCCAAATAAAATGCCAGCCCGACCGGCAAAGTTCGGTAATTTTCTTGATTAGTGAATAAAAAGGGGAACAGGAAGGTATTCCAATTCGCCAGAAAGGTGTAAACCGCCAGCACAGTAAGCACCGGCTTTGCCAGCGGCATTACAATTCGGAATAAAATGTAAAATTCGGATGCTCCATCAATTCTCGCAGCGTCTTCGATGTCTTGCGGCAGTGAAATAATGTACTGCCTGACCAAAAAAATCCCGAACGGCGTTACCAGCCAAGGAATTATTAAGGCATAATAGGTGTTAATCCAGCCTAAATCGACCATAATGCGGTAAAGAGGAATCATAATGACGTGCGGAGGGATAATCAAAACGCCTAAAATGGTTGTCCAAAGCGCTGTTTTCATTGGAAATCTTCTTCGGGCAAAAACATAAGCCGCCATGAGACAAAATATTATGTTTCCGGCAGTTACCGCTGCCGCTACCATCACCGAATTAAGGAAATAAATGCCGAACGCATCCGAGGAAAAGGCATCAATATAGTTTGAAAGAGTAGTCGGCGCCGTCAAAATATCTGTCAAACCGCCCAAAGATTCCGGGAATTTCCTCAGGGAGAGAAGAATCATCCACAGCATGGGGAAAATCATGATAAAAGCCGCCGCAATAAGGGTTCCATGGGTTAAAATATTATTTATAACTGATTTCTTCTGCATTTTATTGAGCTAAATTTAATTAAAAACATATTTTATCTCTAAACGCATAGGATTTTTATGGCTTAGCAAGGGGGGAATCTTCCTTCAAAACAATATTATGCCGTTTTTATAAACTTTAGAAAGAGTCCGAATCAGTTAAATTTACTTAGCGAGTTTAATCCATTTAATTAAATCTTTCAACGAGGGCTTTTTGCCGTACATTAAAATGCCCACGCGGTATATTTTTGCCGCTACCCAAATCGCCGCGTAAAACGTAATCAGCATCAAAACGATAGAAAGAGCTATCTGCCAAATGGGAACTTCCGTCGCAGTGATACGGACAATCATAATTATAGGCGTAAAGAAGGGAATCAGCGACATAATCACTGCAAAAGCGCCGTCAGGATTGGACATTATGCTGCTAATGAATAAAATCGGTATAATAATCGGTATCGTAATGGGCATTTGAAGCTGCGCGGCATCCGATTCCTGATCCACAGCCGAACCAACAGCCGCAAAAAGCGTTGCATAGATAAAATAACCCGCCAGAAAATAAAATACAAATGCCAGAATTACCCAGCCGGAAATAGAAGGCAGGTCCAATGTCGGCGGCGTTCCTACCGAGGCGTTAAGAGTCTCTTTTTTTGCAAACGGACTGCCCTCCACTGTAATAATATTATTTTCAATATTTGTTATTTGGTATTTCCCGGCGCTTTCTTTTATATATAATAAATCTCCTTCGCTTACGGACTCGGGTATGTAAGCAAAACGGGCTTTGTTTCCGCCAAAAAGCTCTGCGGGTGAATCTTCAATTTTCGTTACAGCCTCTTTCATTCCGGGTATATTAGTCTGCTGGCCGGGTGCAGACATTCCTTTGGCAAGTTCATTGGGATCATCAACGAAAGAAGCCATTATCGGACCGGCAGCAAGGAGAACAGCTCCGCTTAATACAATCCAGGCGATGATTTGAGTAAGTCCGACAAAGCCAATACCGAGTACTTTTCCCATCATAATCTCGAAAGGCTTGGCAGAAGAGGCTATAACTTCCACAATACGGTTTGCTTTTTCTTCAATAACCCCCCTCGAAACAAAACCGCCGTAAATAAACATCAACATATAAATAACCAAACCGAAGAAATAGCCGATAAGAGCCATTGCTTCGGTATAATCTTTCTTAGTACCCTCTTCGGTAATTTTATTAGACTGTATAGAAACGCCCATTTGAACGAGCCGGACGACACTTGTATCCACGCCGGCTTCATCAAGCCTTTTGTGCATTACAACACGCCTGAGTTTTCCTTCAAGCGACTCTACAAAACCCAATCCGCCGCCGCCGCGGGAGTAAAGACGCACTACGCCTCTTTCCAAAATATCATCGGGAATGACGCAGTACCCGTCAAGTTCTTTCTTGAGCACCTGCTCCTGCATTTCATTCTCACTTTTGGCGGTAAGAAAGTATTTGGCGGTGTCTTTTTCGACTACTTCCCTCCCGATGTTCAATTCCGTTTTGTCGAGAACGGCAATCTTTCTTTCGGTATCGCCTTTTGTAAGCATCATAGCAACAATGGGAACCGTAATAAGCGCCACCATAAGGAAAGGACCCAGCAGCGTACCGATTATAAAACCTTTTGAACGGATTTTTGTAAGATATTCATGCGTAATGATTGTCCTTATTTTCGAGTTCATGCCGCTTCCTCCCCTTTATCGCTTGATACAGTATCTATGAAAATTTCGTGAAGGCTCGGTTCAAGCAGTTCAAACCGCAATACGTTCACTTTTTCTACTGCTGTCTTCAATATTTCCTTCGATTTCTCTGCCGCATCTTCTACGCGAAACTCCGCCCTGCCGTCTGTACGGTTTATAAAGCGAACATTACGCATCTCACTTAAAAATGAACCATCTCCCTCATATTCTATCAAAATCGTATCGCGTCCTTTACTCTTTTTAATGTCCCTGACAGAACCCTTAAGCACCGCTCTGCCCTTATTTATCAGGCAAATATCGTCGCACATCTCTTCTACCTGCTGCATAACGTGCGTTGAAAGAATTATCGATTTCCCAGCCTTCCTCAAATCCGAAATAATCTGCTTTAAAGTCTCCGTATTAATCGGGTCAAAGCCCGAGAAAGGCTCGTCAAGTATCAAAAGCTCCGGATTATGCAGTATTGTACTGATAAACTGCACCTTTTGCTGCATTCCTTTGGAAAGTTCCTGTATTTTTTTATTTTCCCAGTCCTTTGCATCAAGAGATGTCAGCCATTTTTTCGCTTCTGACATCGCGGCGGCACGGCTCATACCCTTCAATCTCCCAAAATAAATCAACTGCTCTATCACTTTAATCTTTTTATACAGCCCCCGCTCCTCCGGAAGATATCCTACGCGGTTTTGAGTATCCCGTGATACCTTTTCACCAAAAATATTAATCTCGCCGCTGTCGGGAATAAGTATATTATTTATCATACGGATAGTTGTAGTCTTCCCTGCGCCGTTCGGACCCAGCAATCCAAAGATTTTTCCCTGCTCAACCTCGAAAGAAACATTGTTGACAGCCTTATAATCCCCGAATGTCTTCACAATGTTGTCAATTTGAAGTATTTTCATAAGCCCTTCTCAAACAAATTCATTATTTTAAAACTAATCATCTGCAAAATTACAAATTTTTACAAATTAATAACGAAAAAGAACAAATAAAGTTTCCATTTTGCCTTATAAAAAATATTTGGTTTTCTATGCCGTTTATGTTATTTTTGTAGTTCGAAAATACGGCGGGAGTAGCTCAGTCGGTAGAGCATCAGATTGTGGCTCTGAGGGCCGCGGGTTCAAGTCCCGTCTCTCGCCCCATTTCTTCTAAAAAAATGCTGTTGCGGGCATCTAAGTTAATAATTATCTAAATTTTTTATCAAATAATCATCTCGACGCAGTTTTTTTAGCGGCTGAGTAGGAATTTAAGCGCTTAGAATTTTCCCGGATGATTTTCAAACTGGCAAATAAGCTTTTGATTCTTTCGGGGAAAAGATGTACATTGCCGGCTGAAGAAGTTTTTGGGATGCTTGAAGGAGACGGAGCGGCGGTGTATGATGTTTTCATCCCTTCTTAAAGTAATTATTATCAATTTTAATGCTGTTTTAATGATAATATTTGAATCTAAATTTATGATTACGCAATATATGTGATATATCAACTGCTAATTTATTGATTTGATTTTATTTAAAATAAATAGAAATATTATGAATTTTGTTTTAAATAAAATTAAATGCTTCCTGACTTAATAATATTTAATTTTTTCTTCTCAAAAATAGTTTTATATTCTTTGATTACTCTCCATTACCTTCATTAATACTTTTTAAAACGCTATATTTACTCTTTAAAACGTTTAAATTGCTCTCCGTTGCTTCTTCTTTGACTTCCGTTGCTTCTTCTTTGACTTCCGTTGCTTCTT
>CAZOBD010000032.1:20518-28605 GCA_964577665.1 uncultured Hyphomicrobiales bacterium
TCTATTGATATTGTCCTTTCCAAATCGGAGTTTAGAAAGGAGGGGTAATGTTTAAACAGAGTTTCTATTGATATTATTCTTTTTAAAGCGGAGTTTGGAAAGGAGATGTTAACTATTTGATGGAATATAATTTAATTATTAATTGTTAATTTTTAATTATTAATTAAACTGTGGCGTACTGGAGGCGGTAAAGGCGGGAGTAAAGACCATTTTTTTCAAGCAGTTCGCGGTGCGTGCCCTGTTCATAGATTTCCCCGCGGTGCAAAACGATTATTTTGTCTGCTCGCTTTATCGTCGAAAGCCTGTGGGCGATTATCAGCGATGTTCTTCCTTCCAAAAGCTTCTCTAAGGAATGTTCAATTATCTTTTCGGTGTGTGAATCGATGTTTGAAGTGGCTTCGTCGAGTATTAAAAGCTCCGGCTGCGTTGCATAAGCGCGGCAAAAAGCGATTAGCTGACGCTGACCCGCCGACAAAGTGGTTCCCCGCTCGCTTAGTTTCGTTTCAAAACCTTTAGGAAGCTTTTCTATGAAGTCGAGGGCGTCCAGCGCGGCTGCTGCCTGACGCATATCTTCGCTTGAAATGGCTTTAGAGCCGAGCGAAATGTTGTCCGAGACCTTTCGCGAGAAAATAAAAACGTCCTGCATGACCAGCGCAATCTTTTCGCGGAGTGATTTTTGCGTAAAAGTGCGAATATCGGCGCCGTCGATGCTTATACAGCCGTTTTCATAGTCATAAAAACGGCATAGGAGGTTTATAATCGTGGTTTTGCCGCTTCCCGTAGCGCCGACAATAGCTGCCGTTTCGCCTCTTTTTATTTTAAAGCTTACATTTTTAAGCACCGGCTTGTCGGGCGAGTATGAAAAGTTTACATTTTTGAATTCTATGATGCTTTTAATGCCCGGAAATATCTTTTGGGCATCTTTCGGCACGGTTTCATCGGTGTCCAGCAGGCTGAAAATGCGTTCCGAAGCCGCCATAGAGCTTTGCAAAGTGGAGTATTTCTCCGTCAAATCTCTTATGGGACGAAAAAACATCTCAGCATACTGCGTAAAGGCGATGAGCGTGCCTACCGTCATAATTCCGCCGAGTATATTTCCCGCCGCATACCACAGCACGATTGCCAGCGCCACCGCCGAAAGCATTTCTACGACCGGAAAGAAGATAGCATGCCAGAAAATTGTTTTAAACATGACTATTTTGTAGTCGTAATTCATTTTGTCGAACTCTTGCTGCTTTTTATTTTCCTGCGTGAAGAGTTTCACGGTCTCTATGCCGGAAAAAAATTCGCTTAGGAAGGCATTCATCGCCGCCAGCTTGAGTCTCATCTGCCTAAAAAGCTCTCTCACCTTTAACCGGAAAATCAGCGCGGCGATAATAAGGACCGGCAAGATGCTCAGCGTGAGCAGCGCGAGCTCTGCATTGGTGAAAAACATGAACGCAACAATCCACAAGATGAGCATAATGTCTGCGATTATCATCACAACGCCTGATGAGAAGAGCTGATTGAGCGCCTCGACGTCGTTTGTAACTCTCGTAACGAGCCTGCCGACCGGATTTTTGTCAAAAAAGCGCATCGACAGCGACTGGATGTGGCTGAAGAGCTTTATGCGGAGGTCAAAGAGGACGTTTTGCCCCACCCACTGCATCAGATATGTCAGCCCGAAGCGCATAAGCCCGTGCAGCAGCAGCAGCGCGAAGATTATGAGGATCATAAGGAGCAGACCTTCTGCATCGGAGCCTGCAATGTAGTCATCTACGGCAATTTTCGTTAAATAAGGACGCAGCGGTCCAAGCGCGGAGGTAATCAAAGTCAGCGCAATGGAAAGAAAGATGTATTTTTTGTACGGCTTGAGGAAAGTAAGCAGTCTTTTAAGGAGCGTCATGTCCACCGCTTTGTATTCTACTTCCGCAAAATCCTTTTGTCTCATTAGGAAATCGTTTATTTAAGTAAAACTAAGTTTCATAAGACGAAGGAAAAGAGTTTGAAGTTTATATCGTGTCAACTGGCTTCTTTCGATAAAGGCACTTCTTTTTTATTTAATATTCCCTCCCCTTTTAATATCTTTGTTTTGAATATTTCAACAAAGACGAAAAGAGATTTGAACGGAATAAATCAGCATAAGAACTGGAAAAAAGTATTGGGAATCGGCGGCATTGTACTTTCAGCCGCTTCATTGGTATATATTTTCTTTAAAATAGACACAGCGCGGGCGCTTGGAGCAATTTTCGAGGTGGAATGGTACTATCCTGCCGCAGCAGCGGCTGTTTATCTTTCTACATTCTGGCTAAGAGCTTTCAGATGGAGCAGAATGCTGAGGCATTATCCGGGAATAAAATTCAAATATTATCTTGAAGGGATTGTACTCGGATTTTCAGGCAACAATCTTATCCCCGCAAAAGGAGGCGAACTGGTCAGAATGGAGTTTTTCAGTTCCAAAACGCCTGTCAGCCGTGTAACTGCGTTTTCATCAGCCATGACGGTAAAAATAATCGACGGATTTAATATTCTGCTGATTCTTCTCATCGCAGTTTGGATAGGAGGAATCCCCTTTTTTAATAATACTGCCCTGAAAGGAATAACAATTTCCGCAGTTATTTTTTTTGCAGTAATTATCATTTTGCTTGTTTTATTGAGAGCAAAGGGTAAAAATATTATTTCAGGCCTTGAAAAGAGGAAAAGCCCGGCAGCAAAATTTTTTAAAAACAATCTCGAAAAAACTGCATCAGCTCTTGATTTCCTTAATTTTGACAAAAACACTTTCGTTATTTTTATGACAGGCAATCTGATATGGTTCCTTGAGGCTGTTGTTTTCACATTGATAATCGGAGCATATCACCCTGGAATAGATATATGGAGCGCCGGTGTAGTTACACTTGCTGTAGTTAATTACGGACTTTTAGTGCCTTCATCGCCGGGATTTGTCGGGCTTTTTCAGGGATTTACCATACTTGCTCTTTCTCTTTACGGTATCGGAGAGGAAACTGCTTTTGCCGTCAGCATCCTAGTCCATGCCTGCCAGTTCCTGCCTGTAACGCTTTGGGGAATTTATATAATAGCAAGGGATTCGGTAAAAGTATTTTAGCTGCGTTTTTTTCTTGTTTTTTTTCGGCTGCCGGGAGTTTTTTCTCTTGTAACGGATGCTTTGGTCAAATCAGTTTCTGTTTTCAATTCACTTCTTTTCTGATTAACTTTCACATCCTCAGATTCTTTTTTAGAGAAATAAGCCCTGTATCTGTCGATGTCGCTTTTTCTGAAAGTAACGGCAATCCATAGAATTAAAGCAACCATAATCGAAGGATTGATATTTTCAGTGATAAAATATCCCGCAAACCAGTCGAAGATATTAATCATTGACTGGGAATATCCTATCTCATGCGCCATCATTGACTTTTGAGCGGTCATAATGATTATGAACATTTTGAAAGAAATAAAAAGTAGAATGAATATAATTCCTGCCGGCAGAGAAAAAAGCTTTCTTTTCCAAGGGACGGGCGATGCCGCTATCAATGAAATAACAATAATCATCGGAAGATAAGCAAATCCGCGAATCTCGTATTTCCAGATAAAAAGCTGCGGCTGCCCCCTGCTGTTTCTTCTTGTCAAGTCAATGTTACCGATAATCATCATGTCCTTACCGGCTTCTTCTTTATGGTCGAGCATTATTTTCTTTTTATACTTAGGGCTATCATAAATTGCCGATTTTGTAATGCTTTCTGCGGTTTCGATAATAAAATTGTCGAAAGCTTTCTCCAATCCGTGGAATGGGAGTTTTAAAAGGATAAATACTCCAAAAAAGATAAGCACAAATCTTATTATAGAATTTTTAAGCATTTGCGGCAGCCTCTTTTCTTTTTTTCAACACAAAGTTCTGCCATATACCGTAAAGGACAATACTTAATACTATGAAAATAACCGGAAATATCTCAAAGTGCATCGAATCGAAAGATTCGGGCCAATAGATTCTTATATAATAAAGTCCGATAATTCTAAAAAAATTCGCAATATAAATAATTAGCGCGCCTATAAAAATACCGAGAATCTTATAAAGCCATCTTACCGGTGTGGCAATAACCGCCGCAAAGAAAATTACAACGGGATCGAGACCGTCGCAGCCCAGTCCTATAGATATTGAAGCCTGAGGAGAGTTAATAACCTGACCATGCACTATTGATTCGGCGCCGAATAAGTTGAGCAGAAAAGAAGAAATCTTTGCCGTAAATGCAAGATAGCCCTGCATTTCTGATTTCATCTCAGATGTAATAAAAATGTAGTACGTCCCGACAATCAGCAGAAAAATTCCGACAAACTGCAAAACGGGAAGCAGAGGTTTTATCTTAGAATCAAAAAAATTGTTTTTAATATCAGCCTTAGTTTGTTTTTGCCTGAGGGCTTCTTTATTCTCTTTTTTCCCTGATTTCTTTTTACTCATTTTATATGACTAATAATTAGAAATTTACAAATTTGAAAATAATATTAGCTCAAATTATGTAAAACATGAAAATTATCAAATAAAAAAAGATAAATATCAGAAAAAGCACGAGCGAAAAAGTATATTTAGATAATCTTTCTTTTTCAGTCGGGGTCTTTGAAAAAAAATATTTTCCTTTAGCTGTCTTGTTTTTTGCAAAATGCTCCGCCCGCCTTCAATTGTAAGCTTAATTTCCATCTTAAGCCGGAGAGGTCTTAGGAAATAGATCAATTCCCTCCCCTGATCGAAAAGATTATCAGTTATTTCATAAAGATTTTCAAGGCATGGCAGCAGTTTTAAAGATGTCTCATCATTTAAAAAGAATTTATTTTCTCCGAGACAGGTCTTTAAAGAATCTTTTGGAATGTAAATCCTGCCTTTTTTTATATCAAGCGATAAGTCCTGCCAGAAATTCGCAAGCTGTAGCGCCGTACATATTTTATCAGAAAGTACTGCCGTTTCATCATTGTACAGGTCAAAGACTCTCAGCACAAGTTCTCCTACCGGATTTGCTGAGTGCAAACAGTAAAAAAACAAATCATCCAAATTTTCCGGCTGGCGGAAGTTTACATCCATCCTAAAGGCATCCAAAAGTTTATTGAACGGCTCGGCAGGTATATTCTTTTCATTTATCGTAAAATGCAGCGCTTCGGAAACAGGATTACCGGGAATTTGGTTTATCAGCAAATTCTCCATACCTGCCAGCATCTCTATTCTTTCAAGCGGAGAACCGCTTTCCGGTTCATCGGCAATATCGTCTGCGATGCGGGCAAATGTGTAAATATTGAAAAGATGCCGTCTCTGATTTTTCGGAAGCAGCAGCGAGCCTGCAGGAAAATTTTCGTAATGCCCCAGAGTAATCTTTTTCGTAAATGCAAAAGCATCTTCTATTGTTTCACAACGGAATTTACCGCCGTTTCCAAGAGAAATTTCAGCCAGTTCCGCTTTTGTGAATCTCATGGTTAAAATCTTTGTCAGACTTTGAAAAAGAAACTTACGTATTATTAACGGCTATTGTTGTAGTAAATTAAGAAACTTAGGAAACATTTCAATCCAAAGGCTTGTCTGCATATATAATTGTTCTTGGCATCATCTTAGCCAAATCGACCAGCTCCTGTTTGGAAATATTCGTGTTCCGTATTCTGAGTATCTCTAAATTAGGCAGAGCGGTAATGTCAGCAGGGAGCATGGTCAGGTCAAAATTCCTGTCCAGATTTATTTCCTTAAGTTTTTTCAGGTTAGAAAAAATACCCTCAGGTATTTTAGTAATTTCATTGCCGGAAAGGTCAAGTCTTTCAAGATTGATAAATTCCTGTATTCTCTGAGGAAACGTAGTAAGATCACTGCGGCTTAAGTCGAGAATAACAACGTCATTCGGATATTTCAGCGCCTGATTAAGGTCAAAAAATGTCTTGTTAGCCGCTCCCTTGAGAGCATTACCTACGGTCATTCCGTTTCTCAGGTTATTGGTCTCATCATAAAGCATACGGAGTTTTGCCAAAGGAACAGCTATATTACTACCGTCTTTTTGAGAAATAATATCTCGGTATATTTCAATAGCCTGATCAAAAGAATTAATTGCATCCTGAAAGCTCTCATTGAGGTTGTTCACTTTTGCGGCATCACGGTAGAAATAACCCCAGTACTCGTGAGCAACAGCCGTCCAGTACTCATTCCTTAGATTTCTTACAACATCATATCCTTTCTTAAGATAATCCGTCGCCTGATTCCACTCTCTTGCCTCACGGTAAGAGTTTCCAAGCTTCAGATAGCGTATGCCCAGCTCCAGCCTGTCCCTCTGTGCATCAAGGCTGAGAGTGAACAAAGTCATCAATATTAGAAATGCGCTCAGTATTTTGATTATTTTCATTTTTAATCCTCACATTTATTATTAAATTTTATTATTCAATTTTTTTCTACTTTCTCCTGAGGTTCCTGTACGTTAGGATGCCACCAGAAGCTTATTCTGAGCCCGAGCTGAAGGGTGTTCAGCCAGGGGCTGTTGTGCATAACAGGACCGTGGTATGTATGGAGTTCCAAATCGTCGGAATTCATGTACCAATTATATGCGGCAAACAGTTCCACTGGGAAAAACCACTGGTATTTCACAACATTTGCTTCTACACGGAGAACATTGGATGACCACGAAGATTTTTCAATATCGCTGTTGTATATTCTGCCTTCGCCCCACATGTGTCCTATTCCAAATTTAAAACCTACATCGGTGTCATCAGCGATTGAAAATGCGTGCCTGACAGCATAACTCAATCCAACTGAATACAAATCCATAGACCATTCCTGTCTGAAGCTTTCTTCATCAATTACTTCTCCCTCTTCCTCAAAATACTTAAACCTGTGTATAGTTGAAATTTTAGGATTGATATATTCTCCCCATATTTCAATATTTTTGTTGAACCTCAATATAGGATATGCGTTAAAATCTATCCTGACACCCATGGAAAGATCGCTTTTTATATCTTCATTATCATAAATAAACCAATTAGCTACGGGAGAAACAGACATAATGCTGATACTGTTTTTATAATTCTGCTCATATATTTCAGACATTTCGTCAAGGTAACGCTCACATTGTCCGTTGAGATCTTTGGAAAGCTCCATTTTTTCTTTCACGCAGCCGTTTACGGTTTTGAAAATTTCATAATCTTTATCAATAAGCTGCTTTTCAAGTTCTTTAATAGCATCTTTCATCTCCTTTATCCTGCCGGACATATCAGGAAGAGCCTTTAGCTGATGAAACAGTATGGAATCAGCTTCCCAGTAATCTTCAGCATAAACTACAATATCTTTCTTGGAAATACTTTCCAGCAGTCTTTCCGAAGGAAATGACGGAAGAGTTACTTTGGGAATTTCTCCTAAAGTTTCAAGCTGTGCCGAGTGAATCAGCGCAGATTGATAGACATTCAGCATGGCGCTTTGCAAATCTCTTCTGCCCATATTGATAAAATCGGGCTTGTTTTCCTGAAATTTTCCCAGAGATTCTACTGCATACAGCGAACCTGCAGAGAGCAGAATCGCTGAAATAAATAAGAGTATTTTCTTCATAGTTAAGTCCTTTATTTATTCAAATTAAACTTTTTTTCTTTTTTCTGTATTTCTATAAGCAAGATTAATGCCATTATGTGTATTTATCTGTATTTCATTTAGTTAGACCAATTGTTCAAGATTATATATAAAATTGATAATATTCTCTGCCTGAATAACACAAATTCAGATTGAACGCGGAAAGATGTCAGACACCTTCAAGGTGTCTGACATCTGAAAACCAAAAATTGTCCCCTCTTGAGAGGGGATAAAGGGGTGTGTTCCTCATTCGTGAGATTCCTTGGGCAAGTGCGGAATGACAAAGAAACGATTTTTCTAAGGTTAAAGTAAAAATAATCAGATGAAACATCCATGATTAGGTTAAACACATAAGGGGATGATTATTTAAGAGTTAATGCAAAACAGAGTTTTAAAAGAAAAGTACATTCCCAAATCGGAGTTTGGGAATGAGATGCGAAAAATAAACAGATGAAACATCCATGATTAGGTTAAACACATAAGGGGATGATTATTTTTAGTAGATTTGCCATATATTGAAGAAAAATATTGAAAA
>CAZOBD010000033.1:0-9402 GCA_964577665.1 uncultured Hyphomicrobiales bacterium
CAAGTCAATAGTATATTTGAATACCGATTTTAGTACTTTAGATTTTTAGGTAATATACTTTATTGCCGGTAAGCTTAAGTTTGATTACCCACTGTATTTGACATAGAACCAGATAGTTTTCATTTCGGCAATATATTTTTTATTTGATTATTTTCTACTTTCCGCTACAGAAGTCCAACATCTGCCAGATATTGGACATCTTTTTCTTCCATAGTGCATATTCATCCGATGACTTCAAGTCATCTGATAAATGTTATTTAAAAATGGAAATGAGCCGAAAGAATTATTTTCAATTTTTCTTCAGCTTGCTCATCAAAGCTTCATAAGCATTTTTAACAGATTCGTCATTGCCGAGATAATTATCAATAGTCTGGCAGGAATGAAGAATAGTGGAATGGTCGCGGTTTCCGAAGTTAGAGCCGATACTTTTCAATGAGTGGTTTGTCAGTTTTTTAGACAGGTAAACAGCCATTTGCCGAGCCAGAGCTATTTCATGTTTTCTGGATTTTGACTCCAATTTTTCCGGGCTCAGCTTATAGTATGAAGAGACAACTTCCTTAATCAAATCCACAGTAACAGGCTTAGGTTCATTATGGGCTATCCCGTGGACAATTTCTTCGGCAAGGGCAAGAGTAAGTTCTTTTCGATCGAGTGTAACTTTTGCTATCAGGCTTATCAGGGTTCCTTCCAGCTCACGAACACTGCTTTTAACGTTACGCGCTATGTATTCTACTATTTCTCCGGGCAGTTCATATCCCTCGTCGAGACTTTTCTTTTGCAGAATAGCCATTCGCATTTCGTAATCAGGAGCCTGAATGTCTGCGGTAAGCCCCCACTGGAATCGGGATATGAGGCGTTCGTCAACGTCAGTAAGTTCGCGGGGCGGTTTATCGCTTGTCAGTATCAGTTGTTTTCCTGCCTGATAAAGAGCATTGAAAGTATGGAAAAAATTATCCTGAGTTTTTTCTTTACCGCCGAAAAACTGTATGTCATCTACTATTAGAACATCTACACTTCGGTAAAAGTTGATGAAGTCAGGTGTTTTATTGTTTTGAATGGCATTAATAAATTCCATGGTAAATCTTTCGCTCGTAGTATAAAGCGCCCGCAGGTCCTTGAAATTTTTCAGGATCATGTTTCCGATACCGTGGACAAGATGAGTTTTCCCCAAGCCGGTGTCTCCGTAAACAACAAGCGGATTGAAGCGGGTTTTACCCGGATTTTTTGCAATTGCCAGTCCAGCGGAGCAAGCAAGCTGATTGCTCTCTCCCTGAACGAAATTATCGAAAGTGTAACGTGAGTTTAAAAAATTCGGGAAATCCTTTTTTTCTACTTGAGTACCGTTATCAAAAGGAAGGGCGTTGTTTGCCGGTGCCGCAGGCGGATACCGAAGCCCCTGAACGCTGATTGTTCTTTTTTCGATATCATCTTTGTTGTTTGCCACACAAACGCGGTATTTTAGCTTTGCTCCTTTTCCGACAGCTTTCTCTACGGTTTTACTCAGCAGCGGAAAATAATGCTCTTCGATCCATTCCACGTAGAACTGGCTGGGTACGCTTACCAGCAGCTGGTTTTGCTCCCATTTCAACGCTTCCAAAGGCTCGAACCAGGTTTTGAAAACCTGAGGCCGTACATTGTCTTTGATTATTTTTAAACACTCTTCCCAAAACTTTTCAGCCAGTCCGTCTTTTTTGTTCTGATCTGCGCTTGTTTTTTCTTTTTTATTTTCTACTCTTTGTTCAACTTGTGGAAATAACGACAAATTATCGATTTCGTTAGTCACTTTAGCTCCCCGGTTTTAAAAGTCTTTATTTAAAAAAATTCCCAGTAAATTAAAGATTTTGTTAAACTTAAAATAAATTGCAAAAAACGAATAAAATATCTCTCAAAATATTCTCCTAAGAGGAATATTTCTTTATTGCAAGGCTATCTTATGTTGTAATCTAAAAATTGAATAAAAGAATATTCAAAATCACTTTAATTCAGTTCCTAAAAATTCAAATTTTTTTCCAAAATAACAAATTAAAATTTACTTTTTTTTTAAATATTTTATTTGGAAAATTCAATCTTTATTTCTATCAATAACTTAGAAAATTTATTCTGTCGATAATAAATTTTACGAATTAATCAAATCATATAAATTATTTAATTACAATATCTTACAAATTAATAATATCGTATGGTGAATTTTTTTGAAACTTTTTTGCACTTATTGTGTTTATTAATAAAAACGGTATTTAACAGTTCTTCGTCATAAACTATATCAAATATAATTTATAAACTTAAATTACATAGAATATGGAATACAATCCTTAAAAAACTATTTCTTTAGACGAAAATGAATTATGAAAACACATATTTAAAAGATTTTGTTATTGCAGCCAAATTTAATTATTGTGCTTGCCTAAAACTGTTAGTTGTATCCTTTCTGCTGTTTTTTTCACAGTTTATTAACACTTATTCGGCATGGAAAGAAATACCAAACGAACCTGTTGACTATAGAAACGTAACATGGTTAGATATTTACTTTTTAGATTCTGATCCAAATTACGGATGGCTTTGCGGCTGGGATTTTCAAAACAGATACGGCAGCATTCTCAGAACAACTGACGGGGGCCAGACATGGAGCGGCACCCGCGTTGCGGATGCGGGCCAGCTTGAAAGCATTACATTTGTATCTCCTTTAGTAGGTTATACTTCAGGTAACTGCTCTCACTGCGGCATGAACTCCGGTGTAATAAAAAAATCTACCGACGGCGGCAGGACATGGTTTGATGTAACGCCCGCCGGGTATTACGGCAGTCTGTGGGGCAACTTTTTTCTTGATGAGAACAACGGCTGGGTCATCGGCGAAGGGTGTAACGGCACAGGGCAGTATTTTTTTAAAACAACAGACGGCGGCAGAAGCTGGACTTCATTCTATACAAATCAGGGCGAAACAGGCTTGACAGACCTGATTATGCTCGATAAAGACGGCTTGGGATATGCAGTAAGCAGCGGATACCTCTGGCAGACAGGCGACGGCGGCAGAAGCTGGAGAATTATCTCCAAGACCGGTGGCGTTGACTGGCAGGAAGAAATTGCAATTTCCGGAAATTCTTTTCTTATGCCCTATGCCTTAACCTGCACGGGACACGGGGCAGGCGGCGGAATGAGATTCAGCGTTGACGGAGGCAAAACATGGCGCGACCACCGCCTTTCCAATCAAATGTTCGGCGCTTTCCTGCTGGATTCCTTAAGAGGCTGGATAGCCGGAAAAGAACCTGTTGTGTATTATACTTCCGACGGAGGACTTACCTGGCAGCTAAAGAACTGCGGTATTGAAGAAGAAGACGAACTTGATGATATATGGTTCATTGACGATACTACCGGCTTTGCGGTCGGCACCGCTATTTATAAATACATAGTACCGGATACTCTCTATCCTGAGATCACCCCGGATACTATTAATCTTTGCCCCGGAGACAGTGCTGTTATCAGGTCAGCCGACAAAACAATATACAGGAACTATTTTTGGTCAAACGGTGAAACATCCGACAGAATCACTGTTAAAAAAGAAGGGGAGTATTACTTAAAAGTTATTGACAGATTCTGCAACGAAGGCGTGTCAAATATTTCTCGGGTATTCATTCGGGAGGAAGAAACCGAAATAATACCGGGAGACACCGTATGGCTCTGCAAGGGAGACTCCCTTAGTCTTACAACGAGAGATAAACATTTCCGAACAATCTGGAGCAGCGGAGAAGAAGGAGATTCATTGGAAATAACCAAACCCGGTAAATACGGCGTAACGGTTTATAATGAATATGGTTGCAAAGCTATCGACAGTGTTGTGGTTTTAGAATCCGATCCGCAGCCTGAAATAAGAATGATAGGGGATAGCATCCTCTGCGAAGATGATACTATTTTTTTAGAATCCATTTATGATTATGCAGAATACCGATGGTACAAAGAACCTGAAGAGAGACTTGACGGCGGTACAAAGAGAATACGGATATTTGATTCGGGCGTTTACTATATTGAAGTACGTGATATTCACGGCTGTCCGGGCATTTCAGATACGTTGGCTGTGGAAGTAAAGCTGGACTCTAATCGTCTTGAAATCTTATCTCAGGGCGAAAATGTACTTCTGATAGACACCGTCAATTTTACAAACTACCGCTGCAGGAAATTTTTGATAAAAAACAGCAGCGCCGAACCATACCTGCTGGAAAATATTTATCTGTTCAGGAATATCGATTTTTCCGCTCCGCAAAATCAATTTCCGATATATATGGAACCCTATGACACCGCTTCGGTTGTTATCTGCTTTTCACCCATAAAAACGGGCGAAAGCCGCGATACTGTAATGATAAAAGACATCTGCTGGAACCATTATGCGGAAATTGTTTCAAGCGGAAAAGGAAACTTATACGACGGTGATAGCCGCTGTGAAGTGCCTGTTAAGATTGAGACATCCAAACTGACCGGTTATTTGTTTGAGACTTCTAAACCGGCGCCTAACCCCACAGGATTTTCCTTCAGAGTATCTTTTGCAAAATTTACACCCGAAGGAGAGGACTATAAAGAAAGTGCAGCTCTTTACGACGTACTCGGAAATATCAGGGCATTGCCTGAAAAAACTATTAATACAGAGTTTAACAACAAAGACGGTTCTTATGTAACAGGGGAATATTACTTCAATACTAAAAATCTGCCTAACGGAGCTTATATAGTTGTAATAAAAACTATTTACGGCAGTAAAGCTCTGCCCGTTGCAGTAGAAAAGTAAGTTTCCATAAATATTAACAATTTTAATTTGAATTTTTATTTCGTTTTTGGATTGGAATTATTATATTATATTTGAATAAGTCTGACATAATAATGGTATTTTCAATTTAGCCGGCAGTATAATATGGAATCAAAACCTAAAATAAATTGTTTTGCATCAGCAAAGTTATTTGCTCTTACTATTCTATTAATAATTCTTTTTTCTGCAAACGGCAGCGCTCATTATTGGCTTAAAACTAATGTTCCTCCGCCTTTCGATACAAATCACTGGCTCGATGTCTTCTTTCTGGACAGTGACCGCGATTACGGCTGGGTATGCGGGCATTCGGGACTCACTCTTAGAACCACCGACGGAGGTCTGAACTGGGAAGGCTCGAAAATAGATTCTGCTCAGCACATGGAAAGCATTCATTTCGTAAACAGAAATGTCGGATACTGTTCGGGAGTTGAGGGAATTTTCAAGAGCACCGACGGAGGCAAAACATGGAGAGATGTTACCCCTGACACTTCCAGAACTTACTGGGGCTGCTATTTTGTTAATGAAAACACGGGACTCGTTCTCGGCGGCATGGGCTGCGTAAACAACCGGCAGCGTTTTTACCGTACCTCCGACGGCGGTAATACTTGGGACTACTACGAAGCTTATGAAGTAAGCACAGGACTTACCGACCTTATTCTATACGATGAAAACGGACTGGGTTATGCCGCCAGCAGCGGTATGCTTTGGAAAACAACTGACGGCGGCAGAACATGGAGCGTTTTTTCAAATACAGGAACCAATGTATGGGCTGAAGAAATTACTCATAAAGGTAACTCTTTTTTAGTGCCTTATGCCGGAACAACCTGCGCAGGAAACAACGGAGCCGGACCCGGCGGTACGCGATTTACTACTGACAACGGTTCATCATGGCATCATACCGAAATGGGAAGGTCTATGTACGGCACCTGCCTCATAGACGGACAAAAAGGATGGGCTTGCGGCGACAACAGAGCCATTTTTTATACTTCTGATGCAGGAAGGAACTGGGAAATGAAAGACTGTGGAATAACCAGCGGACACCTCGACGATGTTTTCTTTCTTGATGAAAACACAGGATGGGTAGTTGGTCTGATGGGTGTTTATAAACTGATGCCTGACAAGCATACCGTTTCAAGAAATAATTTTGATTTCGGCGAATACTGCCTGCCCAACAGCGGTGAGCTCAGCTTTTGGATTGCAAATTATTCCTTTGACCAGACTGAAGTTCATCTGCAAAAATTTGATGATGCAGACGGCGCTTACAGTATTGAAGACCCGGATACTCTTTTCAACATAGGTCCTTGTGATTCCGTGAGAGTTACCATAAAGTTCAAACCGCTTTCCGAGGGTATAAAAACCGCAAAATACAGAGTGAAATTTGACGGGAATGAAGAGTTTATTTTAAATCTCGAAGGTATCGGAATGATTTCTAAAGCTCAGGTTAATGACACTCTGCTTGTAATAAACCCCGCATACTGCGGAAAGGACAATTCCGACAGCCTTATGTGGACTACCCTCTCCCCATTTAACGAATATATCAGCGTTATAAAGCCTGTTGAGGGTACATATAAGAATAAAGTGCTTCGCGACCCTCCAATTCATCTTTCAACAAAAGAAGAAGCAATGGTTTTCAGTATCAATCCTCCAGATACGGGGTGGTATAAAACCCGTTTTCAGGTAACTTTTATGCCCTGCCGGGTGGATACCTTTATAACAGTTGAATCCTACGGGGTTTCTCCCATAATAACGGCAGAACAGGAAAAAATTATGCTGCTCGAGTGCAAGCCCTACTTGATAGACACTATTCCGGTCTTTAATACCGGCAACGATACTCTGCTTATCAGTAATATTCTTGTGCTTGACAATGCCGATCATTTCAAAATAATCGGCTGGACAAGCGGCTATCTTAATTTTACACGAATACCCCCTAAAGACGGCGATTCCCTGATAGTTCGTTTTCTGCCCGATGAAATGAACGAGTACAATACCGTTATCCGGCTAATAAACAATGATAAAACTACCGAACGCGGCAATATGGATCCCTTCGATATAGAAGTAAGAGCGGATTATTCGGGTACTCGGGTATTTACGAATGATACTCTCGTTGATTTTGGCGAAATCTGCCTTGGCAGCAGTGTTGAAAAGGAAATTATTTTTGAAAATGACGGCGATCAGGCTGCTTTCATTCAATATCCGGAGGATTTCAGCAGCAGCTATTCTACTGCAAGAGACCAGACTTACTTTCCCGTACTTCTGCAGGCACAGCACGCAGTAGATATTACCCTTCGCTTCCATCCGCCGGATGCTGGGTATTTTCTGGACACTCTTTATTTCCATTCTCTTCCGTGTTTTGAAAAAACAGCCGTTATTGTCAAAGGTAAAGCCCTTGAAACGGCTCTTGATGCCGCTCCTTCTGAAATAATTGATACAATAAATACTAATGAAACTCTTACTAAAGATATTAAAGTTACCTCTTCCGGCAATGCTCCGGCTGTTATTTCCAGAATTGAACTCAATCCCGACAATCCTAACTGGGATTTTACCTTTTCTCCGGCTTTGCCCGTAACTTTAGAACCCGGTGCTGACCAAATTTTTACTATTAACCTCACCTCGGCGGTTGAAGGATTCTTAAATTCCAATATTTGCTTCTATACTGACTCAACTTGTGAAAGCGAGCTTTGCATTCCCGTTGATATTAAAAACAGAGCCAGGCTTTTTGATGTGTATCCTGACACTCTTAAATTCGATTTTCAAATTTGTGAAAAGCAAAAAGATATTAAAGAAATTGTAATTACCAATCTTGGCGTCGCTTACGACACTATCGTCGATATTTCCGTCCTTCCTCCCGATGCTCCGTTCACCATTTTGAACATGCCCGCCCTTCCTAAAGCATTTAAAGAGAATGAAAATTTTACATTACAGGTTGAATATTTCCCTGCCAATGAAGGTATCCATTCTGCGGAAATCCTTTTGCGCTCTTACATGCCCGGCGGACAGGAAATCCGCATTCCTCTCAGCGGTGAGTTCAGAACCGTCAGCACTACTCCCGCCGAGAGAACCGTTAATTACATTGATTACGAACCCTGCGCCGGTGATGAACGCACTGAGCTGATTTATAAAAACTCTGCTTCTCTTGACGATACTCTTTTCGTCTTAAGAAAAGCGGATTTCTCCGGTCTGGAATCCGTTCCTGATGATTATCTTGCAGTTCCGGCAGGCGGAGAAGCTGTTTTTTACATTGATTTTTCTCCTTCGGAATTTAACAAGCCCGGATCTTACCGCGATACCTTCCTTCTGGAAAGCTCTGTCTGCGGTTCCGTGCATGAGATTTTTGTAAACATAGTCATTGTCCGTCCTTTGCTTGATATCGAACCTGAATCCGTCGATTTTGGCTCTGTTTGGCTCGGCGATATCGCTTATGATACCGTATTTATCGAAAATAATACCGCCTTCGACAAAGTAATTACCGATGTTTCCGCACTTCCGAATGATGATATGCTCAGTTTTTCTGTTAATCTGCCCATGCCCGTTAATGCCGGTTCAAAAACTAACATCCCTTTGCAGTTTTTCGCCAAAGCCGAAGGCAATTTTAATTATAATATCGCCGTTACTGAAATATCGGTCTGCACGGATACCACTAATATTCCCGTTTCCGCATTAGTTCCCGAAGAAATTTACAATATTGCAGTTAAAATCGGCGATTACGAAGCAAAGCCCGGCGATGACATCATCGTTACTCTCGAACTCCTTGATTCTACTCAGCGAGTTAATCCCACTGCCGTCTATTACGAAATTGATTTTGACGAAGAACTTTTCAAGCCTTACGCTGTTTCTCTTCCTTCCAGATATGGTTCGCGGATTCTTCCCTTTAATTATTCCTTTGGAAAGCTAAGCGGAGAAATTCCCCTGCCCGAAGCTCACGTTATCCTCGAAAAGCCCGGCGCTTTACTCGATATTACCGGCACTGTCTTCTTTTCAATACCAGATACTACCGGTCTTATTATCAAAGACTTCCGTCCTGAGACAGATAAAAACGTTACTGTTGCGAAGAAACACGGATTTCTTGACCTTATTGACTATTGTATGCCCTTTGATTTCCAAACTATACCGGGTTATGACGTTGAGTTAAGAAATACTCCCGCCGCTTCGGGGGAATTGCAGCTTGAGATTACTTCAGAGGGCAGCCAGATACTCACTGCGGTCATTCACAATGCCGCCGGCGCCGAAATCAAGACAGCTTCCTTCAATCTTAAAAAGGGATTGAACATTCATTCCGCCGGTATTTCAGCTCTTTCCGCCGGTGCATACTTCATTTCCTTTACTTCCGAATATAATATTCATAAAACTAAAAGATTTATAATTATAAAGTAAAATACCGGACGCATTATCGTTATTATTTCTTCTTCCTAAGATGTTATTGGTAAAATAATTTCCGTTTATGAAGGCGTGATTACTTATAAAAACTCCATTCCCTTCAATAATTATGGCACAGCGAAAAAAATAATTGCATATTTCGCAGAAATTATTTATTTTAATGACATTAAATACGTTATTTATAATATTTTTGACAGCACTGCCATTTATCTTTATTAAATAAAGTAAAAAAGAATACT
>CAZOBD010000033.1:9502-28393 GCA_964577665.1 uncultured Hyphomicrobiales bacterium
ATCTTCTGACAGTGAGATATTATCTTCTGACGATGATATTTTATCTTCTGACAATGCGGAAATATCTTCTGACATTATATTTAATGCTTCTGACAATGCGGATATATATTCTGACAAATTAGAAACATAAAAATCATTATAGGAAAAGTAGAAATCAATATAAGTAAAATAAAAATTAACATGAGTAAAATAAATATCATTATAAGTAATTAGTATCTAATTATAAGAAATAAAAAAAATATTAATAGAAAATAAGGAATCATTGTCAGAAAATAAAATCTTATTATAGGAAATAAAGAAATCATCATTTGTATCATAATAATTAAAGGGCGTTATGAATATTTCTGCATTAAAAAGAGAATACAAAATGTCAGATTCCGAGCTGGCATTGTTTGCTGATGATCTTGTAACGTATATGACAAGGGACACAACGGAATTTGCAGATCGCGGAGTGGATGGAACTGCAATCACAGCATTGCAGGCAAAAGAAGATGAATTCGAAGCATTTCCCACAGATCAGGAATATCTGGGATTAATAACGATAGCTGTGGCAGAAAAGGAAGCAGCCCGGGAAGCTTTGGAATCAGCAATAAGAAATATCTCCGACAGGGCAATGCTTAAGTGGGGATCAAAATCCGGACAGTATAAGCGCTTCGACGTCAAAGGGCTGACCAATATGCGCGATAGGGATATGCACTTTTGCGCACGGAGAGTGCACCGTGTAGGTACGGAATACCTGACTGCCCTTACGCCAGAGGGTTTGACTCAGGCGATGCTCGATGACCTTGATACAAAAACGGAAGATTATGAAACGAAATTGAATGCAATACAGGATTCGGAGGCGGTGCGCGATACAAAAGCCGAGGAACGCGTGGTGCTGGGCAATGAGCTTTATGAGTTGGTGGTTAAGTATTGCGAGATAGGCAAGGTGATTTGGAAGGAGAGCAGCGAGGCTAAGTATAACGATTACGTGATTTATAAGACGGTTGACCACGGGCTTTCGAAGCCGCAGAATCTTACGGTGGAATACGTGGGGGGCTCTCCGGCGGTGAATCACTTAGGCTGGGACGCCGTAACGGATGCAACTTCTTACGATGTATATGTTTCGATAAGGGACATTGGGGCTCCATCGGGGGATTATAATCTGCTGAATAACTTCACAGATGTTTTTGCAGACGTCCCGCCCGTGGATAACAAGCGTAATTATTATAAGATAAAGGCTAAAAATGATGAGGACACGAGCGATTACAGCGAAGAGGCGTATGTGGATGTGGAGGTAAGCTGAGAATAAAATAAGAATATAAGAAAACAATAAGAGAAAAATATGGCTTTTACTTATGACTTCGCGGAGTATAATGGAAAAATTGAAATGAATGATTTTCTTGATGAGCTAAGCATTAAGGATAGAGCTAAGGTTTTTGCATATATCGAGAAATTAGCCGAGCTGCTGGAAATAAATGCTTTTTTGACAGGAAAAATATCAAAGCACATCGATGATGGTATTTTTGAACTGAAGGTAAAACTTCAGAAGGGCGAATCAAGAAGTTTCTATTTTTATGAGGAAAATAAAATGATTATTTTTACTCATGGTTTCATCAAGAAAACTCGTAGGACACCGTCACTTGAAATAGATAAAGCCAAAAGAATACGAAATTATTGGAGAGAAAACCAATGAATAATGCAGAAAAGTACTTAGAAAAGCAAATGACAAACAGAGAATTTTCCGGAGCTTTTTTCTCTGAGAAATTAAAACTGGATTTAAAGTTGCTGATAGATGAATTAATTGAAAACATTGAAGCAGACAGACCAAAGAAAGAGTTAATCAAGCGCGCCGATGAGTTAAAAAGAAAGCTTGAATTTGCATAAATGGTAGTTCGATTAAATTTTATTCCTTTAATCATAGCAGTTAAAGGCAAAAAATGATGAGGACACGAGCGATTATTCTGATGAAGTGTTCGTGGATGTTACGCCGGCGTGAAATTAAGCTCATCCGGTGGCGGGGAGCCATCGGATGAGTGGGGGGAAACATTATTTTAAAAGAAATATCTGAAAATCTCTTACGTATTTATGTTAAAAACAGAAATTATATTATGGAACTGACAACAAAGATAAGCAATGGAGTGATAAAACTCCCGAAAAAGTACAAACACCTTAATAACAAGACGGTTACGATTATGATTCGTGAGGAGGGAAATAAGGGAACTCAAATAGAGAAGATGAAAGCAGCGCTCGACGAGATTATAAAAAGAGATGTTTTCAAGGGAATAGAAGATCCGGTTAAGTGGCAGAGGGAACTGAGAAATGAATGGGAATAAAGCATCATTATCCGAATCGGTTTTAATTACCAATAATGTAGATGATTTTAAAGATATAGACCAAGGCGTAATGATTGAAGAAATAAATCCAACTATTCAATAAACTGATTAGATTGAAAGCCGGCGAGTACAGCGATGAGGCGTTTGTGGATGTTACTCCGGCGTGAAATTAAGCTCATCCGATGGCTTTGAGTTATGGAATGAGCGGGAATTTCGAGGAATTATATACTTTTTAAGTTCATAATGTATAATTATTATGAGAGTAATAGCACTTAAAACATTGAAGGAATTTTGGGAATTGCCTAAGTATTCTGATTCGGAAGGAGCTTTGAAATCATGGTACCATGAAGTAAAAAAATCAAATTGGAGGAATTCAAACGAACTGAAAAAGCAATACAGAAATGCAAGCATTGTCGGAAGCGGATTAGTGGTTTTCAATATAAAAGGAAATAAGTACAGGCTCGTCGTTTCAATTGATTATTATTATCAAATAATTTTTATTAAATTTATTGGAACACATAACGATTATGATAAATTAAATCTGAAAGAGTTATAAAATGGAAATCAGACCGATTAAAACAGAAGAAGATTATAAGAATGCTCTTAACAGAATAGAGGAAATATGGGGAGCAAAGAAAGATACTGCCGAGGGAGACGAACTTGATTTGTTAGCAACATTGGTTGAAGCTTATGAAATTGAAAATTACTCGGTTACTCCTCCCGATCCCGTGGAAGCCATTATTTTTAGAATGGAGCAGATGGGTCTTACCGAAAAAGACTTAGCAAAATATCTCGGTAGTATTGCAAATGTAAAGAGCGTACTCGAAAGAAAGAAAAAGCTTACTCTTGACATGATTAAATCTTTAAACAGGGAACTGAAAATACCTGCTGAAGTATTGTTAGCATAATCTCCAATCTCATCCGATAGCTTAAAGCTATCGGATGAGCGGGGAATTTGAAACATAAAAAAAGCTATTTCTTCATCTGTTTGGTCATAACTACCCTGCGGCAGCGTTTTTTCCACATTTTAACGTCTTCGCCTGCCCGCTGCTCCAGAAGATTTTCCTCTCCGGCAGACCGCACTTCCATAAGCATCTCCGAAACGCCGCGCTTCTGCAGTTCATTCATCAGAAACTTGGCGCGGTTTTCTCCTAAAGTCATATTGGAAGCATTAGAGCCGTCAGAATCGGTATGCCCCGTGATAATTACCTTCTCAATGTAATCTTCGTACTTAATTAAATCTTCCGCTACGGAAGAAACAGCGCTCTGCCAAGTAATATCTGTCTGCATACCGTTTTCATCAAGCACATAAGGATAAGGATCGTCAAATTTATTCGTTGGAAAGTTAAGCCTCAATTGCAGTTCCGAAGGCAGGTAAAAGTCATGCTTCACAATTTCCATCGTATCGCTGTCAGTAGGCACCCTTACTTTGAAAGCATCATAGAAAAACTCGGGAGCCTGCGCCTTCACTTCTAGGTCCATCCCTTTGGGGATGTCAATTTGATAATTTCCCTGAGCGTCAGCTTTTGTTTTGCTTATCACTTTCTGCTGAGTGGCTTCCCTGACCGTAACATCGGCGTTTGGCACCGCCTCATTGTTCTCTTTGCTTAAAATTTTTCCTTTCATAGTGGAAAGAAAATTCTTCTTTTCTTTGGGGCTGCCCTGTCGCTGTTCGCGCTTGTCGGTTTGGGAAAAAAGAAGCATAGCGCTGAGAAGCAGGATAACAGCGGCTGAGGCAGATAAAAATCTTTTATTCATTTTTTTTCTCCTTTATATAAAAAATTAGTCCGGAATAAGAGCGGATTCTTCACCATCTTTGTCATATAATTTTAACATTCCGTCAAACGTAAGCGAGTCAAGCCCGAGATAAACACGCTCGGCTCCGCCTGTATTGTATATTCTCAAGATTCCGTTCTTGCCGGGGGTTGTGCCGAGGTAAGTTGACATTTTTCCGTCAAAGTTCCAAGTTCTTACCTGTCCGTTGCCGTTTTCACTGGTACCGATGTAAGAAGTCATTTTATTTTTATTGTTTTTCGTCTGTAAAAGCCCGTTTCCTTCCTGACTGTTGCCAACATAAGCCGTTTCAATGCCTTCATTGTTAAAAATCAGCATAAGCCCGTTTCCAGTGGTACTGGTGCCGATATTTGAAGTTTCTTTTCCTGATTTGCTGAAAGACTGGAAAATACCGTTTCCGCCGGGGGTAGTTCCCACAATGATTGTTTTAGTGCCTTCTACATTGTATGTCTGCACCAGTCCGGCTCCGTCCGTGGCAGTGCCGAAATAGCCTGTTTTTACCGAGTCTTTGTTAAAAGTTTGTATCAGACCATTGCCTTCTTTGGTTGTACCCATGGCAACGGTTGTATTTTTTTGCTTGTTAAAAGTGCTTACGGCGCCTGTCCCGTCCAAATTGGTGCCGCAGAAAACAGTCTCTTCCCCCGATACATTATAAGTTTGAAGCCTGCCGGAACCCATGCCGGAAGTGCCTAAGAAAACGGTGCGTTTCTTTCCTTTGTTGTAGGATTCCATACTGCCGTTTCCCGAGCCGAGAGTGCCTATGCGGATAGTTGTGTCGCCCTTGTTTCCGTAAGTAACAAGATTTGCATCCGAAAGAAGACCGGTGGGCAGTCCGTTTGAACTATTCATTACCGAAAGGTATCCCTGAGGATTTTTTTCGTAGCTGCCCAGTTCGGCAGTGATTTTACCTGTCTCCGATTTTGTCCTCAGTATGCCGATACCTTTCGCCGAGGAACCGAAATAGCCGTTTTCAATTCCGGCGCTGTTATATGGCACAACGATACCGCCTGAATTAGAACCTGTTCCCGCATAAAGTGTTATTTTGCCGCCTGTGTTGCGGGTAATCAATATGCCCTGACCGTCTTTGTCGGTGCCGAAATATCCCGTTACGCTGCCGATGGAGTTAAATGTTCTCAAGTAACCGTCGGCAAGAACGCCGACAACTTTTCCATCGTCGTTGACCAGAGTAACCTGCTTGACGACGAGGTTTTCGTAAGTGGTGCCCATCGGAGTAGAACCTAATATTACCGCTGCCAAAGCGGCAATAAGCATCCCGATAAAAAGGCTTTTCAAATCGATTTGTTTCATAGAAGCTCCCCTGCGTTTATGAAAAAATAATTTCTTTTCAATGCTTAGAAAAAAGTATTTCAAGATAAGTTCCAATATACTCCATAAATATACGGATTTCAAATTAAAATTTCTACATTTTAGGTGTGTTTTTTGGTGATGTTCTGAAACCTAAGCGGTATAGCAGCGTATTGTTAGAAAAGTACTGTTAATAAAAAGCCAAGCACATTATGAAAAATTTTTTATTACTTTTAGTTCTTATAACAATCCCACATTATCTCTTTTCAAAAAAAGAAATTGATTTTGATAGAATTGACAGCCTGATTCAAGCTGAAATGAATTACTGGGAAGTACCCGGCTGTGCACTGGCAGTCGTTCAAAACGGCAAACCCGTTTTAGTGAAAGGATACGGAACAACAAAAATGAACGGAGATGAAATGGTAACAGGCAGTACGATTTTTTCCATAGCTTCTTGCACTAAACAGTTTACAGGAACGCTATGTGCTCTTTTGCAATGTGAAGGTGTGCTTTCGCTTGATTCTCCGGTTAAAGAAATTTGGAAAGATTTCAGACATACCGACCCTTATCTGGAAAACAACCTTACACTTCGCGATTTACTCCTTCAGCGATCCGGTTTACCCCGCCATGACATCTTTTGGGACAATGCTCCCTCCTCCAGAAAAGAAGCTGCCGAAAGAAGCCGGTTCCTCGAAACTGCCGGCATTTTACGGGATAAATTTGAATACAGCAATCTCAATTATATGCTTGCTGGATTTATTGCCGGTCAGGCGGCAGGCAAACCGTGGGAAGAACTTATGAAAGAGAAAATTTTTGAACCGCTCGGCATGAAATCGAGCCATTTTTCTGTAAGCGAAAGAGATAACTTCCCCGGATATGCTTATCCGCATATTGAATATGATTCGATTGAAATAATGGATTTCAAATCGGCAGACATACTCGGACCGGCAGGGTGCATAAGGACTAATGCAGAAGACATTTCAAAATGGCTGCTTGCCAATCTTGCCGGCGGATAAATTGAGGGGACTCAGGCTCTGCCTGCAGAAGCTCTTGCGGAAATGCGCAAGCCCCAGATAGTAACACCCTTTCCACCGGTATCGACGGATGCATCATATAACAGCTACGGATTAGGCATATTCGTTACAAATTACCGGGGAAAGGAGCTTCTTCACCATGGAGGCGTTTACTTCGGTTTCAGTTCCATGGTTTCATGGATGCCCAAAGAAAAGACCGGAATTGCAGTGTTTGCTAATATGAACGGCACACCACTGACATACATTCTGACAAGCTGCATTTATGATATTCTTCTTGACATGAAGAAAATAGACCACTCGGGTCCCTTCCGGCAAAGATACGGCAGAATGAAAGCATATTACAAAAAGTATGAATCAGCCGTTGACCGAAACAGAGTGCCCGGTACAAATCCTACTCATACTCTTGATGAATACACAGGTTTTTATGAAGAGTCCGGCTACGGAAGATTTGAAATAATCCGTGAAGGGGACAGCCTGAAAGCAATTATGAGCCTAGTAGAATGTCCTGTTTCCCATTATCATTATGACGTTTTCAAAATCATCAATCCTGAAGATAAAAAGGAATTTCTTTTGAAATTCATAACCGGCTCCCGCGGTGAAATTTCGGGTTTTTATACGAAATTCGAGCCGAAAACATCCGAACTTTTCTTCGGTAAAGTAACCAATCCGAAACTTGAGGATATTTCCTATCTTACACAATTTGAAGGAAATTACAAATCGGAAAAAAACAATTTTAAAGTATATTTAAATGAAAACAGACTATGCATTAAATCACTTCGTATTCCCGAGACGGCTCTGTCGCCTTACAAAGAAAACTTCTTCGATTTCGATTCTCCCTCACCCTATATGCAGAGCTTTTCAGTCGAGTTCTTATCGGAAGAAAAAGCAGGCATAACGGGTGCCAAACTGATCAATCCCTTTGAAATAGAAAAAGCTGAGAAAGTGAATTAGTTTTCAAAGACACTTTATTTCATCTTTTCCAGCGTACTTGCGATTATATCATCAATCTCTTTCCGGGAGTCCCCTTTGCCGTAAACGAATGTAGAGCATATATGCTCCATATCGCTTTTGTCTAATCCGTACAGCCCTGCTATGTCCTTTTCCAGCGAAGCGCGAAGCTCTATTAGTTCCGTTTTCATATCCGGTTCAACGCCTGTTTCTTCTTTCAATCCTTCAAAATCGGCTCCCATGGACATACGGTAAAGAAGTGAAAATGCTTTCCGGTAGATTTCTTCTTTCTGCTCACTATCAGCCTCGGCTATGGGGAGCTCGTAAACAAAGTTCATGGTCAGGTTGGCTGATACTTTGCTGCGTATATAATAGTTCAATACAAGTGAATTTGTCAGAGCCATTAAGTATATTATTTCTTTATAGCCTAACAAATTCTGTATTATTATATCATTTTCTACTTTGTTGAAAACATTCACGACATGATTCATAGAATGCCCGATGAATACATTTTTTGGGACAATAGCGCTTATTAAAGTCCTTTCATCAGTTGATCTGCCAATTGCTCTGTAAACAAAACGGTATGTCTGGTAATCCAGTAAAATATCATCTTTATTCTTTATTTCTTCAAGTTCTTCCGGTTTTAAACCGAATTTTCGTCTTATTCTGCCGAGTTCTTTATCCAGAAGTATTTTTCTTACTTCATCCTTCAAATAATACCTTTTTTCATGTCCGTTTGAAAGATACTGGTGTATCATCTTTCCTTCGTAAAGAGGCATGTATTCATTTTTATTATCTGCAATTTGCTTTTTTGTATGAAACAAGTTTGCGTCATTTGTCATATCGAATTCACGCCTCAGGATTATCCCAATATCTTTTAAGAACTGTCTTTCTCCCTTTATCTTCCTGCACAGTTCATAGTCTTTCATTGTGCGGAATTCCATAATGGAAAAGTTTTCCGGAGAAAACTCCTTTATCATCTGAAGATTGTATTTGATGATTTCCCTGTTTTCAATGTCTTCCGGCGCCTGCATGTAAAACTTTGCGTCGAAATCACGATGCTCGAGTTCTGATTTCTGCTTGTATGCCTGCACCATTGAAAATTTGAAACGGTTGTCAACATCAGGGAACAGCTTTACTCTTTCATCTTTTTCTTTGTCGTAATATCCTCTGTTTTCAAAAGAATAAATCTCGGTAAGTGTATTGTCTTCAATTAAAAGCTTTCTAAGCAGGTCGCTCCCTTGGTCAGTCTGGAAACCGGAAGGGACGAGCAGGTGCATTACGCCGCCGTTTTTCAGCAACCCAAGGTCTCTTTCAATAAAGAACTTGTAGTAGTTCGGGTCGCCTTTGCTCTGCCTCTCGTATTTTTCATAAAGAAATTCTTTATATTTTTTATAGAAACCTGTGTATTCACCCCAGCGTTTTTTGAAATCTTCATCATCTTTCAGGTTTTTGGTGAACCACTTGTTGAAATTGAGAATATCCATATCGTACTTATTCAGCTCGGCAAATTCTTTTCTAACGGGCTTTATAGCCTCCCAGGGGGGATTGCTGACTATACCGTTGAAGCCGCGGCTCTGCTCGGGCAGGGGCTTTCCATCTTCATCGAAATAACAGAAAAAATACTCTACACAGAAATAAAGCGCCCTTTCGAAGCCGGGAAGTTCTTCGGCGAGCTTTCCCCGGATTTCCTTTTTCAAGCTGACGGCTCCTTCTATCAGTTCGATATTGAAAGGGTCTGTTAGATAGCCGTTTCTGATTTCGTGCAGGCGGCGGATTTTGTCTTGGAAATGCTCAGATAAAATCTCAATCTGTCTTTCCTGCGGAGTTTCCACGAGCGAATCCCCGCGGATGAAATTAAGCTCCAGATTGGGCAGGATGTGCTGCATCTCGCCGGTTATTTTCAGGTAATTGTAAATGCCGTGGTTCAGCTTAACGGCTTCTTTCCAAAGATTGGTCTTGGCGGTATCGAGCGCTTTTTCGTCTCTGTCAGCCGCAAAGATATGATTGATGATAATGGATGAAATAAGCTTTAGTTCGCTTTCGGGGTCGAGAAAATTCTTTTTTCTGAACGCAATAAATTTTTCATAATGAGGCGGTTTTTCATCAAAAAGATTGTCCTCATGCGCATCCACCCATGAAAGTTTTTTTTGAAGCTGCCCGTAGTAACCGTAAATTTTTCTCAGTACTTTAATTAAGAAACTTCCGCTGCCTGAAGTGGTGTCTATTATTTTAATTTTTTTCAGCTCGTCAAACTTTTCCTGTGCTTTTGCAAAGTTAGTATTGTTCAGGAAGTTAACAATGCTCTTTACCTTTTCAGAAAACAAGATGTCCGTTATGCTTTTTGTCATGTATTCGGTAAGGCTTACGGGAGTGTAGTAAACGCCTTCGTCCTTGCGGTCTTCCTTTACCCATGTTTCATAAGCTTTTCCGAAAACATCTTCGTTTATCTGGCGGTAATTATAGTAAATCATTCCCTTTTGGAATGTTGCGGAGTAAACGTCCAGCCCGAGAATCTTTTCAAATTGTTTCCTGAAATGGAGCAGGTTTGATTCGCTTTTGTCAACGTACTGCCAGATATTTGTATTAAAAAGTTCAGTGTTGTAATATTCGTTGAAGAAAGTTTCGGTGTTTTTAAAATAGTCATTGAAAATCTTTTCGTTTCCTTTGGGGTTCCAAAGGTTAACGCTTTTTTCATAAGTTTCCTGCAGATGCTTGTAAGCAATAAGCCCGTGGTCTTCCAATGTTTTAATGAAGATAATCTTATTTAGAAAAAGCACAGCCAGCTCATTGCGCGTCATGCCTGCCGGCGGGTGAAACTTAACATTGGCAAGCTCAGCGAACCAGTCTTTCAGCGACCTGTAAAATTCATAGTCCAAATCGGGTTTTGAAACGCTGTCTTCTTCGCGGCGTATCAGGTCCCACAAGTTTTCATTATCGAGATATTCCTTTAAGATTTTAATAAAAGAAAAAGAAGCGCAGGGCTTAAACTCAAGAACTGCTTCGCGGTTAAAAAGATAGGATTCATTAATGTTAGTTAGTAGAACAAACTCTACATTTTTATTCTTTAGGTAGTTCTTTATCTGATTTTCATGATCATTGAATTTGATTTTCTGGCGCCTTATGTTCTTTTTATTGGAATCGAAAGTAAAAAGGGGCTTTAATTCAAGCAAAAGCGGATTAGCAGAAATTCCTTTTTCTATGATAAGAAAGTCAATGAATTTATTCTTAAAATTTACCTCTGGTACGCTGTCGAAGCTGAAAAGGTCATTCAAAATAAAGTGCATCAGCTCGGAAAGCGCCGATTCGGGTTTGGCGCCGAGAGCCACAGAACGAAAGTAATTGTTTATTTCATCAAATTCAAAATCTGTTTCAAATGCCTTTTCTTTATCGATTAATTCTACCTGACAGAACTTCTCAAGTTCCGGCAGAAATTTTAAAATTGTTTCTTTACTCTTTCCGCTTAAAACTTTTCTTTGATTTTTCATAAAAGAAATATAATAATTAACGATCTTTTTCCATAAATTTACAAAAAATTATGAAATAAACACAATATTGATAATCCGGCGGTACTGTGTCAACATTAAACTGTGTTCAATCAAAAAGATGAATTCCCACAAAAAAATAAATCCAAAATTAGAATGCTCTTTTTCAAAAGACATTCCGTCTCTCCCAAAAAAAAGAAACATAAATAACAAATATTTACAATTAAAAAAAATAATTATAATGTTTTAGCGTCATCTAAAATAAATGTTGCTGTAAATTAAGAATAGTATAACATCTCCAAATAAGAAACATCTCCTTTATCAAGCGGCATTGATAAGCAGTCCCGTCCGGCTAATCCCCTGCCGGCGGGACATTTTTTTTTGGGGCTTTAATAATTTTACCGATATACAGCGGCTTATCAGGCAAAAACCATATCACTAAGCGGCAGGCTTTTCGTTTCGATTTTCGAGATATTGGCAGCAGTCTTTGCATTGTCTATTTCAATGCCGGTCAGGTGGCCTGATTCATCAAAATCAAGCACAATGCCGCCGGAAATTTCTTTAGAAGACACGCTCTTGGAGTCTTTAATGTCGATGTACAATGTGTCTGTTTCGGCAAAGTATTCAAATTTCATATTTACTCTCCCTGCTGTTTTTCATCTTTTTCAAAATAAGCATTATGAACCGTTCTGCCGTCGCCTAAAGTAACCACACGAAGAAACTTGCCGGCTTCTTTTATAAAGGCGCGGCAGTATATCCTGTTTTTGGCGCTCAGCGTCAGTGTTTTTTCAGAATTAGTCAATACATATTCAATCCATTTCTCTTGAAGATATGGACGCTTCTGCATGACTTTATTTTTAAAATATATGGAATATTTCATTTCTGTTTAATTATTTATCTGCAAAAATAATTAAATCATTTCACATAGTAAAAATATATATTATCAGATCAAAATTATGTTCAGCATCTTGTAAATATCTGACATACGAAATATATTAATCGAAGTCCCCCAATCAAGTTCAGAATAAATTTAGCTTTCCTTGTATTCCCAGCCGGTTATCATTGCTTTCAGATTTGAAAAAACGGTATGCCCGGTAGTTGTCAGATAAATGTGCATTACAAGAAAAATCAAAAAAGCAAACGAGCCTATAACATGCAGTGTGGCTGTTAAACCGAGATCAATATTCAAGTCATTGTAATACATGTAAAGAATACCGGTGCCTATCTGAACGGGAAAGAGGAAAATCTTGAGCAGTAGATATGTCAGTCTTTGAAGCGGATTGAGCTTGCTGAGTTCTGTTTTTTTAACGGGATGAGGTTCACCCTTGAAAATGCCTTTCAGATAAAAACCGAACATATCTTTCAGATAAGATGCCGTGGGTATGTACTGCCTCCACTCCCCGGTTGTAAAATGCCAGAAAATAGCAAAAGCCACAAGAATAATCAGCGAATAGGCAAAAATATTATGCAGGTTCACCGCTTCCTGATAGCCGAAAATAGTGAAAGTGCCGTGAATTTCAAATCCTGTAAGAACGAGCATCAAAACGATAAGCGCCTGCGCCCAGTGCCAAAATCTTTCAAACCTTTTATAAATATACATTTTTTCCATAGTTTAGCTCTCCTTTTCATTTAGATTTTCTGTGTCTTTTTCATTCTTCTTTTTTTTCTTTGAAGTGAAAACTATCCTCAGCATACCGTGCGCAAAAACGCCGATGAAGGTCAGAATCAAAAATATTATCCCAAGCGTATCAATAATTCCGCCGGCGTCGCGGGCAGGCATGTAAAAACCTGCAAGATTGGATAGACGGGAATCAGACTGAGAATGGCACTCTTCACATTCCATGGCTTCCTCTTTTGGGGCAACCATGTGAGATACAAGCCAGTACATTTTAGTTTCCACAAAGTCGTATTTTCCGCTATAGGGAGCGCCCGTGTATTCCATTCCGACAGTTATGGCTTTATTCCAGTCATATTCCGCCCAGTATGCGCCGGTGCCTTTTTTTCCAAAGAGCTTAGGCACAACAAAAGTTTTGTTAACAGCATCATAAGGCTGAGTGCCCCGATGCACTTTAAAGGGATATATCCTTGCCGTAGAATCGTCGTAACTTCCGTGAATTTCGTTGACTTCTACTACTTTAGACGGGTCTATCTTATCGCTTACCACAGTTGCTCCTATAGAACCGTTATACCAGAAATATTCCGGTTCAATGTTCCTTGCCCATTTAAATTCACCTTTTTTGGTATGGTAAATATCTACTTCAAAACCGTCCAGACTGTCATGCAGTACCATTGGCTTGCCGTTTTCGTCCATTTTGCCGGCTTTAGACCAGTCCCACCACATTTTCGTAGGATTTGCCTTTGCCATTATCGGAATATGACATGACTGGCATGCTACTTTATCTACATGGTCGTTGATTTTCTGAATCTTATGCGGATGGTTTGAATGGCAGGACTCGCAGTAAATTCTGGAACTTTCGTCCGGCTTTATAGGAAATTTCATGGCTTTTTCTTTCGCAGCCGGGGTTGTGTAACATCTGCCCGAGATTCTGTGATTAACCGTGGTGTGGCAGGTTACGCAGTCAAAATCATTGCCGTCAGCAGCCATGTGCACATCCACATGTTCATCGCAGTTATTCTGTGCGACATCCAAGTCTCCGTGCTTAACCTTGTTTCCTCCGCCGCCGAAATAGTGGCATGTGCCGCAGTTCTGCCTGCGCGGTCTGCCTACATTTTGAGCAATTTTGTTATAATCGGGAGGGTAGTAAGTCTTGCCGTTTGCTTTGAAAAAAGTAGTATCTTTAACGGGATAGCCCGCACCTGTCGGAAATTTTTTGTAGGTATCCGTCTGGTCGTGGCAAACGAGACAATCTACTTTTTTCTCATTGGTGAAATCGAAATTCTTATCTTTCCAGCCGTAACCCGTATGGCAGCTTGTGCATCTTGGCTCGTTCGAAGGCATAGCCATACAGAAGTTATTTATTACCGTTGACTTGCCTATTGTCTGGTCTTTCGATTTGGGGCATATCCAAGTCCAGTGTATAGTTTCCATAACTTGCTGAGCCGCAAGAATATGGCATGATAGGCACGCTTCTGTAACCTGTTCCGGTTCGGAAAATTCCTGTTTTAGAATTTCAAATGTGCTGTGGTCGGTAGTGGTAATTCTTTCCTTAATTTTTTTCCTGCTGTCTTCTATTTGTTTTTCCGGTGTTCCGTAAGAGTCAGCAAATATCTCAGCTCCGAGGACAACCAGCGCCGGGATAATCAGCATCAGCAAATAGCTTTTATATTTTCTAACTGCCGCCATATCTCTCCAATTATTTATTAACAAAACATTTCAATATTTTTCATCTAAAAAATAAGAATTTTTTTTGTAAATTCCCAACGGGCAATATATATTACACTTTGGAATATAATGTATTTAGAGGGTTATTTTTATTTTTGGAAAAAATATTCTTTCTGTATTTTGTTTAAAATCAAAAGATAGCGGTTAAATAATGAAATATATTTAATGTGATAATTAATAATTTTAATATCGGTTTTCATATCGGTTTTAAGGGGTGTTAACTGATATTTCTCAGATGAAACACCCATGATTAGTGAAAACACACAAGGGGATGATTGTTTTTTGGCAGATGTGCTGGAAGTAAATGAAAAGCCGGAAGAGACCCAACCCCGGCCATCCCCTTGGGGAGGGTGGAAAAAATATGAATTCCCTCCCCATGGGGAGGGTCAGGGTGGGGCAAAAAATAAACAGATGAAACACCCATGATTAGTGAAAACACCCAAGGGGACGATTGTTTTTTTTGGCAGATGTGCTGGAAGTAAATGAAAAGCCGGAAGAGACCCCACCCCGGCCCTCCCCTTGGGGAGGGTCAGGGTGGGGCAAAAAATAAACAGATGAAACACCCATGATTAGTGAAAACACCCAAGGGGACGATTGTTTTTTTTGGCAGATGTGCTGGAAGTAAATGAAAAGCCGGAAGAGACCCCACCCCGGCCCTCCCCAAGGGGAGGGTGGAAAAAATATAAATTCCCTCCCCAAGGGGAGGGTCAGGGTGGGGCAAAAAATAAACAGATGAAATATCCTTGATTATTACTTTTGATAAAGCCTCATATTGCTGAAAAAGGAAAAAAATGTCCGGCTCTTAAAAAAAGAACCGGACAATATTATTCATAATTTGATATGATTAAATATTTTTAAGGTGTGCCTGTTATAATCTTTGTTTCGGCTTCGTTGGGCATTGTATCTTCATCTTTTTCAGGCATTTCGCCCACGAACTGAATCGTGAAATATTTTGCTGTCAGCTTCTCGCCTGTTGCTTTTTCAATCATATCGTTCCAGTACCAGCGGTTTGCAGGTTCAAAAACATTTGTGATTAGATACTGACCGACTTTTTCTTCGCCCTTGAATGAAGGTTCGGCGTCCTTATCTGCTTTGATTACATCATCCAGAATGTGCATGTAAAGCTGTGATGCAAAAAGTTCTCCCATCAGGTAGTTGTGATAATAACAGGGTGAGCTGGCTATATGGGTTTTTGTTGCCCAGTCAGGCATGTCGCGTCCCTCGGGTTTTTCGACCATCTGGTACTTTTCAACCAAGTCCCACCAGAGTTTGTTTAAGTCCTGATCGGGATTTTCATACATGCTCTTTTCAAAACGGTACATGACCTGCGACCAACGGCTGAAAACAAGCTGCTGCATACGGAGCGTTTTGCGGGCAACTTCTGCGACCTTATCTTTGTCTTCTGCTTTTATTACGCCCATGTCAACCATCCACTGCGGATTTGAAGCGAGCCTGCCGAAAAACATGGCAATGGCTTCCGTTGTGAAAATGTGGGCGCAGTCCTGCTGTATCCAAGGTATGTCGGTGCCGAGCCATTTGAAATAAACTGCATGTCCGTATTCATGAAGCATTGTTTCCATCCAGCGGGCTGTCGGCTGTATGTTGCAGAGAACGCGGACGTCACGGGGATCTTTGCTTATCATTGTGCAGAATGCGTGTTGGTTCTTGCCTTCTTTTTCGTAGAGGTCGCTCTTGGCGAGCATTGTATCAATGGGAAGTCCTATGCTTCTGTAATATTCCGCGGTAAGCTCTTCCAGATTTTTGCCTTTGTAATATTCGTCGAGGTCGATTTCGTATATCTGCGGGGCTTCCTGAAAATAGCGGTTCTGATAGTGCCAAGGCATAAGCTCTTCTTCTTTTATGCCGAGTCTTTTTGCAAGAGCAGCGTCTATTTCGCTTTTAAGCTCTTTGTAAGCTCCTTTTGTAAGCTTGTCGAGTTCGTCGAACAGCTTTTCAATGTCGTAAGGGTCCTGTCCGCTGAGTTCGAGGCTCATTGCATGATAGTTGTCGAAACCGAGTTCTTTGGCAGCTTTATTTCTCAGCTTTACAAGCTTGATTATGTCTTCGGCAGCCACGGGTCCAATTTCCTTATGTGCTTTCCAGACTTTTTCAAGCTTTTTGCTGTCGGTAGATTCTTTCAAAGTTTTTTCCACTTCGTTGTCGGTATAGGTTTTGCCGTCAACTGTCGCGCGGAATTTGTTATACTTCTGTTCAATCTCAGACTGAAGCTCAACCATCTGGTTCAGCAGTTCGGTGTCAATCTGCTTGGCGAGGTATTCTTTGTAAAGAAGTTCCAGACTGCGCTGCTTGACGGGATCCTGCACCAGACCGGATTCTTTTATTTCTTTCAGTTCCGCAAATGCGGCAGTGTCGGAAACAAGAGCGTTGTACTGCTTTTCGTATTCGCTGGTTTTCTCGAAATCTTCTTTTTTGCCGGAAATCTGGGCTTCCCACTGTGCGAGGAACCACTTTTCGGTTATCGACTTGGCTTTTTCGGTATAGTTTTGTTCGAATTTGTCGAATCGCTGTTCCATTTTCTTTACTTCCTCCGGATTAGGTTTATCGGATGCGGGTTCTTCCTTTCCGCCGCAGCTTACCATTACGGCAGCTATGATAAAAACAGACAATAATTTAAATAAAATATTCATTTTTCACCCAATTGTAAGGTTAAACAAAAATTATTAACAAAAATTTACTTCGTTTCAAAAAAAATCAATTTCATTAAAACGAAAAGACAAATTATAAATTATGGGTGGATTTGCAAAAAAAATTCGTAATAATCAAGAAGAAAAGGCTGTCTTATCTAGATAGATAACTGAAATCACAGAAATTAATTATAAATGACTCAACTCGGGTCCTTCCACACAAGCGTGTCTGGGGTAAGCGGAGTAATTCTTATTATTGTGTTTACCCCATGTTGTACAGAGTTCGCGGAGCGGACTCCCCGCTTACCCCAGACACGTTGTCCTGAATGAGCGGAGCGAATTCAGGACAACGGCGAGTTATAAGCATAGTGGCAGGGCGTCTGTGCCGGGAATATTTCAAAGAACGCATCTACACTTAAAAACCTGCCCAGTTGCGGGTCGTACTGCCGCGCTCCGAAGTGGCAGTAACTCTGTAATTTTCAATTTTCAATTTCCAATTTCCAATCAATTTTCAATGATGCAATGTACAATATTGTGCAAAAAGAGTTGAGCTAATTCTTAATTATTAATTATTAATTATTAATTTTAAATTATTAATTAATTACCCCGCTCCCTGCCGATGAAGCCGAGGGTTCTTTCGCCGCCTTCGGTGCTATGCATGTCGCCGTAGGGCTTATTATTTTACATTACACTTTTCTTAATTATTTGCTTGAAAGTATTGTAATTTACTTCTAATTCTTTTACGCTGTCTTTTAAATATGACCAATCAACTTTAAAGGAGTAACCGTGTATTACAAAATGACGAAATTTCCTGATTTTGATATATTCGTCCTCAATTTCCTTTGTAAAAATTACCGGAAGGTCTGGATTGCCTTTTTCACAGAATAGCTTAAATAAGCTGATGTGAGAATCGCCGCCGCTTGGAATTTCGATATTTTTGGCACGGCAAATACGCTTTAAAATGTTTTCTACCCCGCTGTAAAACTCCATGATAAACTGGTTCACTGCGGCTTTTTGAAACTTATCAGGCTCCTTATCTGCAATAATTCTGTATAACTCTTTAATCGATTTAACAGTTATATCAAGATTGGAAAGCTCAGTGTTGATTTCTTCAATTAATTCCGTCCTTTTCATAAATGAACTTCCCATATTTTACGATATGTTTTACAAATTCTGAATTTATTTCAAGAGGAACTATATCTACAGTTTTATTTAATATGTTTTCAAGTGTACCGCCGAATAAGAAAAATTTTGAAGGCTCTATACCTTCAACCCCCAAGTCGATATCCTCTGCTTTTTCGGGTTCACTCAGAGCTGATCCAAAGAGCAGCAGTCTGCTTACTCCGTATTCTTTGGCAAGCTCAATAGCTTTATTAATATGGTCTTGTGTTACAGGCATAATTATTCAGTTTTTTATGCAATATAAGAATATTATTGAAAATTAAAAAATTATTTAAATAAGCCCGCTCCAAGTCTTTCCACACAAGCGGCGAGTTATAAGCATAGTGATACGGCGTGTGTGCTGGGAATATTTCAAAGAACATCTTCTTTGTGAATCTAACTTACTTTTATGCCTTTGCTTATTACTTCCTGTGATACGAAAAGACTGTCGGCGTCACTGTCGGTTGGCAAAGGTAGTGGAGAAATTCGGATATCTACCAGACGTGAGATTCCAATCAGCATTTCTCTGTCTAATATCCTTATTCCTTGAAATTTTTCAGAAAATATCGCTAAGTCTATATCGCTGTTCTCGTTTTCTTTTCTGTCAGCAAACGAGCCGAAAATATAGGCTGAGCGAACCGGTATCCCTCTTTCTTCCACGAGAAGAAGATATTTTCTTACTTTTTCTAATAATTCAGTTCTAATTTCAAACATTGATATAATTGTTTAATATTTTCAAAATGGTTAATAGTATATTCTTCGTTACAAACCTTATAAAATGTTAACCCAACTTGCACCCCCAGCTCGCTAAATCCCTGCTATTATGGCAGCGGGCGGTCTGGCATGGGGCACTACAAATTT
>CAZOBD010000034.1:0-27668 GCA_964577665.1 uncultured Hyphomicrobiales bacterium
ATTTACAATACTTTTTTTTCTTCAATATATGGCAAATCTACCTAAAAACAATCATTCCCTTGTGTGATTTTCCCTTATCATGGATGTTTCATTTGTTTATTTTAAGCCCCACCCTAACCCTCCCCAAAGGGAGGGAATTCAAAGATCTTGCTCCCTCCCCTTGGGGAGGGCCGGGGCGGGGTCTCATACGGATTTTCATTTACAATACTTTTTTTTCTTCAATATATGGCAAATCTACCTAAAAACAATCATTCCCTTGTGTGATTTTCCCAAATCATGGATGTTTCATCTGTTTATTTGTTTATCCTTCCGAAGGTTTCAATCCCGCAGAATGTTCTTACTCCAGATAAATGCACCGTTCTCAAGAGGGGGTTTTATTTGAATAAATCTAAGTTGATATATTTCAATATATTCTAAAAATATTATTTTAAATTTCAGTAATATTACTGATAAAGAAATCATATTTTTTCCGATACTATAGTATAGAAAATATATAAAGTGTATTTTAGTATGAAAAATACCTCGGATAAAATATGATAAAACCGTTTGCAACAGCCGGAATGATGCTGAACAATGCCGATACCTCACGCAGGTTCGTTACTGTCAGGTTTATAACTATTTCGGTCAATCCGCATAAGATGAGAATACCTCCCAAAAGAAGGATAAGGGGAGACAGCGCTGCCGTAGCGAAGATGTCGCTGAAGCTGAAACACTACATGAAGCAGATACAGAAGAAAAGTCTGCCGAATCCTATAGAATATGACGATTTGAAAAAGCTGAGACTTGAACAGGCAAAACAGGACGCTTTAAAAACACCTTCTTATAAAACTGTGGAAGAATCCGGAACTAAACCCTTCAAGAGCAATTTTGAAGAAACTGCCGGATATAATCCGTTCGATGTGTATAAATCATTTGAAAACGGAGATGATAAACCGTTTGAAAGCGGAGTTGCCGAAGAAAATGAAGAATATATTCCCTTTGAAAGCGGCTATGAAATAGAAGAGGAGGAGCTTTATAATCCATTTGAAAGCGGAATTTTCACCGAAGAGGATGAAATGTATATTCCTCCCGGTATAGCCGGTGATGATGCAAATGACAAAAATGAGTACAATCCTTATGAATCAACCTATAAACCTCCTTTGCCTGAGGAGAAGAAAGTACTTTTCGATAAAACGGATACCAAGTCCTTTACGGAAGAGCATTTCGTTCAAAAGAAATATAAAGCCGTTCAGGTACAAAAGAGGAAAGGATGGCTTACTCCCGAAGAAACCGTCAAGAAAGGGAAAAATCCTGCATATAATGTTAAAAATCAAGACAAAGACAGTTATTCGTTAGAAATGAAAACCGAAACGGCTGAAAATCTTATTTTGCATGACGGTTCTGCTCCGGTTATCGGCAGAAGTTCATTTTCAGCTCTTGTTTGAGAATTTCCCTTACAATAAAACATCGAAACCTTTCTGCCGTCTTATCCGTAGGATATTTTAAAAAAAATACCGAATAAGTATAAAAAAGACTTTCCATATCTTGGAGATTTGAAAAGTCTAAAAAAAGAATAATAGTCCACACAAGGATGTGATTACTTGAAACAGATGAAACGTGCATTATTTTGTGAAAAACACCCAAGGGGATGATTGTTTTATAGAAAATGTAAAACAGAGTTTTTGAAGATAATTGCATTCCCAAATCGGAGTTTGGGAATGAGATGAAAAATTGCATTCCCAAATCGGAGTTTGGGAATGAGATGAAAAAAAGTGTTGTCATTCTGTCCCTGTGCCGAAAGCTTGTTTCAGTATTGTTTCAGAATCTCAAGTTAGGGGAACACACCCCTTAATCCCCTCTTGGGGAGGGGATGCACATTATGGAAGAAAAAGATGTTCGACATCTGGCAGATGTTGGACATCTGAAACGTGAAGTAAAAAATAAACAGATGGAAAAGGACAATGACGATATGAGATTAATGACATATATAACGGCGATATTTCTCTTTGCCTCAACTGTGCTTGCACAAACGAGCGATAGAAGCATGTATAAACTGGCAGAGACATTTGAAAAAGGCGGCGATTTGGAAAAAGCAGGCGCAATATATTATGAACTTTGGGGAAAGAATCCTGCAAATGACGACTACTTCAGAGGTATAGTCAGAACATATAAAGGCTTGAATAAGTTCAAAGACCTTCTGCTGGTCATAAAAAGATATATTTCTTTAAGAGAGTCAACGAAATCTCTGGCTTTGTATGCCGAAATACTGTGGCGAACGGGAGACAGTAAAAAAGCGGGAGAAGCATGGGAAGCTGCGCGTATGCTAAAGCCAAAATCACAACAGACTTACAAGGATATAGCCGAAAGTCAGATAACTCTCAGACTGTTTGAAAAAGCCGTTCAAACACTTGAAGAAGGCAGAAGTGAAATCGATAATATACATCTTTTTGCAGACCTGCTCAGCCAGCTTTACATAGCGAAAGGCGATTATGAAAAAGGCACTCGTGAGGTGCTGAATATTTTTACTCAAAGCTATAATCTTTCCCAGACACAGGGAAGGCTTGCGGCAATGATGATTAACGAAAATGCTGTTGCGCACGTCGAAAAAAAACTTGAAGAAATGAAGTCTGCTTATTCAAACAACATCAATTTTCTAAGGCTTCACGCATGGTTCTTCAGAAGTATCGGCAGACATGAAAAAGCATTTGAGATTTTCAAAGAAATTGACGAAATGGCAAATGCTAAAGGAAGAGAACTTTACCGTTTTGCTTATGATTCACAGCGTGACGGTTATCTGGAAATAGCTCTCAAGTCTTTTGAATACATTATAGATAATTTCGACAACAAATCTCAAAAATTGAACGCACTTTACGGATATATCCGTACACTCGAAGAAAAAATGATGCTTGAGGACAGTATCGGCAGTGAACAGGTTATGAAAGTTATTAAAAGATATGCATCGGTTATAGAAGAATTTCCCCGCACAAGCACAGCCGCAGACTGTAATTACCGTATGGCTGTTTTGTATCTTAATCAACTTCAGGACAGGCAAAAAGCAAAAGAAGAGCTGCTGAAAATGATAGAAGAATATCCAAGACACGGAGTTACTGCAGACGCTTCTATTTTACTAGGCGAGATATATCTTGCTGAAAACAAAAACGAAGAGGCACGTAAAACTTTTTCCGGTGTTGTTAACACTTTTGGCAGAAGTATGACAGAACAGCTTCATAAAGCACAATACAATCTTGCTATGCTTGAATATTATGAAGGCAATATAGATACGGCGGCAGAGTATTTTTCTCAGCTTTCTCAGCAGTCAAACTCCGACATTGCAAACGATGCTTTGGACAGGTCTATTCTTATCAGCTTAAATCAAAGCGAAAAGGATGCCTTGAAAATATATGCAAAAGCAGAACTGCATAAATACCGTAAGAATTATGACAATGCGGAAAATCTTTTCCGTTCTGCTCGTGAATCCGCCCCTCAGAGCGATTTGGCTGAAAGAACTTACCTGGAAAATGCCGAAATTTATGCAGTAAGAGGTAAATATTCCGACGCAGTAAATATTCTGGATGAGCTTTTTAAAGCATATCCTAATACGATATACGGAGATATTGCCTTGATGATGCAGGGCGATTACTTTCTGGAGATGAATCAGGAAGATAATGCAATAAAAAAATATACTGAAATTTTATCGGAATATCCCTCTTCAATTTACCTGAAAGAAGCGCGGGATAAGATACGCGCCTTAAGAGACGGAAAGACTTCCTGATTTTTAAGATTTTTTGATTTTTTAATAAATTGTATTATTTTGCAGAATCTATATTATTCCATCTTAAAGGAGGAAACATGGAAACAATTGAAAATAAGACTAAAAAATCCTTCTCAGATGAAGAAGAAATCCGCAAGATTTTTGATAATGCATTGAAAGATATTGATCCTGAAATAATTAAAACACTCGAAGTTTTATCGAAAATTGATTTCGAACAAAAAAATAATTTTGAGATAATTAATTCTTTTTCAGGGACATCAAATTAAGAAATGCCAAGCCGTAACCAAATACAGCAAAAAATTACAAGTACTGACAGACAAGATGTAGTAAGAAGGTCTTATCTTAAAGATTTGAACGAATATACCAAAAGGAACATAATAGTATATTCAACGGCTTATACTTGCAAAAAAGTACAAATGCAGAGCATACCTGACATTCTTTTGTCAATAACTCATGAAGATATGCAGGGGTTTATGTCTTCAATACATGAGTTAAAAAGCGACAAATTAGATCTTATTATTCATAGTCCGGGTGGATCTGCCGAGGCATCAGAACAAATAGTAAATTATCTGAGAGCAAAATTCAAACACATTAGAGCAGTTATTCCTCAAAACGCTATGTCAGCCGCAACAATGCTTGCCTGCGCATGTGATGAAATAATCATGGCAAAACACTCTGCAATAGGACCTATTGATCCTCAAATGAATGTTATTTCAGCAAATGGAAACAGATATTTCATACCTGCACAGTCAATATTGGATGAATTTGAACAGGCAAAAGAGGAAGTAATAGCTGATCCAAAACTTGCTACCTTGTGGGTAAACAGGATCAATTCTTATCCCCATGGCTTTTTTAAAAAGTGTGAAGATACTATTGAACTTGCCAAAACAATGGTAAGTAAATGGCTGGATTCATATATGTTTGAAAATGATACGAAAAGAGGATCTGAAATAGCTAACTGGCTTGGCAGCGCCTCAGAACATCTTACACACGGAAAACCCATCGACATTAATACAGCTAATGATATAGGTCTAAAGGTTTTACCTCTTGAAGAAGATCAAAAGTATCAAGATTTGGTATTGTCCATTTTTCACTCTGTAATGGTTACATTTGATATTACAAATTGTGTTAAACTAATCGAAAATCATAACGGTAAAGGATGGTTCTCCTTAGTTAATATCAAATAGTTGTTTATCTTCTTCATCCCTGATAAATATAAAAAGTCAATTCTGACTTATGAAATATAATTTTCCTTTGTCTGATGCGTTATATACTTGTAATTAAACAGAATTTGTTTATTAAAATATAGGGACGTCAATGAAAGCCAACCTTAAGCTCGACAGTAAAATGCGCATCATTGGAACCGACATCAAAGGACATGAGACTATTTTTGATACACCTGCCGCCGGCGGTGAAGATACGGCAGCTACTCCCATGCAGGTTATGCTTGAAGCAATGGCTGCCTGTTCCTTTATGGACGTTATCAGCATACTGAGAAAAAAGCGCAAAACTGTTGACGGTATGGAAATAGAAATTGAAGGCGACAGGCGTGAAGAGCATCCTAAGTATTTTACCAGAGTACACCTACGTTACAAACTTACCAGTCCTGATGCCGAACTATCCGACCTTGAAAGATGTATAGACCTGTCACAGAATAAGTATTGCGGAGCTTCGGCAATGTTTAAAAATGCAGGCTGTGAAGTATCTCACGAAGCTGAAGTTGTCAAACCTTGATAAATCTTTTTTATCCGCAATAATTTCAGTAACTTTGCATTTTTGTAAAACAATAAATTTTAAATAAAATTTGGCAGGGGGAAAATGAAAAAATTTTTGACGGCGGCTTGGCTGCTTATTTTAGTCTTTAATACCGGCATCGGCGCTCAGAACGATGAAAAAGAAAGACCGGTAACTATCGGTATTTTCGGCGGATTGAACTACAATATGCACACTCCCGATTATATTCTTCCACAGTCGGAATTTGTCAATTTAAGAACCGATATACCATTTAATGAAAATACTAATCAATTAAGTTTTCACGGAGGTGTTATCGGAAATTTCCCAATTAACAATATGTTTGTCATTTCCGGCAGGCTGGGATATAACGGTATGAACGGTGAGCTTGAATCAATGATAAATGATACCAACCATATTTTCGATGCGTCGCTGGCATATTTTGAGATTTCGCCTGTTCTTCAGATACATAATTTAATAGGAAACAGCGGTTTATATCTTTTGGCAGGACTTGAGTTCGGAATACCCGTAACGAAAAGCTATTCTTTTTCCGAAGAACCCGATTATATGACAGATATTGAAGATATGGACATTCCTGATGCCTCGACGAGAATTGCGGGTATGATAGGCGCCGGATATGATATTCCTCTCGGCAGCAGAGCTTTTTTAAGCCCCGAAGTATCTTTTCGTCTGCCTTTTTCAAAAGTGTCTTCAAAAGATTATCTGGATGAGTGGAATATTTCACAGTTTCGTTTTGGTGTAAATCTTACTTTCGATTTCTTTTCGGCTGAAGAAGAAGATGTGCCGGATGAGTCTATGATAAATGTGAAAATGGAAGGGGTGTATTATTATACACCCGAAGGAGATAGGAATCCTCTTACGAGACTGAATGTGGAGGAAATCCAGTACACAGAACTATTCCCGTTTATTAATCATGTCTTTTTCCCTGAGCAGAATTCTCAGCCTGCACCCTCAGTGCAAAATCTTTCAATGAAAACCGAGACAGGTGAATTTTCAGTCGATATGCTCGAACCTGATGCCGTTTCGATAAACAAGCATACACTCGATATTTTGGGCAGGCGTATGGAAGAGATAAAGAATGCAGAACTTACAATTACCGGCGCTGCTGACAGCAAAGAAGAAAAGGGAATGGAAAACTTGGCAAGACACAGAGCGGAATTTGCAAGAGACTACCTTGTTGATAATTTTGACATCAGCCCATTGAGGATAAATGTCAAAATAACCGGAGGTCTGCCCGAGAATCCTTCTACTTCTAATGATCCCGACGGTGTGGAAGAAAACCGCCGCATCACACTTTCAAGCAGCAATCCCGACTTGCTTGCTCCTATTATTATTGAAGATGAAATTCAGAGAATTGCCGAGCCTAATCACATCGAATTCGTTCCTAAAGTCGTTTCTTCCGATTCGGTAAAAATGTGGAAACTTGAACTTTTTCAGGGAAAACAGAAACTCAGAATAATCAGCGGAGAAGGCGAAGAAGAGGAACTTTCATGGATAATTTTTCCGAATGAGCTGACTGAAAGTCAGGCTCCTGTTGATTATTTTTACTTTGCAGAAAATGTAAAAGGCAAATCTGACGAAGTTTCAGGTACTATACCTGTTGAATATGTTTCGCAGAACAGAAAAGCAAGAGAAGACCTGCCCGATAAGACAATATCAAAATACAGTCTTGTTCTCTTTCCTTTCGACAAAGCGGAAATATCAGATGCTGACAGAAAAATACTTGACGAAGAAGTAATACCTTCTATTAAATTTAATTCAACTGTTGAGATTTACGGTTATACGGACAGGATTGGCAATGAAAGCTATAACAGAAAACTTGCAGGCAGACGGGCAGAAACCGTAAGAGATTATCTTGCTTCAAAAGTAAAAGCAAAATCTTATAAAGCCTATTCCATCGGTGAAGATAATATTATTTTTGACAATGATTTGCCTATTGGAAGGCATTTATCCAGAACCGTGCAGATTAGAATTGTTACACCGAAATAAACTATCAGCTTAGATTTATTTGATTTTTTCTGATGAATAAAAAGATGAAATGTCCATGATTATGGAAAAGCACATAAAAGGATGATTATTTTAGACTTGAGAGAATTCTTGGATGTCATTCCGGATGGAGCGGAGCGGAATGCGATGTATTGAGCGATAGTCGAAATGCCGGAATCTCACGTTATGTGGATATACATTCGTGAGATTCCGCATCAAGTGCGGAATGACAATTATTAGAAATATTTCAGTAAAAAATAAATTGAAAAAATATTCATTATAAGGGAAAACACATAAAAGGGTGATTATTTAAAAATATTTAATAAATTGAAATAAAGAATGTCATTCTGAACTTGATTCAGAATCTCAGGAATGAGGAACACACCCCTTTTTCCCCTCTCTAGAGGGGATACCTTAACTTGAGATGCTGAAACGAGTTCAGCATGACAAAAATTTGCTGATAAAGAAATAAAGATAAAATAAACAGATGAAAGCAAAAGCAGTTAAGTTAAATAGTTATAAATAACATGAACATGGATTTATCAAAAATAAAGTTTGATTACGATTATCTTTTCAAGATAGACTCGCCTTTTGATCTCAGGAAGATGGACCTTAACGATCTCCCTGCCGTATGCGAAGAAGTACGCGAGTTTATGATAGACGTAATCACTCAGACCGGCGGGCATTTCGGCGCCGGACTCGGTGCGGTTGAACTGACGGCTGCAATGCACTACGTTTACAACACACCTTATGATAAAATTGTTTTCGATACCGGGCATCAGGGCTACCCCCATAAAATACTAACCGGCAGGAGGGATATGCTGCATACTATCAGGCAGAAAGGCGGTCTATCCGGCTTTCTTAAGCCTGCTGAAAGCGAATATGATGCCTTTGGAGCAGGTCATGCCAGTACGAGTATTTCAGCAGCTTTAGGACTTGCCACCGCACGGGATATTCTGAACAAAGATAACAAAGTAATAGCCGTTATCGGCGATGGTGCCATGACAGGCGGGATGGCTTTTGAGGCTATGAACAACATTGGTTTTCAAAAAAGAGATATTACAGTCGTCCTCAATGACAATAATTTTTCTATTGATCCCAATGTTTCCGCCATTTCACAATATTTCAACGAAGTTTTCACATCGGAAACGATGCAGAAAATTCGGGGAAATATTTGGGATTTGACAGGCAGAATGGATGAATTGGGAGACCGTATCCGAAAAGTGGCATCAAAAATTGAAGGCGGTTTAAAGGCAATAGTAACTCCCGGTATGCTTTTCGAAGCGCTTGGTTTTAAATACTACGGTCCGGTGGAAGGACACAACGTAAAAAAACTTGTCAGGATATTCAAGCTGATAAGAGACATGAGCCATCCTATTTTGCTCCATGTTATAACTCAAAAAGGTAAAGGCTACGGACCCGCAGAACGCGACAGCCAGCATTATCATGCAATAGGAAAAATCGATAAATCCACAGGAAAGTCCATTTTAAAACTGGATGCACCCCCGCCTAAACCAACCTATTCGCAAGTATTCGGAAACGCAATGCTTAAACTTTGTAAAATGGAACCCAAACTCGTAGCTATCACCGCCGCTATGAAAGAGGGAACAGGCTTAGACATTGCTGCCTATGAAATGCCGGAGAGAGTAATTGACGTAGGCATAGCCGAACCTCATGCCGTAACTCTCGCCGCAGGTATGGCTTCCGAAGGAATAATACCCGTCTGTGCCATTTATTCGTCATTTTTGCAAAGGGCTTATGACCAGATTAACCACGACTGTGCCCTGCAGAACCAACATGTTATATTTGCACTTGACAGAGCAGGTCTGGTGGGAGCAGACGGACCGACTCACCACGGTGTGCTTGATATTGCTTTTTTAAGAAGTATGCAAAATATGATAGTCATGGCGCCGAAAGACGAGCAGGAGCTTCGAAATATGCTTTACACTGCCGTTTTTCACGTAAAAAACCAGCCTGTTTCTATCAGGTATCCCAGAGGAACTGTTGCCGGTATTCCTGAGCAGCCTTTCAGGTCGGTGCCCATAGGAAAATCGGAAACAGTCCGCTTAGGAAATGATATAGCTCTTCTTGCAATTGGAAATATGGTAAACCATTCGTTAAAAGCCGCAGAAATTTTGAAACAGCGGGGGATTGAAGCAGAAGTCGTAAACGCACGTTTTGCAAAACCTCTCGATACGGTTATGATTGATGACCTATGCTCGCGGTTTGATAAAATAATTACCGTAGAAGACGGACAGGTGCAGGGAGGTTTTGGTTCCGGCGTTCTTGAATATATAGGAACAAAACACAACAGAAATGTTGACATGCTGATGCACGGGATACCGGACAAATTTGTTGAACACGGCTCCCAGGCGGAACTTTACAATGATCTTTTGCTTGATGCAAAAGGAATAGCATACGTTTCGGAGCAGTTTTTAACCGGAACTCCTCAATATGATTTTCCCTTTGTTTTTCAAAACGGAAATTTTCAGACTAAATCATAATGCTTCAAAAAAAGGAAGTATTCCCCGGCATTTTAATGAAATCAGAAATTGCCGCAATAGAATCCGGAAATATCGAATATGAAATTTCGGGCAGCGGGGACAGATGTGTCCTTGTTTCACACGGTTTATTGGGCGGAATTGATCAGGCAAGAGTTATCAGCGATTGGATTGACAGGAATGAGTTCCGTGTCCTCTGCCTTTCCAGACCGGGATACTTGAGAACACCCATTGAAACCGGAATAATGATAAATCAACAGGCAGATGCTTATGCAGAGCTGCTCGAAAAGCTGAAAATAAGTAAAACCGGTGTAATTGCTTTTGCCGGAGGCGCACCGTCGGCTTATAGTTTTGTAATGCGTTATCCTGAAAAGTGTTCTGCTCTCGTAGTTATTTCAGGCATAAGCGGATATTACCAAATGCCTTTCAAATCCGGTCCCGTTGCCAGAGCTATTTACTTAAGTGCAATCGGAAAAGATTTGATGAAATATTTAAGTTCTGAAAAGCCCGAAATATTTCTTGAAGACCTTTACAGTAATGAAGCTTTTTTTACCGAGGAACAAAAAAAGAAAAAAATTAATAAATGTCTCGGAAATTCCGATGCGATGAGGTTTATTCTTGCTTTTTCAGAGAGTATGAAGCCCTATAATCAAAAAAAATACGGAACGGACAATGACTTGAGGCAGTTGAAGAAACTAACCCGCATGACGCTTGAAAACATAAAAACTCCTTCTTTGATTATACACGGCACCCATGATACGGAAGTGAAATTTTACGACGGTGTGTATGCCTTTGAATCAATACCTTATTCTGAAAGGATTTGGATAGAGGGAGGCTGTCATCTTTCATTTTGGCTGCATGAATATTCGGATTTTATACAGAATCAGGCGTTAGACTTCCTGAGTAAACACTCATGATTCTATTTCCGAAAGATTTATTATTCTATTGCATAACTCCGCTTCACGGTTTTCATTAGTAGCTATTATTATTCCGCCGCCTATGTAACTCCGGTTTTCAATAAGATTTTCGACGGCTTCTGTGCCGCCTTTGTCCAGGTTTGCCGAAGGTTCGTCCAGAAGCAGAATCTCCGGATTATGTATAAGAGCCAGAACATATTTCATTCTTTGCTTCATGCCGGAGGAAAATGTTTTAACGGGCTGGAAACGGCGCCGGTGGATATCAAACTGCCTTAATAGCTCTGCTGCATATTTCTCATCATAAAAAACATTTCTGAACCGCGTAACTATTTTTATTAATTCTATCGGGTTAAATTCATCATATAGTTTCAGATAAGGACCAACGAATCCTAAATGTTTTTTATATTCATTACCGTTTATGTTATTACCATTAAGGAAAAATCTCATTTTTCCTGAGTCGGGTTCCAAAGTGTCTGCGATTATCTTCATCAGAGTGGATTTGCCCGAACCGTTTTCACCTGTAATGCCGATTATTTCATGGTTTTTGAGGTTGAAATTTATTTCTTTTAAAACCTGTTTTCCTTCTGAGTAAGCTTTTGAAATATCTTTTGCTTCTAAAGTAAATGAATTCATGGATACTTGATTTATTTAATAACGAATTTTCCTGTTTTTTCCTCTTTACGGTAAGAAATCCTGTATATATAAATCCCGGAAGATAGATTCTTGGGCAGTTCATTCCAAAGGAGCACTCTGTGTCCTCCTTTTCCTGCGATAACAGGAAGTCTTTTGTGGAAAACTTCTGTCAGTTCGGATGTCAGAATGGTAAGTTCGGCAGTTTCGCCGAAATCCGCTTTGCAGGGAGCAGGTATTAAAAGTTCGGTATGTTCTTTTAGATTCATGGGACTTGGATAGGCATAATCGAGGCAGTCGGTATCTGTTCCGGAAAAAATGAACATATTTAACAGAATATGGTCAGTCTGAGATTCCGTTTTTATAAAATATTCGATTTTTGGAAGTTTTTCATAGCCACTTATATTCTCGTCAGTAATTACTATCAAATAATCTGTTTCTCCGGAGTAGCCTTTTACGGCGGCTTCCAAGTATGTGTTGCAGATAATCATATCCAGCATATCATCTGTTCTTGTTGGGGTATAGGAAGGAAAAATAAATCTGAAAGCCCTGATTTCAAAAGAATTAAGAATACCTGTTTCTATGATGGAGGGGGGAGAGTAATAAGTTTCATTGTAAAAGCTTATTTCAGGAAGCGCGGAAGCATGAAGCAGGTATTTTCCCTCTTCGCTTCTTTCACCGGTAAAGTAAAGCCAGTTTGTAAAACGTTTCCACTCTTGCTTTAGTTCAGTTCCGCCAAGTTCTTTAAATGCACTGTCTAAGGCAAGATAGCCGTTTATGCCTTCGCCGATAAGTTCCCACATTCTTAAAAGGAGATTGTCGCCGTATAGGATATATGCGTATTCGGCAAAAATTGCGAAGGGATAACCGTTGTTGGAATCCTGCCCTTCTCCGAAATTATAATAAGAAGGATGTCGAAGAAGATGAGATGGAAACTGTAAAAAATCATAGGTCTCCGGCACTATCCTGTATTCCATCCATGTGCTGGTCATTTCATGCAGAACACTGGTATTGTAAGCGTCTGCATAGGCAAACTGAACAGCGTGGTGATATTCATGCGCTGCAACGAATTTTGCAGCAGAGATGCCTGTTTCTAAATAAGTGGGACGTTTCTTGCCTCCGAAGTCTGATGAATCAAATGGACTGAAATCATTGTCCATAACTGTATATGTACTGTACCGCTCAACGCCGTTTTCACTTTCGACAAGTTCTTCCAGGTAAGCGTATCCGTAAAAACCTTCTTTTCCGACATCAATAAGGTAAATATCATAAATGTCCATCCCTCCGCCTTTTTCACCGTCGAGAAAGGGTTCTCGGTAACCGATGCTGTCAATGTAAACGCGTTTTGAATATTCCATATAGTATGCAACGGAATCTACATAATCGGGTATGCCGTTTTTATCAATATCATCAGGCGGTACTGCGTGCCGACCCTCCGTATCGAAGTGTATGGAGAAACCTCCCGGAGTTGTATATACATTATGAAGGTCGGGCCTCCCGTAAATGTCAAAACCAGTCAGACGCCTGAGCATTTCATCCTTTTTTTCTTGAGGTATAAATGTACTGTTTCGGACGGGAGCTGTACTGCCGTCAAAAGATAAGCCGATATTAAAAGGAAAGAAAGCACATAAAATTGCAAGAATTAAGTGTTGATTTTTCATTTTTTATTTAAATCTTTTAAAGTCAATAATTGATTAATGAAGTGCAAAAATAGTAAATTTGCATCTAATATTAAATATAAACGAATAATGATGAAAGGAATTATTTGATAAAAAAAGATAATTTTAACGGAACATTTCTTTTATCATTCCCCAAGTTCGCCTGATGTTGTTTATGGTAGGAGAAATATTGACTGAATCGCTGTATTTGAAAGAATTATCTTTATAGACTACTTTAATTCTGTATGTGTAAGTCGTCTTTTGTTCTATTTTGTCGGTTTTATTATCTTTTCTGAGATATGCCTCTTCATCAACGTATTTTCTGGTTTTGCTGCTGCCGTCCGAGTAAACCGTTTCAATAAGGCTGAATCCGGGATTTTTTTCGGAAGAACGTTCAATTTCGTACCTTGAAATATTGCTTTCATCAGAGGATCGCCACTCTAATGTTATCACATTATTGTCAGATTTGGCAGTGAAGAAATCAAGAACTTTTGCCTGAAGGTTTGTTGTCAGGGCAGCTAAAAACAAAAATATGAATATTATCTGTTTCATGTTGTGCCAATTTATGATATTTTTTTCAATTTAGCAAGTTAATTTTTTGTTAAACATATAATAACTCATAAAATTAATGAATTATTACGTTATCAGCAATTTTTACGCCGAAATTTTCGATAAGACGGTTTTTTTCAATTAACATTGTGTCTTCCAAGTTAAGTACAAAAAAGCCGTTAAAAAGTTACATTTTTTTCAAAATTGAATGAAATTCTTCTTTTTTCGTCTTAGTTTAATATTTTGAAATGAAACAACCATGATTTAAAAAATAAACACACAAGGGAATGATTATTTTAGAAAGATGTCAGACACCTTCAAGGTGTCGGACATCTGAAAATCAGAAATTATCCCTTTTTTGAAATTTTCGGGTAATGTCTGCCCCAAGGGGAGGGAGCAAGATCATTGAATTCCCTCCCTTTGAGGAGGGTTAGCGTGGGGCTTAAAATAAACAGTAGAAACAAACATGATTTGGGAAAACACCCGAAGATGATTATTTGAGACTTAATGCAAAACAGAGTTTTGAAAGAAAAGCACATTCCCAAATCGGAGTTTTGGAATGAGATGTACAAAAACGTAATGTAAATGGAAAAACGTAAGGGACCCCGCCCCGGCCCTCCCCAAGGGGAGGGTGCTAAATTAATGATTTTCCTCCCTTTGGGGAGGGTCAGGGTGGGGCTTAAAATAAACAGAAGAAAAAATGAATAATTATCCTTATTTTTGAAGAAATTTATTTCTAAAAACAGCATAAGATCAGAAAAATGGTACTTGAAAACGGAAACAGCGGAAATATAATAACTTATAAAGATATTACCCCAAAGATACACTCCACAGCATTCATCTGCCATGGAGTTCAGATAATCGGCGATGTGGAAATAGAACAAGACTGCTCTGTATGGTACAACTCTGTTATCCGCGGCGATGTTCACTATATAAGAATCGGTGAAGGCACCAATATTCAGGATTTATCAATGCTGCACGTTACTAACGGAAAATACCCGCTGAATATAGGCAGGTATGTTACAATAGCTCACAGCGTAACTGTCCACGGATGCACTTTAAAAGACTATTCTTTTGTTGGAATAGGTGCCAGAGTTCTTGACGGTGCAACTGTAAATTCACATTCTGTTGTTGCTGCTGGCTCTTTGGTTAAGGAGGGATTTGAAATTCCGGAAGGTGTTTTAGCGGCTGGACTGCCTGCTAAAATAATTCGGGATTTGAGTGAAAAGGAAATAGAGGAATTTGGTAAAATAGCCAAACATTATATTGAATATGTGCATGATTATAGAAGACAGTTGAAATAACCTTGATAAAAAAAACACATAAAAGCATGATTATTTTAGAAATAGTTAGAAATTGAAATCATGGATGTCATTCCGTCCCTGTGCCGAAAGCTTGTTTCAGTATTGTTTCGGAATCTCACGAAAGGGGATACCCTAATTTGAAATGCTGAAACAAGTTTAGCATGATAGAGATAGGGATATAAATTTTAAATACAAAAAATAAACAGTTAAATTATTTTTTTTCCTCCGGGCAGAATAAAAAAAAACAGATTTCTTTTAAGTTTTTTTGTTTTCAAACATACGTGTTATATTTATGGTGTAATATTTATCAGATAAATTCTTATTTTTGGACTTTATTTTTTTATTACTATGAGTAATTTTGATGAAGATTTCAATAATAACGCCTTCTTACAATCAGGGGCAGTTTATAGAAGAAACCATAGAAAGCGTTTTAAATCAGAAAGATGCAGATGTGGAAATGATAGTAATGGACGGAGGCTCGACCGACGGAACCTTGGATATACTTAAAAGATATTCAGAAAGAGTAAAATGGTTTTCCGGAAAAGACAAAGGGCAGACAGACGCTATTAACAAGGGAATGAAAATTGCATCGGGCGATATTTTGGCGTATTTGAACTCTGACGACTGCTATACCGAAGGGGCGCTCTCAAAAGTGAGCAGATATTTTAAAAATCATCCTGACTGCAGCATATTGACCGGAGATTATATCATTGTAAACGAAAAGGGGGAGAGAATACAGGATGCTATTGCCCGGTATAAAAGAATGCTAAGAAAGCATCACAGCTTTTCTCTTCTTTCGATTACCAACTATATTATTCAGCCGAGCACCTTCTGGCGGCGCGAACTCCTCGATGAAATAGGCTTTTTCAACGAAGACTTGGATTATGTAATGGATTATGAGTATTGGCTCAGGATAATGCAGAAATATAAACTACACGTTGTGCCTGATACGCTTTCAGTTTTTCGCATTCATTCCAGCTCAAAAGGGGGGCATTTATTTATTGAACAGTTCGAAGAGCAGTTTCAGACTGCAAAAAAGTTTAATAGGAAAAGAGCAGTCATTTTCTTACATTGGCTGCATAATAAACTGATTACTTCAATTTATAAAATTATTAAGTGATATTATGAAGAAACATATAAATCTTATTTTTTGTCTTGTTTTTCTTACGGTTTCCTGCGGAGAAAACAATAAAGTTATCGGGCAGGACGAAACGCTTCAGCCTTTGAACAGACAGCTTCCGCAAAATAATTATTTTGAGTTTTTGTCTGACATTCAGTTACCCGAAAAACTTTCTTTTTGCGGGGAGGAAGCTCCTTTGGAAATCCCGGAAGTACGCGAACGTGCCGAAAGAGAACTTTATCTTCTTCTTCAGTATCCCGGTCAGATAATCTTGTATCTTAAGCGTGCAGGCAGGTATTTTCCGATGTTTGAACGAATTATAAAAGAAAACAATATGCCTGTGGATCTGAAATATCTCGCTGTTGCCGAAAGCGCCCTTTACATGGCAAGGTCCTCAAAAAATGCGCTTGGATTATGGCAGTTTATGAAAGGCACAGGAAAGATGATGGGGCTTATTATAAACAACTATGTTGATGAACGGTGCCATCCCGAACGCAGCACTTACGCCGCAATGAAGTATCTTAAACAGGGATATCAGAATAACGGTTCATGGACACTTGCGGCAGCCGGGTATAATATGGGACATACAAGAGTCGGTCAGAGGCTTACTCACCAGAGCGGCGATGATTATTTCGATCTTTTTCTCAATGAAGAAACATCACGATTTGTTTTCAGAATTTTAATCATCAAAGAAATAATGCAGAATCCCGAAAAATACGGTATTAAACTTAGCCAAGAGCAAATTTACAAGCCGTATAATGCTAATGTCATTAAAATTGATTACGGTATAAGAGATTTGGCAGTCTGGGCAAAAGAACGCGGATATACCTATAAAGAACTGCGATTGATGAATCCATGGATTATAAACCGCAGAATACCTTCTCCTCCGAGGGGGAAGTATTACGAAATGAAAGTACCTCGTGAAAATGAAAAACTGAAGAAATCGCGTCAATGCCATTCCGAAGGGTAATGCCAAGAATATAAGGAATTTAACAGCCGGGCTGTTGAAGAAAAAAAATTTGTAATATTTTTGCACTGACATAATGACATTACCCCAAATTGGGGAGCTAAATATAAGAAAAACCTAATTCAATAGAATTATCCTTTTTATTCCGAAAGAGCTTCCGGATACTGCCTTTAGAAAATAGATACCCTGAGGGCAGCCTGTCATATCTATTTTAAGTTTTATAATCTCGGATGATTCTGATATACTGCTGTTGTAAATTTTTTCTCCTATGTAGTTGAAAATACTTATTTGAAGAGGTTTAAAAAATGTATTTTGTATTTCGATGTTTAAAAATTCACGGGAGGGATTGGGAAATACTATTATGCCTCTTTCAAAATTTTTGTCATGTACGGCGTCATCTACAACTACGTATATCAATCCGGAAATATTGCTGCATCCTGCTTCCGTGAAGACTTCCACCTTGTATTTGCCGGTAATTTTAGGCTTAAACCGCCGCATGTTTGAATTTGGAATGGAGTCATTGTTTACGTACCATAAATATCTGTAAGCCTCTACTGTGCTTTCTATTGTGTAATCCTCTTCATAAAAGATTATGTCTGGTTTCGGGGGGTATTCCTGTGCCTCGGTGCGTATTGTATCTGAATATTTCGGCTCGCCGTCTTTAACGCCCATCACCCACACATCTGAAGTTGTTTTAATGGTATCATAGCGCGTATTAGAGCCGTCGAACCATAGATATGAGCTGTAGCCGGCGCCTGCATCCAGAATAACGCTGTCTCCTATGCAGAAAACAAGCGCTCCGGTTACTATTTGAATTTCTGGGCGGTTAGTATCGCCGACAGAAATAACAATACCTGTTCCGTTCCCGCCGCTGCCGCCTGTTTCAGAGCAGCATCCGAAATCATTGCAGACTCTCAAGCTTAAAGTGCCGGAAGGCAGGGATCCCCACTGCACTAGTATTTTTTCGGTACCGGCGCCTTCAATGATTGTCCCGTTAATAACTTTCCACTCATAAGAATCAGCATTCTTTTCAACTGAGGAATAACTTGCTGAGGAATTTGGACTGACTTTTCTCGGACCGATGATTTGAGCATCGGGAATAGGTCTGACTATTATTAAAACCGTATCTCTTCCGAAATTTCCAGCTTCATCGCGGACGGTAAAAGTGTAAGACGTTGTTGCCTCAGGACTTGCCATAGGGACAGGGGAAGAGGGATCGCTCAGTCCGTTTTGAGGCTGCCATGAAAAAGTAGCGCTGCCTTTCGCGCCTGTATTTGCTGAACCAATCTGCACGCTGTCTCCTTTACAAAGCTCGGCTATGCCGTTTTCATCTCCTCCTGCGTCAACGTAAAATGATTCCAGTAATATTTTAAGGAGGAAAGCATCAGAACAGCATGAATCATTTGGGGTTATGTCATAAGAAATATCTTTAACGGGAAAATCGAAAGACGAAGTAGTGCCTGATATAAAAGAATAATCATTTTTTGTCTGAGAGATTTTCCGGGCAACATCGTTTTTCTTCCCGCCTATGTAAGTGCAGTATTTCAAATCCTTTCCGTCATCTGTTATTTTTAGGGCAAAAGCATCGGAGCGGAAATTAGTGTCGTTGAAAGTTTCGTCGAAAGCGCCCTTTGTAACGGGGAAATCCCTGGAACTTGTTACTCCCGTTAAATATAAAAGGCTGTTTTTCCATTTTACTTCGTACGCTCTTTCTGAGGAAGTACCGCCGATGTAAGTAGAAAAAATTAGATTTTCTGCCTGTGGATTAAATTTTGTAAGGAAAATATCGCCTCTGCCGAAATCGGGATCAGACTTATTGTAGCTTGTGTCAAAGACGTTTTGAGTAACAGGAAAATTCTCGGAAGCTGTCTGTCCGCTAATAATAATATTTTGAACATCATCAAGACAGACGGAATATGAAGCATCTTCGTAATCGCCTCCGAGGTAGGTAGAAAGAGCAAGCCGGCTGTCTCCCGGATAAATAGCCGTAACAAAGGCATCGCTGCCGCTGTTGTCGGCAGTTTCATCTTTTAGTGAGGTCTGAAAAGCGCTGCCGAGAATCGGAAAATTAACAGAATGTGTTATACCTGTAATGTATATTTTTCCGTCCGGTGATACGTGGATGTCCTGAGAAAAATCATCACTGCTGCCGCCTAAAAGGGTAGAATAAAACAAATTTGCTCCCGAAGGGCTGAGTACTCCTATGAAGGTGTCGTATTTTCCTCTGTGGCTCGGCTGGAAGGCGTTTGCAGTAACGGGATAATCTCCCGAAAAAGTTGTATATCCGGTTATATGTGCTTTGTAATCATCTGATATATGAATGGCAGTTGCATAGTCGTCTTTCGAGCCGCCGATGTAAGTCGAATAAATCAAATTGCTTCCGTCGGAACTCAGCTTTGTGATAAAGCTGTCGTACTTGCCGTTGTGAATCATATCCCAGCCGTTTTTTACAGGGAAGCTGCTTGATACATAAGTAAAGCCCGTGAGATAGATATTATCTTGCTTGTCGATGGCTATATCTTTGCCGTAATCGTCTTGGCTGCCGCCGATAAAAGTAGAAAAGAGAAGCTGTTTGCCGTCTTTGCTGAACTTGCTTACATAAGCATCGGGATAAAAGTTCTGATTCACTTTGAAAACAGTGTCGTAAGCACCTTCTGTAACAGGGAATTTTTCAGAGGAAGTATAGCCGCAAATGATAGGATTTTCTAAGCTGTCGAGAGCCAAACCTTCTGAATAATCATAGCTTTTGCCGCCGAGATAGGTAGAAAAAATGAGAGGGTCGATAATTAATTTTCTGCTTCTGTCGAACTTATCTGCTTTGAATCTTAGAGAATTATCTGCATTTAAAACAAAACTGCATTTTATTTCTTTTTTTATATTGTTTTCGAACTGACAGGCGAAAAGATTTTTATGTTTTATTTCACCGAGAGATGTATGCAGGCAAAGCTCATTGTTTGAATTTAGAACTATGCTGTCTAAAAAATCGAAATTAATTTTGATGTCGCTAATATCTCCCTGCGGATGAACAATGAAGTCATATCTGAGGTTGTTTTTATCGAAATAGAGCCTTAAGTCTATGTTATTATAAATGTTTTTGTAAAGTACTTCGGAAAGGGTTTTGACTTTAGTAAACCATTCCGAGGAATCTTTTCCGAGAAAATAATTGAAATAGGGAAAGCGGTTAGTTTTTACCACGAAATCCGAAAAATCTGCATCTTCAAATTTCATTCTGTAAATATGACCTTTTTCTTTGAAGGACAAAACCCTTCCATCGCCGTCATAATTTTTATCAAAGGCAAGGAAATTTTCAAACACTATAGAACCATTGCAAATCCATGCGTTCATATTACTGCTTTTGTAAAGGAAACTGCATTTATCGCCAAACTGTCCTTTGTTTTCTGTGAAATAAGGGGCGGCTGACGTTTGCGGCGTCAGTAAGCATATAATTATTAGTGTAGTTATGCAGTATCTTGTTAAATTCATGTTTACAGCTTTTATTTTTTAAGTACTATTTTATCTATAATTTATTATATTTCGTAAAAATTATCAAGAACTTTATAAAAATACTAAAATAAATACTAAAAAATTAAGATTATGAAGAATTTTGAAGCTGAAAGACTAAAGGGAATACCGGAATCTATTTTTGCGACGATGACCCGCCTTGCTTTCGAAAACAAAGCAGTAAATCTGGGGCAGGGTTTTCCTGATTTTGACGGACCGGATTGGATTATGGATGAGGCTTTTGAAGCTATGAAGCGGGGAAAGAATCAGTATGCTCCCATGCCCGGTATAAATTCTCTGAGAAGCGCAGTATGCGGACTTCAGAAAAAGTTTTACGATATGGACTGGGATAAGGATAAAAACGTTACTGTTACGGCAGGCGCCACGGAAGCGCTTTACTCGACAATAACTTCATTGGTCGGCAGCGGAGACGAAGTTATAATGTTCGAGCCCTTTTACGATTCATATCAGGCGGATGTGAAGCTTGCAGGCGGAAAAGAAAAATACGTAACTCTTCATAAACCTGATTTCAAATTTGATTTCAATGAGTTAGAGTCATTAGTCAATAAACACACCAAATTGATTATTGTCAATTCGCCGCATAATCCGAGCGGAAAAGTTTTTTCGGAGGAAGAGCTTGGTTTTATTGCCCGTCTTGCAGTTAAGCACGATTTTTTTGTGATTTCCGACGAGGTTTATGAGTTTTTGACTTTTGACGGTGCAGAGCACAAGCCGATTGCTGCATTTCCGGGCATGAAGGAACGTACAATTACGGTTTCTTCAACGGGTAAGACTTTCAGCATGACAGGCTGGAAGATAGGATGGGCTATAGCTTCTGAGAGAATAACTAAAGCCATAAGGAATGTGCATCAATGGACAGCTTTTGCCGTCAATACTCCCGGGCAGCACGCCATGGCGTCTGCACTTGGAAGACTTGATGAATATCTGCCGGAATTCAGAAGTATGTATCAAAAAAAAAGAGATCTGATAGTTTCTGAAATGAAGCAAACTAATTTCAGGGCATACAAGCCTTTGGGTACGTATTTTCTTCTTGCGGGCATACCTGAAAATGATAAAAAGGGGATTGATTTTGCCGTTGATCTTGTGCGGAATTATAAGCTGGCGGTTATTCCTCCCTGCGTATTTTATAATAATTCTGATGAGGGAGAAAAAATGCTGCGTCTCTGCTTTGCAAAGAATGATGATACTATTGTTAAAGGAATAGACCTTTTGAAGCAATATAAATGATAAAAAAAGATTCATATAACAATTTTACTTCAGATGATGAGAAGTGGATGAAAGAAGCTTTGAATCAAGCCCATAAGGCATTAGAAAATAATGATGTTCCTATCGGCACAGTTATTGTTTTTGAGGACAGGATTATAGGGATGGGTTACAACAAAGTTGAACTTGAAAAAAACTCAACTGCCCATGCTGAGCTTATCGCTATTAACGAAGCGATTAAGATAATAAATTATAAGCATTTGCTTAGGTGTACACTTTATACTACTTTGGAGCCGTGTCCCATGTGCGGGGGAGCTATTGTTCTTTCACGAATATCACGTGTGGTAATAGGTACCGACGACGAAAAAACGGGTGCGGCGGGTTCTGTTTTGAATGTACTTGAAAATGAAAAACTTAACCACAGATGTGAAGTAACAAGGGGCGTGCTTAAACAAGAATGCTCCGCTATGTTAAAAGAATTTTTTAAGCAATTGAGAAACAGATGAAACGACCATGATTCGGGAAAAACACCCAATGGGATGATTGTTTGAGTGAGTTAAAAAATATAAGTGGTGTCATTCTGCCCCTGTGCCGAAAGCTTGTTTCAGTATTGTTTCAGAATCTCACGGATGAGGGACACACCCCTTTATCCCCTCTTGGGGAGTAATGGCGCGAAAATAAGAGATTTAATAGCCCCGACTTTTAAGTCGGGGTATGAAAATCAACAGTGAGGCTTTAGCCAAATTAATTATATTTTTGGCTAAAGCATTTATAATATAAGATTTAATAAACCCCGGCTTAAAAGCCGGGGCTATTGAAGAAAAAATAAATTTATGTATTTTTGAACTAACTTCATGACATTACTCTCAAGAGGGGATGCATAGTATGGAGGAAAAAGATGTCCAACATCTGGCAGATGTTGGACATCTGGAAGCGGAAAAAAAAACAGATAAAATATGGATATACAAGAGAAAAAAGGCGAGCTTAATATAGTTCCGACTCCCATCGGAAATCTAGAAGATATAACTCTAAGGGCTTTAAAAATATTGAATAAGGCAGATTTAATATGCTGTGAGGACACCCGCGAGATTTCTAAGGTTCTTAATCATTATAAAATTTTTGGTAAAAAGCTTGAAATTTACCACGAGCATAATGAGGAAAGCAAGTCTAATTATATTATACACTTACTCAAAACCGGAAAAACTCTTGCTCTGGTTTCTGATGCGGGAACGCCATGTATTTCGGATCCGGGTTACCGCCTGGTGAAAATGTGTATTGATAACAACATTAACGTAGTGCCCCTGCCGGGAGCATCTTCTTTTTTGACGGCTCTTTCCGCTTCGGGGCTGCCTACGGACAGGTTTACTTTTTTTGGATTTCCGCCTCAGAAGAAAGGAAGGGACGAGTTTTTCAGTGAATTAATACAGCATCCTTATACATCCGTGATTTTTGAATCGCCTCACAGAATTGAGAAATTGTTTTATAAACTTATTGAGAATAAATTAGAAGACAGGAAGATAACTGTATGCCGTGAACTTACAAAGAAATTTGAAGATATTTTTCACGGGAGCGTTTCCGAAGCTTTGAAATATTTAACTGAGAACAACAAAATAAGGGGCGAATTCGTTATTGTTTTGTCCGGTACGAATGCAAAGTGAGGTAAATATATGCTAATTACTTTTGAAGGAATAGACGGCTCGGGAAAGACAACACAAATAAATTTACTGGCTGATTTATTAGAGAAAAAAGGACACTCGACTTTGAAGCTGAGAGAGCCGGGCAGCAATCCTGTTTCGGAAAAAATCAGAGATATCCTGCTGGATAAAAATATGCAGATGAGTCCGTTGACGGAATTATTCCTTTTTGAGGCTGCCCGTGCTGAACTGGTTGAAAATAAGATAATTCCGGCTCTGAAAGCCGGTAAAACCGTTCTATTAGATAGATTTTACGATTCTACAACTGCATATCAGGGCTGCGGCAGAAACCTTTCTATGACAGATGTGGAAATATGTAACAGCATAGCCTCGAAAGGAATAAAACCGGATTTGACTTTTTTTCTCGATGTCAGTTTAAAAATTTCCCAGGCCAGATTCAATAAAAAAAATAAAGACAGAATTGAAAATGCCGGAAACGATTTTTTTGCCAAAGTCATTCAGGGATTTAGAGATATTGCATTAAGAGAACCGGAAAGGTTTCACTTGATTGACGCATCCGGCGGTGTCGAAGAAACTCACAGGAGAATTGCTTATATTGTGTTAATAAAAAAAGGTCATTATTCCAATATATTTCCAGAGTGAATTTTTCAGAAAGTCTATTCAATATTAAATTTTTAGGAATATTATTTTTCTAAACAGCTATTTTTTTTGCTGAAAGTTTGTTATTTTTGTCGTTTGTTGACTATAAAGGTTGGAATAAAATGCTGAATCAATTGATCATTAAAACAATGCCTCTGGTGCCAAAATTCCTTATCCATCAGGTGGCAAGGAAGTACATTGCCGGGGATACGCTGCAGGATGCCGTGAATACCGCAAAGGAACTCGAAAAAGAGGGAGGATGGACAACTATTGACGTTCTGGGCGAATTCGTTACCACCAGGGATCGTGCTTTACATGAAAAGGACATGAGCTTAAAGGTTTTAAAAGCAATCTACCAAAACAAACTGCCTTCATATTTATCTGTAAAACCGACTTCTTTGGGGCTTGGCATTGATATCGAATTTGCATATAATAACATAAAAGAACTTTTGGAAAAAGCTAAGGAATACGGTCTTTGGGTCAGGCTCGACATGGAAAATTCTCCTTACACAGACAAAACTTTGGATCTATACAAAAGATACCGTGATGAGGGATATGACAATGCAGGAATCGTGCTACAGGCATACATGAGGAGAAGTTATAAGGATATCGAAAACCTTTTGGAATATAAACCTTCTATAAGACTTTGCAAAGGTATTTACCGGGAATCACCTGAGATTGCTTATCAGGGAAAACAGGAAATAAGAGAGAACTACAAGAAAATCTTTGATTTGATTGTGAAAAATAATATGTACATCGGCATTGCAACCCACGATGAAGAGCTTTTGAATTTTGCGGAAGATAGGATAAAAACCCTTGGCATGAAAAAGGAAGATTATGAGTTTCAAATGCTTTTAGGCGTTAGGGAAGAAAAACGCACCGAACTTTTGAGCAAAGGTCATCACTTGCGGGTATATGTTCCTTTCGGAGAGGACTGGTACGGTTATTCATCGCGGCGGCTTAAGGAAAATCCTCAAATGGCCGGACACATTTTTAAAGCAATTTTTTCCAACAAATAGATAAGGGATTTTATATGGAACAGATAAATTTTAAAGAAAAGGATGATTTCGTAATTATGTCGCTGAGCGGCAGTCTGGTCTTTTATGACAAAAATATCAAAGAATTACGTGCAGAGATAAAGGAAATTGCTCAAAAAGGCAAGCATCTTTTAATGGATTTTCTAAAAGCAGAGTACATCGACTCCTTTTTCGAGGGCTTTCTAATATATGCCAATGCCGTCTTTTCCAAAACCGGTAAAAAGATTGTTGTTTTTAATGCAAACGATTACATAAGAGATATTTTCAGGATTGCAAAAATCGATTCCATACTAACAGTTGCATCGGATTACGATGAAGCATTGAAAGAAATTGGCGGATAAAACAGAGCGGGAAAAAGATGTAAATAAGAACCTTTCGAGGGATTTAAAGCAAGATGTCCGACATCTGAAAATCAAAAAGACATAACAGCATTAGTAAAAAGATGTCCAACATCTGGCAGATGTTGGACATCTGAAGATGAAAGAGGTAGTATAAACAGAAGAAAAAAACGTAATGTAAATGAAAAAACCGGAAGAGACCCCACCCCTGCCCTTAGGGAGCAAGATCGTTGAATTCCCTCCTATTGAGGAGGGTTAGGGCGGGGCTAAAAATAAACAGATGAAACATCCATGATTAGGGAAAACAAACAAGGGGATGATTGTTTGAGAGTTAATGCAAAACAGAGTTTTGAAAGAAAAGCACATTCCCAAATCGGAGTTTGGGAATGAGATGCGAAAAAATTAAAAAAACGTAATGTAAATGAAAAACCGAAAGAGACCCCACCCCTGCCCTCCCCAAGGGGAGGGAGCAAGATCGTTGAATTCCCTCCTATTGAGGAGGGTTAGGGCGGGGCTAAAAATAAACAGATGAAACAAGCTATGAAAATCAAAAATTTAATTAAGATGCTTTTGTTACTTCTCTTGGTTTTTGGCTGCTCAGAAACCAAAAAAGAAGTAAATGACCCCGATCCGGAGAATGTTACCATCGGCACATTTAATATTGCTTGGCTCGGAGACGGTATCGATGACAGAATAATGAGAGAAGAGGAACATTACAGCCGTATAGCCGATGTCATCAGCACTACTGGAGCGGATATATTGGCTCTTCAGGAAGTAGAAAACGAAAGAGCTGTTGAAAGAGTGCTCAAGTATCTAAAGGATTACAGCTATCATGTAAGCAAAGGCGGGGGGCATCTCAATCTTGCCGTTCTTTATAAAAATACAGTCGATTTGGAAATAATCGGTGATTACAATCCGCTTATCGTTGAGAAAAACAGAACCCGTCCCGGACTTCTTTTTGAAGCAAAAAAAGGAAATTTTGATTTCGTTGTGATGACAGTTCATTTTAAATCTACTTCAAGATATGACAATTCGCCTGAAAAACGAAGAAAAAGCATCGAACTGCGAAAAAAACAAGCATTTCGGGCTGCTGAATGGATTGAAAAAACACTTGAAGACGGTTCCGAAGAAGACTTGTTCATTATTGGTGATTTTAATGACACTCCCAATAGAAAAAAAGACCCCAGTCTTACGGTACTGCACAGCAAAGCAGGTCTCAGGTTTCTAACAAAAGATATGAAAAGCTGTAAATACTCAGGATGGCACGTAATCGATCACATTGCCGTAACTTCGAGCGCTGCTCAAAGATTCAAGTCCGGAACTCCCATGATGTTCAATGTCTGGGACGCTTATCCCCACGAGGATGCAGATTACATATCAGACCACTGTCCGATATATGCAAAGTTTGAAGTTACTTCTCCGGACAATGATTAAGCTTGACAATAAATTTTTTTTGACAAATAATATTAAATTAGTAAATTGAATAATCTGTTTATGTAAAAGATAGTTTATTCTAAATAAATCGTAAGGAAATACAAAATGGCATTAGACAATTCTGAAATTGAAATTGTAAAACACGATGATTATACAGTGATAAATCTGAAAGGTTCTTTCAGCGGGGGAGATGATGAAACTGAAAACCTCAGAGAGACTTTCCGCAAAGTTTCCAAAGAAGGGGAAACCAAAGTGCTGGTTAATCTGGAGAATGTAAAGTTCCTTGCTTCTGCCAGTCTCGGAGCCCTGCTTTCCGGCAATGCCATTGTCAGAAAAAAAGGCGGAAAGATAGTCCTTTATAATTCAAATGACTATCTCGACAATATCTTCAGCATTACTAAGCTTTCGCTCGCTTTAGATATTGTAAAAAACAAAGAAGAGGCTTTAAAATCATTCAAATGATCTTTATCTTTTTGCGATAATTTTTAATTACACGGCTTTATTCAATCCAAAAATAATCTTGGAGCAAGAATTTCTTGTTTTGGGATTGTTTCATCATTTGCTGAAGCTAAGCCTGTTTATTTTATTTCGAAAGGTAGTATTGTTTTCCTGTTTCCCGAACTTTCGCCGTCCCGTTCAGCTTCAGCAAATGCCTGCTGAGCAGTCTGTCGTAACCAAAAAAATCGGCGGGGGCAGCTTCCAAAT
>CAZOBD010000035.1:0-5577 GCA_964577665.1 uncultured Hyphomicrobiales bacterium
TCTCATCTCATTCCCAAACTCCGATTTGGGAATGTGCTTTTCTTTCAAAACTCTGATTTTCAGATGTCGGACACCTTCAAGGTGTCCGACATCTTGCATAAATAATCATTCCCTTGTGTCATTTTCCCTAATCATACTTGTTCATATGTTCAAAAAATCATTCTCTTGTATTTTATTATATCATATTTGTTTATCATTTTTTTGTATCTTTATGTCAGAATGATTTTGACAATTCAACAAAATTTTTTTAACATTTCAATTGGGAGGTAACCTATGTATTCAAGTATCGAAGATTTCGTACAGGATTTCAGCGAAGAAAGCAAATCCACAGTGAAAGTTTTTAACGCTCTCAGTAATGAATCTCTCAATCAGAAAGTGTGGGATGAAGGCAGAACTCTCGGAAAAATTGCTTGGCACATAGTGCAGAGCTTAGGCGAAATGATGAACAAAACAGGGCTTTCCGTTAAAGCTCCGGCAGAAGATTCGCCCGTACCTGATGACAGCAAAATAATCTCAACGGAATATGAAAAAGCTGCGGAATCTCTTATTTCCGAGGTGCAAGACAAATGGACTGATGAAATGCTTCAGGAGGAAATCGAGCTTTACGGCATGAAATGGACAAGAAAAAATGTGCTGTACGGGCTGCTGAAGCATGAAATACACCACCGCGCCCAGCTTACCGTTTTAATGCGCCAGGCAGGTTTGAAAGTGCTCGGTCTTTATGGTCCCGCAAAAGAAGAATGGGAGCAGTACGGAATGCCCGGGCAGGATTGAGTTAGACTTGGAGTATTTTTTTTACTTAATTCAGACGAATATCGGACTAATTCTGCATAACTCAAATATCCAATAGAATTTCCACTCTAAAAATTCCGTCTTTATGAGTTACCTTAGCTGCATGGTAGGTAACGGCTTTTACATCCTCGGCAAAACCGTCTGCGGGAAAACCGTATAAATCAGCTTTGCAGCTTGTTTCTGTCAGCTCATCAAATTTTACTTTAGGAAAAACGGCGTTGGTTCGGTGCATCAGGGAGAGGGAATCCGCAAGAAAATCGACGATAAGAGCAGAAATATCAACCGATTGTACCGCCAATCGGGTAGTTAAATCAAGCTTCCTCGATTCTCTTTCTTCCAGCGGGAAAACAACTTCGCAAATGCCCTCCAGAGCAGCCAGAAACAGTTCTTCTTTGGAACTGCCTTCCGCTGAAATAATAATGTCTGCTGTATGCTCCTTTATTTCAAATTTTCTCATATTATTTTTCTTTATTACCCCCGAAAATGTTCATCCCGAAAATCCTGAAAGGCGGCTGCTCGTAATCTTTTGGCAGATAATCATCGGGGATGCTTATCCTGCTGCCGTCGCGGACCGCCGAGAAATGAGGGGACATTATTTCCACTTGTGCTTCGTTGAACTTATCCTGAATATTCTCATAAAGAGAAGAATATATTTTTGCCATTTTGTTTGGCTTGGTAGTGTAAGCGTTTAGCTCATACAGAACATAGAAATCATCCAGTGCCGTCTGTAAAACATAGGGAGCAGGCTCTGCAAGAATATCTTCGCTTTCCTTAGCGGCATCAATCAAAAGCTGATGTATTTTTCGCCACGGCACATCATAGCTTATAGTAATCGTCAAATGCAGGGTAAGCCCCTTTTCTTTTGCCGATGAGCTGTAATTGATGATGTGGCTGGCAAGTATCATTGAATTCGGAATTGTAACATCTACATTTTTTATAGTCCTAATCCTTGTGATAAGTAGATCTTTTTCGATAACGTCGCCTACTGTAGATGCTATTTTCACTCTGTCTCCGATGCTGAAAGGACGCATGTATGTAATCATAAGTCCCGCAACGATATTTGCCACTGCTCCGGTTGAACCTAAAGAAATTAAAACACCGAGAAAGATGGAAATACCTTTAAATGCATCCGAATCCGAGCCGGGAAGATAGGGGAAGATAAGTATCACTCCGAGGGCGATGAGCAGAAAACGTACTATTTTGTAAGTGGGGTCTATCCACTCGGGATAGAAACCCGGAACTACAAAATTGCCCTGCTTCATTTCATTGAAAATAAATCTTGTGAATTTGATAACATACCGAATTATCCCTATTATTATCAGCACGAAAATCATATTCGGCAGATATTCAACGAACTTTTCAAAAATAATTTGAAAAGGATAAATGATATAATCAAAAAGTTTTCCGCCTAGCTGATTCGTTGCGGGAAAATAACTGAATACAAGCGTAAAATAAAAATAGAAAAGCAGAACGAAAACTGCTGCTCTTGCGAAACGAGCAATGACCAGCAGAATATCAGTTATTCTGTCTGCCGAGATAAGCTGTACATTTTGAATGGAAACCGATCTTATTTTTGCATCGCGAAGATTGCCTATGAAGTCGAAAAGCTTTGGGAAAAGCTTTGATATAAGCATCAAAGCAATGAACATCAGCACAGTGGTAAGCAGAGTATAACCTATTTGAAACAAAAGATTTATCAGGCTGCGATCTTCTTCTATTTCGATGCTTTTGCTTTTTATGCTTTCAAGTATGTTTTCGGCGAGGATGTACCTTGGGAGATTCAAAGCAACTGTGTCCATAGGTGTTAATGTCAGCAGTCTGCTGCCGGCGGCGCTTATTACCGTGGAATCTTTATAATCGATAATCCTCAGCGAATCACTTGTTAAAGCTTCATCATCGAAAAAATCTTTGATTTTTTCAGTAGTTCTTTTTGCACGGGCTTTTTGCAGTGTAGAATCTACGGGAAAGTAGAGATAAAACAGAGTATCATCTTCTTGGATAACGGGAGTGCGAAGAAAAGAAGCGCCTATGGTAACTTCACGGAATCCTTCTGCTCGTTTGTTTGTATCAAGCTGCACAGGCTCCCCGATAGTTTCCTGAGAAAAAACGGTGTGTGAAAAAACAAACCAAATACCCGTTAATAAAAAAATCCGTATGTATAAGCCCTTCATTGGCAAAAAATTAATTCATTTTTTTTATAAATCTTGTTATATGTCATTGCGAAGAGCAATGCGGTTAAGCAATCTCCAACCATAGGCAGATTTCCAAGAGATTGCTTCGCTTTGCCTGCAATGAGGTAATTTTGTCTCTAAAATAATCATTCCTTTGGGTGATTATCTTATCATGTTTGTTTCATAAGTTGATATTTATTTGTTTTTATCCTGCTTTTAGATAAAAAAGAACTGTTTTTATACAAAACATCCGGTCCAATTTCGAAAGGTATTTTCTTTCTAGTTCCGTCTTTTAAATGAATAAATTGATTTACATTATTCCAAGATAGTGTTCCGTTATCAATTTTAACCATTTTGAATTCATCGAACTCTTCTATCAATTTTTCAGCATCCGGAATGTTAATATTAAGTTTTTCAAAGATATCGGGAAATTTGATTATTCGAAGTTCTCCTGTATCAAAGATTACTTTAATGAAAAAGTCTTCATTTATTTCTTTTATTTCTATGATGTGAGGAATTTTATTCATATTATTCTTATTTTAAATTAGGATTCATTTCAAAGAAAACGTTTTCAACCCATTTCGAATTGTTTTCTAACCATTTTAAAATTTTTTTCATTTGTTTAACAGGTAATTTTCCGGCAATAATATCGCCTGAATCGATTAAAATTGCAGCTTCATATTCGGCATATAACGCATGAAAATGAGGCGGTCGATGCTCTCCGTTATATACATTAATCTTAATTCCTTCAAAGAGTTCCAGAGTTGCCATACACTATTTTACATCTTTAACTATTTTCTTTTCTCCAGAAGTCTTTTTCTTGTGTAAGGTATCAAGCCTCCTGCATCAATGATTTTTTGCTTTGCCTCCGGATGAGGAATAGTTTTAAATTCTTTTCCGCTTGTTTTATTAATAATTTTATCAGGCAAAATCTCCAGTTCATCGCCCTTTTTGGCTTCCAATTCCGGGCAAGTAACTGTGTTTAAGCCGAGATTTATGCTGTTTTGCAGAAAAATTCTGGCAAAATGCCTTGCCGCAATAGTTATATTGTGTCCTTTCAATGTGGATACCGCCTGCTCGCGTGAAGAGCCGCAGCCGAAATTTTTTCCTCCGGCAATGACTGCATTTTCCGGAAAATCATTATTTACCAGCATCTCATTTAAATCTTCGTTATCAGCAAAGGCAAACTGCGGTGTTTCCGAGGGAAGCACTGTTGCCATAAATCTGCCGGGATAAATTATGTCCGTAGAAATATCATCTCCGAAACTGTAAATAACTTTAGCCATATCAAAATCCTCCTTTCGCCGGGTTTGTAATTTTTCCGGATAATGCTGTTGCGGCGGCTGTGGCTGCCGAACCTAGGTAAACTTCCGCACGGGGATTACCCATTCTGCCTTTAAAATTTCTGTTGGTAGTAGCCATTGCCCGCTCTCCGTCCCCTAAAGCGCCCTGATGCACACCAAGGCAGGGACCGCAGCCGGGGTTCATTACAACTGCACCCGCACTTACGAAATCATTTATGTAGCCCGCTTCGAGCGCCTGCTTATAAATTTTTGCTGAAGCTGGAAATACAAGCATACGAGTATTTTTATCAACTTTTTTACCTCGTATAATATCGGCGGCGGTTTTCAAATCATCCAGTCTTCCGTTAGTGCAGGAGCCAATAACCACTTGATCGATATTCAATCCTTCCATTTCGCTGACGGTCTTAACATTGTCAACAGTATGCGGGCAGGCTGTCTGAGGCTCAAGTGATGAAACATCTATTTCAACTACCTTTTCATATTCTGCGTCTTCATCGGGAGTAACCATGTCGATTTCACCCTCCCAGCCTGCTTCTTCACGCAGGTAACGGACTGTTTCATCATCGGGCGGCACTATACCTGCCGTGGCGCCTGCTTCAACGCTCATGTTGCAAACAGTAAGCCTGCCTGAAGTATTCATATTTTTGAAAGTGTCTCCGTGGTACTCCAGGACTTTAAAATTAGCTCCTTCCGAGCTGATTTTTCCGATAAGGTAAAGGATCAGGTCTTTCGGCTGAACATATTTATTGAACTCGCCTTTTGCAATAATTTTAATCGTTTTTGGCACTTCTACGTTCAGTACTGTGCCGAGTGCCCACACAGACGCCATTTCCGTAGCTCCTATTCCGAAAGAAAAGGCACCGAGAGCCCCGTGGCTTGTAGTGTGGCTGTCAGTACCGACAACGACCATTCCCGGACGTACATACCCGTATTCAGGCAGTATTTGGTGGCAGATTCCCCCTTCATCGCCGCGAATGTCGTGAAATTTCTCAATACCCTGCTCTTTTATAAAATCACGAATTTTTTTCTGGTTGGTGGCTGTTTTTGAGCTTTCAGCGGGTACGCGGTGATCAAAAATAACGGCAATTCTATCCTTATCCCATACTTTCGGATCAATGCCCGTATTTTTGTATATTTCTAAAAACCGGTTAATTACTAAAGCGGCGTTCTCGTGAGACATGGCAAGTCCGGCTTTCGGTTCTACTATATCACCGGGTTTGACTTTTCCCCTTCCGCTTGCTTTGGCTAAGATTTTTTCTGCCATTGCTGCAGGCATATTCCCTCCTGAATCTTTCAATAAATTCAATTTC
>CAZOBD010000035.1:5677-27440 GCA_964577665.1 uncultured Hyphomicrobiales bacterium
ATAAAGATAAAGATAAGGAATTATTGAGATAAAATAAAGGAAAAAACTTGTCTTTTATCTTGCCTGCCTGGATGTATAGGAATTTAAATGCAGCAGTTTAGAAAGTTTTCTGTAAAGCGTCTCGAAGTTAAAGGGTTTTGCCAGATAGTCAGAAGCGCCTTCTTTCCATGTTTTATTGATAAGATCAAGGTTTATATCGGTCGATAAAAGCATAATTGGGATTTCTGAAGTAATATCTATTCTTTTCAGAAGTTTCATAACAATATCCCCGTCTATTTCAGGCATTACCACATCGAGAATAATCGCCATAGGTCTGTACTTTACGGCTAAGCGAACTCCTTCGTAAGGATCAGTTGAAAGATAGGGTTTAAAACCGAATGCTCTGAGATATTTTTCAAACAGCTTTAATATCATCCGGTCATTGTCAATAACTAAAATTGGATAATTGTTGAAGCCGGAAGTATCGTCTTCAAAGATTTTTTCTATCGGAGCCTGTTTGTTTTCTGTTTTTTTCATTACGGTAAAAGTTATTTTTTAAACATATCAATTTTTCTTTTTGTATCTTATTTTTCCTTTTTGTAGAATTTCATTGCAATCATAAGAGGAGAAAACCGGCGGACTGAGGCACTCTTCTATTCTTTGAAGCAGGCTTTCCCGTGTGAAAGGTTTTGTCAGAAAACCCATTGCACCGCCTTTGAAGGCATTAAGTAAAACGTCCATGTTGAAATATCCTGAAATTGTAATTACGGGTATGTTGGATGTAGCATTAATTTTTTTCAGAAGATTCAGAATAACATCCCCTTTCATCTTCGGCAGTATTATATCAAGAATTATCAGCACCGGTCTGTGCTTCACTGCTAGCGCCAGACCATCCACGGGATCATAAGCTTTCAGCAGCCTGAATCCCATTCCTGTCAGATAGCTTTGAATGATTTCGTGCACCCATTTATCATCATCAATTACAAGTACGCATCGTTCATTTTCTTCAATACACGACTTTCCTTCGAATCTCTGAATAACGAAATCAATTTCATCGTTCGTTAGCGGTTTTCCGTTCATTTTATAAAAAAGATTATTAAAAGAGCAATTTTGTTTTTTGTCTTACCATAAAGGTAATAAAATAAATACTAAAAGTAAATACGTGGAACTACCCATTTTTGACCCAAAAACAGACATTATGACTGTTAAATGAAATTATATTAAACAGATGGTGATAATTTGAGGAGATTTTTTTAATCTTCTTTTAATTTTTTAAAAAGATAAGAAAAAAATAATTTTGTGAATCAACAAGGGAATGATTATTTATGCAAGATGTCCGACACCTTTAAGGTGTCTGACATCTGAAAAGATGTTGGACATCTGAAACGTGAAGTAAAAAAAATAAACAGATGAAACATACATGATTCGGGAAAAACACACAAGGGGTTAATTATTTTAGAGTTAATGCAAAACAGAGTTTTAAAAGAAAAGTACATTCCCAAATCGGAGTTTGGGAGTGAGATGTAAAATGTCATTCTGTCCCTGTGCTGAAATTGTTTCAGTATTGTTTCAGAATCTCACGTATGAGGAACACACCCCTTTATCACCTCTTGGGGAGGGGATGTACAGTATGGAAGAAAAAGATGTCCAACATCTGGCAGATGTTGGACATCTGAAGAGGAATTTCCCCCTCCCTTACTTGTAAGGGAGGGCCGGGGAGGGATCAAAAATATACAGATGAAAAAAGCCGGTCTGAATTATTCAAACCGGCTAAATGAGAGTTTATCTATATTGAATGATTTTTTCTGAAATAATGCTCTATGTCTTTAAGCAAAATTACGCTTTTTCAATGCAGTCAACGGGGCATACTTCTATACACTGGGGCTCGTCGTGATATCCTTCACACTCGACGCATTTGTCAGCGTCAATTTCAAAAAATTCATCACCCTCGTAAATTGCTTCAACCGGGCATTCCGGTTCGCAAGCTGCACAGTTGATGCATTCGTCGTTAATTTTGTAAGCCATAATTAGCCTCCTTTAAATGAAAGATTAGTTAGTCTTTAATTATTTATTAGAACACATAAAATTTCAAATGCGTAACCATTTGATACTAACGAAATTACAAAATAATTATTAAAAAGCAAAACAATTATACGAGATTCTATAATCAATGTGTTTTTTTGCTGTATTCTGCCGGTTTTAGTGAAAAAAGACTATGCCAGTCATATCCCGGAGCAAGCTTTTCGCTGTCCATATGAGTGGCAAGAGACGGGATGGGAGTCCAAAGGGTGTATTTCTTTCTGTACAGTATTTGAAAGAGTCCGAAATACCACATTTTAAGAAATATACGGGCAGCTTCCCTGTCTGTAAAAAAAAGTTTTAAAGACACAGGAATATTTTTCATTATCTTTTTAGTGAGGCTGAACCAAAGGCTTGCGTCATAGTTTTTTTTGGCATAAGTATCGAAAATATTTTTTGTTTTTAAAAGATTATTCCGGGAAGTCATAAAGGTCATGCAGGCGCTGCCGACACTTTGCCATGTATATCCGTCGAATACTTTTTTTTCTCTGGGATATGTGTGTAAATCACTGCGGTATATATCAGGATGATCATAAGCCGAAGCAAAATCGGCATCTGCATTTTTTTTCAGGAAATGATAAGTCTTATCCAAAGCGTTTGGCAGATAGAAGTAATCATCCTCGGCAAAATATACCCAGTCAGCAAAATCCTGAGAGGCAAGCACATCTGATTGTTTTTTGAAAGTAATCGGATTTCCGGCGCTTTTCATGTCAATAAACTCTATACCCTCCTTCCAGTTATCTCTGAAAATATTTTTATAATTTTCAGGGCAGGAATCAAGAATTACGAAAAGCTTAACTCTGAGGTCTGCAAATGCGTTTGCAAATGATTTGAAGCACAGTTCTGACAAAAGGTACTTGTCGTCCGAAAAAACCGGCGGCACTTTGGATACTTTCGGGTAAATCCTGTAGGCTGCCGCAATATCGTATTTTTTTTTATCCATATATTATAAATTGAATCTCATGCAAAATGCAAAAATTCAAAAAAACTTTTTTTCTGCAAAATATCTTTATCATTTAGTTGATATTTTGTAAATTTAAAAATATGTAAAAAGCGAATGTCAAATGAAATTTAAAAAATTATTATTAGGAATATGGCAACATTTGCAATTGAAAGCAACGGCAGGCTCGAAAAAACTGCAGTTTACTACAACGGCGAACAGCTCGGCGGAATAAGAGAGATTTTTCTCAACATGGACGAAGACGGTTCTTTCGACTCAATAATTCAGTACGAAGGTGTCAATAAGGAAATCTATACAAAGGACATTTTCAATGACCACCTTGACAATATCAGGGTTGTTGAGCCTGCTTTCACGGAAGAAGAAGCAGAAAATCTGCTTCTACTGGCAATAGAGAGCGAAGGTGATATCGAATCAACTCAGGTTTACATCAATGACGAGCCGCAGGAAGGCATAGTAAATCTGAATATCCATATCAAAGGTACAACAACTAAAGGCAGTATCCGTAATATATTCAAGACCAAATCATATATACCTGAAGAATCAGAATTCAGGGCTGAGATCACATATAGAAATGAAGACGACAGCCTCGAAACCGAAGAAATTTTTTAAGGGAGGAATAATGGAAATGAGAAACAAACACAGAATCTTAAATATTTTAGCATCGCTTTTTCTTGCTTTGACGCTTTTTCTTTTCGTAGCGCCCGATATAGCCGATGCACGGAGGGGCAGCCGCAGAAGCTTCGGGGGCAGCAGACGCAGCTACTCAAAACCGAAAAGCACCCAGAAGAAGTCCACTCAGCCGAAAAGCAGCCAAAGACGCTCTATGGTAAGCCCAACAAATAAAAAAGTAACTTCTTTCGGAGGTAATAGGCTGAGCTCATCGAAAGCTTATACACAGAAATACGGCACCCCGAGGAAAAAATCAACAGTTCAGGGCAAAAATGCACAAGGTATGCCTCAAAGATATGTCGTAAATAATTACGGCGGCTACGGCAGCAGCCTTATGACAGGCTATCTCTTGGGTTCGACGAGCTGGATGTGGGCTATGCCTTTCCACCCGGCTTTTTATTACTCAAGACCATATTATCATCAGAATGCTGACGGGACGGTAAGCGTTTATCCCCCTACTTTTTCAGCTACTAAACTTATCTTTACTTTAGTTATTGCAGCAGTTATTATTTACATAATTTACACGATTATCAAAAGCAGAAGGAGAAAAAGCAGGGAGCTTTCTCAGTCCTCTTTCGGTTAATTTCCATCTTTTATTATTTTTTTCCTATTTTTTTCCAATGTTAACCAAATTTTATTTGTCATTGTAAAATATATGCTTTATTTTTGTCAAAAGGAAAGTCCATTCAGCGGGGGAAATCGATGAACTTCTTAAAAACCAACTTTTTTACGGGAATATTTCTTGTAACAGCTTGCATTTTTTTTCTTGCAGCATCAGAGTCTTTTTCTGAAAACGAACCGAAAAACAAACTTCAGCCATTGAACAAGAGTCTTACTCTTTATCCTGATGAGTTTTCCGAACTGGATGAAGATGATTCTCTGAGTACCGGTGATGACGAAAATGTTACACAAGTGCTTAAAAAAGCCCGAAGCGAATATGCCAGAGCTCTGGAGTTCGTCGAAAAGGGCGACACTCTTAGGGCTGCGCGGTACTTTGAAGATGCAATTGATATACTTAACAAACTTGCCAGCTATCCCGAAATTGAAAGCAATAACGAATTTGCTTCTCTTGCCCAGAATATAATATATGACTACGAGACATTCGTGGGTTCTTTGGACGATCTCGACGAGACTTCGTCTTTCATAGTTATGCGAGACATTCTTTTCAAAGAAGTAGAAACTCTTTCTACCGCGAGCGATACCATCAACCCTGCCATTAAAGGACTAAAGCGCAATGAACATATCAATCAGTATCTGCTTAACAACAATCCCATAGACGTAACTATTCCTCTTGTTGACAATCAATGGGTGCAAAACGGCATCACTTTTCTGACTCAAAATAAAAAAGGAAGAAAATTTTTAAATACATGCCTCGAAAGAAGTACAAAGTGGTTTCCCATGATGAAGCGATTTGCCGCGCAAGAAGGACTGCCGGAAGAGATAATATATCTTTCTATGATAGAGAGCGGTTTAAACCCCAACGCCTTTTCACGTGCCAAAGCAGTCGGCTTGTGGCAGTTTATCCGGTCAACCGGCGAAATGTACAGCCTCAATGAAACCGAATCTGTCTGGATAGATGAACGCCGCGATCCCGAAAAAGCAACAATAGCAGCAATGCGTCATCTCAGAGATTTATACAACGAATTTAACGACTGGCACCTTGCAATTGCAGCTTACAACTGCGGCGCCGGCGGAGTAAAAAGAGCCATAAGAAGAAGCAGAGCAAGCAATCCCGATTTCTGGCAGATAAGACGCTACCTTCCCCGTGAAACAAGGAATTACGTACCTCTGTACATAGCCACTGCAAAAATTGCCATGCAGCCCGAAGCATACGGCTTTCTGCTGGATACACTTAACTTTGAGAAAGAGTTCGTATATGAAACGATAACATTGAACGAACCCATAAGCATATCTGCACTTGCAAAATGCGCAGGAGTCAGTGAAGATGAACTGCGTGAGCTTAATCCCGAAATACTGAAAGCCACCACTCCGCCCGATGTACGCGAATATACACTTAGGATACCTTACGGTTCCTTTACTAAGTTTGCCATAGAATTCGTAGAGCTTACCCCGCAAGAAAAGCAGCCGTGGATACAGCACAAAGTCGGCAGACGAGAAACACTTTCCTCCATAGCCAGAAATTATGATGTAACCGTTGGTGAGATAATGTCTGCCAACGGCATAACTTCTTCACGGCACAGACTCCGCCGGGGAGAGATTCTTCAGATTCCCATCGACAAAAAAGATTTTGAATATATGGCTCCAGATACTGCCAATATCAAGCGTATTGAGCATATTGTAAAGGAAAATGAAACTTTATACAGCATCTGTCTCAGCTATGATGTGGAGCTGTCCGAACTAAAAAAACTGAATGATATATCTTCAGGCACAAATTATGTTGAGGAAGGTACCAAGCTTATTATTCCGGTCATTGACGCTTCCGAAGACCTTGTAACCTCATCTGAAAAAGACATTCCAAAAGTTGTGCGCCACAAAGTACGGCGCGGGGAAACTCTTGCGAGAATAGCAGATATGTACGGTGTGTCCATAAACAGCATCAAGCATACTAACAGGCTTCGCGGTACGAAAATTATATCCGGGCAAATACTCAAAATTGAAACTGACGCTGAACATGCTAATTTGGCATCCGCGCGGAGCAGTTCGCCGTCTGGCAGTAAAGTTATACACAAAGTAAGACGCGGTGAGACTCTCAGCACAATTGCGTCAAGATACGGTGTAAGAACAAGCGATCTGAAAAAATGGAATTCATCACGAATCAGTGGGAACACTGTTTATTACGGTTCCCGTCTTCAGATTTATCCGGGAAACAGCTATAAAGGCAGCTCTTCATCCGGCAGATCGCCGAAATATTACAAGGTTCGACGCGGCGATACGCTTATTTCAATCGCCAGAAAGTTCGGAGTAACGGTTAATTCTCTAAAAAGTAACAATAAAAATGTCAGCGAGCGCTATCTCAGGATTGGACAAAGACTGAGAATACAGTAAGTCAAATAGATTGAGAATGTGAGACTGCTTCGCTTTGCTCGCAGAGACAAGCATATTTGTCATTAACTTTTAATAAATGCGGTGTATTTATAGAAGTCTCACAATGATAATCTCCATGCTTTTATGACACTCTCTTCTTATATAACCAATACATTTAGTATGAAAATCTCGTATCTATCCACTTTCTACCCGTTCAGGGGAGGCATCGCACAGTTCAATGCGGCTCTTTACCGTGAGTTTGAAAAAAAACATAACATAAAAGCGTTTACATTTAAAAGACAGTATCCCGATATACTCTTTCCGGGCAAAAGCCAAATGGTCTCCGAAGACGACAAAGCTGATTCAATTCCTTCTCTCAGAATACTCGATACTGTTAATCCATTTACATACATTTCTTCTGCATCGGCAATAAAAAAATACAAACCTGGTTTAATGCTGACCAAATACTGGATGCCTTTTTTTGCTCCGTCCTTAGGGTGGGTATGCGGCTCGCTGAAGAAAAACGGGACTGTCTGCATCAGTATTTTGGACAACGTTATCCCCCACGAAAAACGTCCCGGCGATATAGCAATGACAAAGTATTTCCTGAACCGAAACAACGGTTTTGTAGTAATGAGTTCTCAGGTTAAAAACGACCTCTTGAAACTCAAGCCCGATTCGGAATATATCGAATGTGTTCATCCGCTTTACAGCCATTTCGGAGAAAAAATCTCCCGGGATTCTGCCCGCAGGGAGCTGGGAATTCCGCCAAACAAAAAAGCATTGCTTTTCTTTGGCTTTATAAGGTCTTACAAGGGCTTGGACATTTTAGTAGAAACACTCGGTAAAATGCCTGATGAGTATGTGCTTATTATTGCCGGAGAAATTTACGGTGATTTCAAAGATTATGAAGACCAGATAAACAGGCTGCAACTGCAAAACAGAGTGTATCTGCATGTTCGATACATTGGCGACAGTGAAGTACCCGTTTTCTTTTCTGCGGCAGATGCGTGCATACTTCCTTATAAGTCGGCAACACAAAGCGGCATTACCGGCATATCCTATCATTTCGACCTGCCTGTAATTGCAACTGATGTGGGCGGCTTGCGCGAAATGATCGTGCCTCATAATACAGGTATAATGGCAGAAGAAGCTGCGAGCGGTTCATTAAAAACAGCCATTGAGAAATATTTTAAGGGAAATACAAAGAAAAAATTGGTACAAAATGTGGCTGACTATAAGAAAAGCTTTTCATGGTCTTCTCTTGCAGAAGAAATCACAGATTTTTACTGTCATTTAAAATCATAATCATACCTATATGTTGTTATCGGAAGACTTCTTTAAGTTTTCCAAAAACCTGTAAAGCTCAACAAAATTTTCCGGTGTTAGCTCTTCAGCTCTTCGTGTAAACCAGTCATTTCCATTTTCAAAGGCAAATTCTTCAATGTCATTAACCTTATATGATGTCTTTTCAGAGATATAAGCGCTTAGTGCATTTCGCAGTTTTTTTCTCCTCATATTGAAAGCGGATTTCACCAGACGGATTATTTCTTCATAATCATCGTCCCAGCCGGTCTCCTTAAAAAAAGAAATGGATACGACAGAGGAAGTAACTTCCGGCACGGGAAAAAAGCATTTCGGAGATACATCGAACAGAATTTCCGGTTTTCCTGCAAGCTGGGCGGCTGCTGATAGTATTCCGTAATCTTTTGTGCTTGTTTTTGCCGTAAGCCTGCGGGCAACTTCTTTTTGCAGCATTATTACTGCTTGAGAGATAAAATGCCTGTTATAGAAAAGTTTGAATAGAATTCTTCCGGAAATATAATATGGAAGATTTCCTGCTGCTTTGAAGCGCTCTGCTTTTTTCTTTTCCGAAAGAATTGCAAGGTCAGCTTTTAAAAAGTCTTCATGGACAATTTCTAAATTTTTGCACCCTTCAAATTTATCTTTTAAGATATCAATTGCGCGGCTGTCGATTTCAAAGGCACTAAGGTTAATGTTTTCTTTTAACAGCTCCTCGGTTAAAAAGCCCGTTCCCGCTCCAATCTCTACGAAGTGCTCTCCTACGACCGGAGCGGCAGCAGATACAATTTTCCGGGCGATGTTTTTATCTTTCAGGAAATTTTGTCCCAGTGATTTTTTTGGTCGTAACATCTATGACTAAAAGCATTATTATTTAAAAAATACAAGTACTGCAACGCCTGTAACCGCAATAAAAGCTCCGGCTATTGATTTCAGGCTGAGCTTTTCTTTATAGATGATATATGAAAGCGGCAGCATGATTATGGGCATAGTAGCCATAAGAGTGGATGCGATTCCGACTTTTGTATGGCGTATAGCCTCAAAGCTGAAAAATATTCCGAGATAAGGTCCGATAATCGAAGCAAGTAAAACCATCCAGAGGGCTTTATGGTCTTTTAAAAACAGCTTGACAGGGTTGCCGTATCTTTTTGCCAATGCGGCAAGAGGAGTTAGAATTATAACTGCTGACGCTATTCTGTAAAATGTAGCGGTAATACCGCTTATATCGTTTTCCAAGAAAGCCATTTTTGCAAATACAAGACCCGAACCCTGACCGGCTGCTGCAAGAAAGCCGAATAGAACACCCATTTTTGTTAAGGGAAACTTATTGCCTGCCGGCTGCCGCTCAAGGACAACTATTGTAATTCCTAAAAGTGTAACTGCAATGCCTGTTACTCCCGGCAGAGAAAGATTCTCGTTTATCACAAAGTAAGCCATAACCGCTGCGATGGCGGGATTGAACGACATAATAAGCATCCCGATGCGCGGACCTACTTCCTTGAAGGAACGAAACAAAAAAGTATCGCCCAGCACAAGACCTACCAAGCCGCTGAGTGTAAGATACAAACCCTGATTGAAAGTGATATCGAAACTAATTCCTGCTGCCCACATGGTAACAGCTAAAAATAAAGCGGCAAAAATCATCCTGTTAATATTTAGCTGCAATGAGCCGATACGAATTGATGCAGATGTAAATAAAAATGAAGAGAACGACCAAAGCATAGCCGCTCCCAATGCAAAAGATTCACCTAAAAATGGCATTTCCAACCTTCATTTCTTAAGTCTTTACCGGTTATAAAATATTTACAATATTATATTGCTTTAATATCCTGAACAAATGCAAATAATTCCTTTATACTTTTTTTGCTTTTCAAAAATGCTGAAAAATAAAGATAAGAAATCGAGGGGAATTTTTTAATTTTATATATGGAATTTATCACGGAAAGAAAAAAGTTTATTCAAACACTCAAAACATTCCCCCGGCGCTTTTGGCTGCTAAACATGATGCAGATGGTGGAAAGACTTGCCTACTGGGTGGTACTGCTTCAATTGCCTGTTTACATAGCACAGAAAGATGCTCCCGGAGGTCTGATGTGGGGTATGGACACCAAAGGAATTATTTATTTCTGGTGGGCGTTAGTGCAGAATATGACTGCATTTTTCGCAGGCGCTTATGCAGACAGGTTCGGATTCAAAAAAACACTGCTTATATCATTTTTCATAGTTGCGGTCAGTTACCTGCTGCAGGGCAGCAACAGGGATTTTTATCCTTTTCTTGCGGCAACGCTTCTATTGGGATTCGGTTCGGGGATTTTTAAATCCACTCTGCTCGGAGGGGTGGCAGACAGTCTGAATAAAAAAAACAGCTCTGTCGGCTGGGGCATCTACGTAATGCTTGTCAATTTAGCCGTGTTTTTCGCTCCGCCCCTTTCCATTATGCTGAAAGACATATCTTGGACGGCAGTTTTCATAGGGAGTACTTTTGTTATCAGCTTGAATTTAATTGTTATATTGTTTTTCAAAGAAAGAAAACACATAAACGGCAATTATCACAGGCACCAGAACATTGTGTTGAAAAATGTGCTGAGAACAATTATCAAACCCGGCATTCTTCGCTTTCTTCTTTTAATGAGCGGCTTTACTATTGTGTATATGCAGTTTTACGTTACTCTTCCAAATTTTATTTTGGATTGGGTAGATTCTTCACTTCTTGCCTCAATAGCTCCGGATTTCATGCTGAGGAGCACTCCCGCAGGCAGTCAAATCGCTTATGAATGGTTTTACAATATCAACACAGGTTTGATAATACTTGGCGTTGTTTTTATGACCTGGCTTTTTTCCGGCAGGAATAAGTATATAACCTTAGCTTCGGGGATATTGGCTTCTTCTGCCGGTTTTTTGCTGTGCGGCTTTACGAACATTGGAATATTTACCGCACTCGGTTTTGTAATTTACACATTAGGAGAAATGGCTGCCAATCCTAAGTTTAATGAAATTATGGGGCTTTCCGCACCTGAAAACAACAAGGGACTTTATATGGGGCTGCTTAATATTTCCTGGGCAATAGGACTTGCCGGAGGAGGCATATCCGGCGGATACCTGTACAAAAACTTCGGTGAAAAAGCCGGTCTTGCTCTGTGTTGGCTGAAAGAAAACAACTATCCTACCGAAAATATTACACTTAATAATGCCTTTGAGTCTCTTTATAATCTAACAGGTATGACTGCCGTAGAGGCGCAAAATATGCTCTGGCATGAATATATGCCCTTTCTTTTCTGGCTGCCGTTTATCTTTATGGGTATTGTATCTGCGGCAGGGATTTTTCTTATTAGGAAAAAGGACATGTAAACAAAAACGACCAAAATAATATATATGCAGGGCATAATACCGTTTGCGTAATATAAACCAATGTAATGTAAGGAAAAATTAATCGAAATATGTATATTCATAAGAATAACGAGAAAGGACATCTCCGTTTTTCTTAGATTGTATTTCCATAATTGGAAGTCCTGCCGCATTGTATATATAGGTGCGAACTGTTTCGACTACTCCCTTGGAATTAAATTTCAGCCATTCCACGCTTTTATTGGCATCATTGTAAATCAGTGAGTCCTTCTCCTGATAGCTTCCGCCGAGACCGGGGTTAATTATCCGCTCGCTTAGGTTCCCTTTGCTGTCGTAGATATAATCATATTTTGTTTCGGAAATGACTGTACCGTCAGATGAAATATGCTCGGCTTTTATCAGGTTGCCTTTAGGATTATAGGAATAATTAAAAATGGATAAAGTGTCGCCGCTTTCGTTAATACTGAACTTAGTAACAATATTACCCTGATTGTCATTAATATAAATGCATATTTTGACAGAATCAATATTTCCGGACAGGCTGTAATAACTTATTTCTTCTGAGATAACACTGCCTTCGATGTTGTAAACTGATTCTGCAAAATAACTTCCCGAATCGTTATACTCAGTTGATTTTAAGAGATTTCCCGTGCGGTCAAAAAGCTTGTAATGTATTTTATGCAGCTTTTCAGTGCCTTTTTGTGTCAATTTCCACTTGGTTTCGGATTCGACAATTTTTTCTCCGGAGGGATTGTTCAGATTGTCATAGACCTGACATGAATACAGAGTCAATGTTAAGAAAGCCGTTAGAAGTATATTTATCTTAAATCTCATAAAAAACAAGCTAATATGCAAATAATATTAGAATATATTAAAAAAAACACAAATATCAAAAAAATATTTTAAACGAAGTGCATTTTTTGGCTCTTGTGTACATATAACCGGTTAAACGAATTGAGATATGAACCCGGATAATGCTAAAAAAAACCTCCCGAAAAATAAATTCGGAAGGTTATTTTTTAAAGTGTCAACGGGCTTACATTTTAAGCAGTTCCATAGCTTCTTTATTAGTCTGTGTTACATGGTCAGCCGATTTCTTAAGAAGTTCTTTTTCTTCGTCGTTAAGATTAAGTTCGATAACCTTTTCAACGCCGTCTTTGCCGAGCACAACGGGAACTCCGAGAACGATGTCTTTGCAGCCGTACTCTCCGTCAAGAAGGACTGAGCAGGGAAGAATTCTTTTCTGGTCGCGTACCATTGATTCTACCATCTGCGCAACTGCCGATGCAGGTGCGTAATAGGCGCTGCCTGTCTTCAGATGTTTTACGATTTCGCCGCCGCCTTTGGCTGCGCGGTCGCAGATGGCGTCCATTTTTTCTTTGGGAATAAGGTCTGTAACCGGGATGCCTGCAACGGTCGTAAATCTGGGAAGCGGCACCATGGTATCGCCGTGGCCGCCTAGTATCATGCCCTGTATATCCTGCATGGATACGCCGAGTTCCATTGAGATGAAAGAACGATAGCGGGCAGTGTCAAGTATGCCTGCCATGCCGAAGACTTTATTTCTCGGCAAGCCTGTTTTCTTCAGGGCGACATAAGTCATAACGTCGAGGGGATTGGAAACGACGATGTAATAAGCATTTGGGGACTGCTCGAAAGCGCTGCCGATACAATTTGAAACGATGTCGGCATTTTTTACGAGGAGATCGTCGCGGCTCATACCGGGTTTGCGTGCCAAGCCTGCCGTTTGGATGACGATGTCGGAATCTTTGGTGTCTTCGTAGCCGTTTGCTCCGAAAACTTTGGTGTCAGATCCCATAACGGGCATAGATTCATACATGTCAAGGCCCTTACCCTGGGGTATGCCTTCGAGAATGTCTATCAGGTAAACTTCTTTGGCAAGTTCGCCGTTTGCAAGAAGCTGCGCTACGGTTGCGCCTACGTTTCCTGCTCCTATAACTGTAATTTTCATTTAAAAGCTCCGTGATTTGTTAGCAAAATTATTTCATTCATTTTATTATTAAAACTTTCCAAGTCTTTAAGACTTGGAAAGTTTATACTTCAATTTTCGGAAAACTTATTTTGCGCCTACCAGCTCTTTGAATTTCTCTGTCGGCAGTGATTTCGGTCTTGTGATGGGATAACCCATTGCGCGGGCGACAATTGCCTGCGATGCTATGCCGAGAGTCCTTGATATGCTGAAGAGCACAGTGTAGTAACTGAATTCTTTCAGTCCGTAATGATAAAGAAGTGCTCCTGAGCCTGCATCTACGTTGGGCCAAGGATTCTTAATCTTAGTTACCTGCTTCAATACTTCCGGTACTGCTTCAAATACATTTGCAACCGTCTGGAATACCGGATCGTCTGAGCAGTGTTCCTTACCAAATGCAAGGAATGCCGTAAAGCGGGGGTCGGTAACTCTAAGCACTGCATGACCGTAACCGGGGATAACTTTGCCTGCATTCAGCGTATCCCATGTGTACTGTGTGATCTGTTCTTTTGAAGGTACTCCGCCGAATTTTTCCATTGTTTCAAGTACCCATCCGAGACATTCCTGATTTGCAAGGCCGTGGAGAGGACCTGCCAAACCGTTAAGACCTGCCGAGACGGAATAATAAAGATCGGAGAGGGCTGAGTTTACAGTTGCGGCTGAATAAGCGGAGACATTGCCGCCTTCATGGTCGCAATGCAGTGTAAGGTATAGTCTCATCAGCTTTGTAAGTTCGCCGTTGGGATCGGGGAGACCCAGCATGTGGGCATAATTTTTTGCCCAGTCTGCACTTGTGTCAGGTTCAATTCTTTCGCCTTTGTCGAAGCGTTTTCTGTAAACGTAAGCTCCGATTGCGGGAAGTTTAGCAATAAGATTCAGAGCGTCTTCCAAAGTGGGTTTCCAGTAATCTGGCTTTTTGATACCTTTGGCATATTCTTTGGCAAAAACGGATTCATGCTGCATTACAAGAATACCTGTGTTAAACATTGCCATGGGGTGCGAATCCTTTGGCATGGCGTCCAGCACGTCCCATACATACTGAGGCACTTCGCAGCGTGCCTGCATTTCGCCCTGAATTTCTTTGAGCTCTTCATCATTGGGCAGCTCGCCTGTAAGAAGAAGCCAGAGGATTTCTTCGGGAAGTCTGTCTGTAATTTTTCCAAGCTCTATGCCGCGGATTATTAAACCTTTGTCCGGGGGTACTTCGGAAGTGTCGCAAACGAGACCTTTAACGCCTCTGAGACCGCCGTATGCCTGTGCAAGTTTAACTTCAGATACGACTTTGTCGCCGTGTTCTTTTCCAAAAGCGGCGATGTCCGCTTTCTCCTGCTCAAACTTCTTAGCAAGTTTTTCTTTGAGTATCATACTAAATCCTTTCAATTAAATTGTTTAACTTAAAACAGTTTTTTAGTTTAGGGTTATATAATAAAAACGAAAATATTATATATCGAAAAAAAACAGCATAACCCAAGAGAATTATGCTGTTTTATAAAATCAAGTCTTTGTTTAGTACTCTTCCGCTGCCTGTGCAGTTGTCTTCGGGGACTTTTACAATATGTCGTTTGCAGATTGTGCTCATGTGTATCTTATTTAGAGTACCGCGGTTTTACCGCCGAAATTGTTTTCCAAATTTTCATTTAATTCGATTAGAAAAATATAAAAAAAAATTTACCATTTTCCAACTTTAAGTTGCAATATGAGAGAAGCTGAATTTGTTTTGGCTTAACTTTGTTGTCTTTTGTAACCGTTTTGTAGTTTAATGGATAAATAAATTTTTTTTTGTTAATACATCGAAAATAATGCAAATAAAAATTATTAATTGTTTTTTAATAAAAAAATCAAGAGAAATCTATCACTTACAAAAGAAATATTAATTGTTTTTTTTGAGATAAAATTGTTAATATTGTGTTAATCTACTAATACAGTTTTTTCACAATCAGGAATAATCATGTACTCTTCAATTTTCTCCAAAAAGCCATTTCATATTTTTCTAATTTCTTTTATTTTTTTATCCTTTTGTAATCTGTCGGCGGAATTTCCCGGGGGTTACCAGTATTTGTCTCCCAGACCCGGTGCAAAATATGTTTTCAGAGAGAACAATCTGATAGTCAGATACGGCGAACCGCTTGATGAATCTACAGTAACGGATGAAACATTTACAATAACCGGCTCTAAAAGCAGCGAAGAATTTACAGGTGAAGTGTTTCTGCTGGATGGCGGAAAAACAATTATTTTTGAGAAAAACACACCATATAAGTATGACGAAACCATCACTGTAATAATCAACGAGGGGCTGAAAACCGCCGACGGAAAGGAAATTCCTTCCATAGAATACAGTTTTGAAACAACTAAAGGATTTGATTCTAATCACGGCAAAATGCCCAAAGAAGATATTTTAGGAATATTTCATATTTCAGATGAAGAAACAGCAGGTAAAAGAAATATTCAAAAGAAAAAACCAATTGATAAGCCGTTAAACGCAGTAGATATGAATCTGCCGGATGATTTTCCGGACATTTCAGTTTTGCAGAGAGAAGACCCTGCTCCCGGCTATATTTTCTGCTCTCCTTTCGGCGTGCCGTTCCTGTTTCCCGATGCCGTGCCGTATAAAATAATCATGGACAATTACGGCGTACCTGTATTTTACGAAAAAGCCGGCAGAGCGAGTCCCGATTTTAAAGTGCAGCCGAGCGGCGAACTTACTTTTTTTGATGGCAGCAGGTTTGCGGCTTATGACAGTTCGTATAATCTTATTAAGCATTACAATACCGGTAACGGATACTCCGCCGATCTCCATGAGCTGATAATTACTCCGAAAGGAAATAGGTTTATGATGAGCTACCCTCTGGATGTAATTGACCTTTCCGGATATGCAGAAAACGGGCATCCTTCGTCAACGGTTTCGGGACTTGTGATTCAGGAATTGGACGAAGAAGACAGAGTGATTTTTCAGTGGAGGAGCTGGGATCATATAAGCCCTGCAGAATCTTATATGGATTTGAGCAAGGGATATGTCGATTTGGTTCACGGAAACGCTATCGAACCTGCCGGCGACACTGCCCTTTGGATTTCATCGAGACATATCAGCCAGATAACCTGTATAGACAGAAGGACGGCAGAAGTAATCTGGAGACTGGGCGGCAAAGAAAGCGATTTTGAATTTGTCAACGACAGCGATTCAGGATTTGTGTTTCAGCATGACTGCCGCAGACTCGAAAACGGAAATATCCAGATTTTTGACAATAGAACGGGCTTAGAGCCGGAATACTCAAGAGTGGTCGAATACGAACTGAATCTCGACAATATGACGGCTGTATTAGTTCGCGAGCTGAAGAATGACAGCTTAAGTTACGGAGCCTTTATGGGCAGCGCCAGAAGCCTTCCTAACGGTAATACCATTGTCGGCTGGGGCGGAGGCAATCCGAATATTACTGAGTTTAATCCTGACGGAAGTATAGCGATTGAAATGGATTATCCCGCAATAAGCTACAGGGTTTTTAAATTTGACTGGAAAACCACTCTTTTCAATGCCGATGTGGAAAGCATAAATCTTGGTAATATTGAAGTAAATGACACTGCTGTTGTTACCCTTTACCTAAAAAACAATGGAGACCGCCCATTGCCTATTACCGGAGTTATTTCAAGATTCGATGAATATTATGCGGGTGCAGAAGTACCCTTGGAAATTGAACCGCAGGCTATGAAAGCCGTTCCTTTTTATTTTTCAACAACTGCCGAAGGCGCTTTTGAAAATATGATTACCGTTAATTCTACTATCAGCACCGAGGAAGAAGAAAGACGCGCGGCAATTCAAATACCCGTAATCGGCAATGCCGTTGAAAGCCAGAATCCGCCAGAGGTTATGTTTATTCCTGAAAATGAATCAATAGATGTAATGCGTATGCCCGAAGTGAAAATCAATTTTAATAAAGCCCTAAGAATGATTGGCGGCGAAAGTATTGAATCTGATGAATTAAAAAGTATTATCGAAGTCCGTGAAGGTGATGAAAACGGAGAGATAATTGAATTTGCGGATGATTATCCCGTCATTGCTGAAAGCTGTAAACTTATAACCGCCAGATTTGCAGATACTTTAAAATCTAATACAGAATATTTTCTGAGGTTAAAGAGATTTTTAGAAGATATTGACGGTAACACTGTACCGGAAATGAAAATTTCATTCACCACCGGGGAAGTTCTGTCGGTCAGAGAAAAACTGTTTGATGAAAATGTCAGGGTTTTTCCCTCGCCTGCTAAGGATAAGGTTAGAATTAATTTTGGGCAGTATCACGGAGCCGTTAACATTACCTTTAATAACATTAACGGAAAAAAATTATTCGGATTCGAAAACGTTAATAAACCTGATATTGAATTCAATATCCATGAATTTTCCGCAGGCATTTATTTTGTCAACATAACTCCGGTCAGCGGAGCTTTTTCAAAAACATACAAAATTGTGAAAACAGAATAATATACCTGCGGAAATAAGTTTAAAACAGATGAAACACCCATGATTTGAGAAAATCACTCATGGGGATGATTGTTTTAGATCTCCTTACTAAGCTGCGCTTGGTAAGGAAATTTTCAAAGGAAGTTTAACTTCTCGAGAAAATTGCAATCCCAAGCACAGCTTAGGATTGAGAAAAAAAAATTGCAATCCCAAGCACAGCTTAGGATTGAGAAAAAAAAGTAAAAAATAAACAGATGAAACGTACATGATTTTGGAAAAACACTCAGGGGAATGATTATTTGAGAGATATTATTTGAGAGATAATGCAAAACAGAGTTTTGAAAGAAAAGTACATTCCCAAATCGGAGTTTGGGAACGAGATGCACAATGGTTGTCATTCCGTCCCTGTGCCGAAAGCTTGTTTCAGTATTGTTTCGGAATCTCACGTATGAGGAACACACCCCTTTATCCCTCTTGGGGAGGGGATGCACAATATGGAGGAAAAAGCGTATGATTAGATTAGGTTCAGCAATAGCAATCTTGTTGTTATTGACAGTTCCCGAAGTTTTTTCCCGGGAGCTTCTTCATCCCTTCAACCTTGATTTTGAAGAAGGAAGCAGGAGAGGTATGCCCAGCGGCTGGTACATGCCCACCTTTTCCGAGAAAAACAATTACAACTCAGAAATAAGCAGTGAGAATCCTGCTTCCGGAAAATACTGCCTGAAGCTTTATATTGATTCAGTTCCTTCTCAGGATATTTACGGCTCGGTGATGCAAAGCATTGATGCGGAACCTTATAGAGGAAAAAAAATTCGTTTCAGGGCGGCTGTCAGAGTTGAACTGAAAGGCGATTCAAGCACCGGGCATCTGTGGGTACGCGCTCACAGAAAGGACGATCAGAACGGCTTTTTCGATATGATGGAAGACCGTCCCATCGTTCTGGGAAATTGGGAGTTTTACGAAATCACAGGTGAAATAGATGAAAATGCAGATAAAATTAACTTCGGATTAATGCTGAAAGGCGCCGGAAAAGCTTGGATTGATGCTGCTTCTTTCGAGATTTTCAATGAGTATGAGAATCTTTATGAAAAACCTTACCCTCTGTCGGAAAATGAGGCTGAAAATCTCATGGTTTTTGCAAAAGCTCTGAGATATGTCCGTTTTTTCTATCCCGGAACGGAAGCTGCCGAAACGGACTGGAACCGCTTTGCACTCGACGGTGTGAGCTATATTAAAGATGCAGAAAAAACAGATGAATTAATCGATAAATTAAATACTTATTTTAAACCTGCCGCTCCGGGTATTTTGTTTCATTCAAAGGATTCTGCTTCAGTATATAGTTATTATGATTCGATACCTGAAAATTCACTTGAAAACACAGCCATAGGAATGATACACACCGGTCTCAGCCTTACGGGTGAAGACAACATCGTGTTTGGAGGCGGACCTTTTAATATTTACCGCTCTGTCCGCTCAAAAGACGGCATTGCACTGCAATTTGTAAATCCTTCCCGTTTAAAAGGGAAATCGGCTGTTTTCGAAGTATATGTGAAGACCGAGCTGATACCTCCGGCAGGGCAGGCACAGATAGTTGCCGCAGTAGAGTTTGAAGATGAGAAACCTCCTTTGGTAACAACCGCGCCCTATAATTCCATAAAAACAGCACAATGGAAGAAATATTCAATCCGGTTCCAAGTCCCCCCCGATGCCCAAAAGATACGTCTCGGCTTGGTATTAATTGGGGATGGCAGAGTGATGTTTGATGATGCCTCGCTGAGAGAACTTAAAAACGGAAAACCTTCCGGTGAAAATCTTTTAAAAAACCCCGGTTTTGAAAAAGACAGAGGCAGGAAACTTGTGTACGGTTGGAAATCTATGAACGCTGATAATGAAAGAGAGTACTTCGTAAATATTGTTTCCAAAGGAGCTTATGAAGGGAAACAGTGTTTGGAAATAGTATCTGATCCGGATACAAGAGTAAAATTCCCCAAAGCGGGAAGTATCCTCGGCAAATCATTATCAAAAAATATTTCCTTTAACATGCCCTTGGTTCTGTATGCCGATTCAAGCGGCACTCTGCCCCATACACAGAAGCCAAAGCCCGAAATTACCAACTCCCTCCCCGAAGACTTTATTATTAATTCCCGGGACAGATCATCACGGCTGGCAGCAGTTATATTAACATGGGGTATTTTAAGGCAGTTTTCAATTTTTAACGATTCTGAAGAAGAATGGGATGCAGCGCTGAATAATGCTCTCAAATCTGCATCGGAAGACAGCAGCACGGAACAATTTCTTATCACCCTTGAAAAACTTTCTGCACATCTAAATGACTGCCAGACAAGAGTCTGGAGCGAAAAAAAGCAGATAAAAGCCGCATATCCGTTCCTGTGGAAGCTTATTGACGGAAAAGTATTCGTAACAAAGACAAGCCCGGATTTTAATCTTTTCTTCCCCGGTGATGTAATCGAAAAAATAAACGGTGTTCCTATTTCAAATTTGATGCGGGCTGCAAAGCAAAGGATTTCAGGCGCCGGCGAAAGATGGAAAAACCTCCGCGCTCTTGCCGAACTGCGTGCCGGCAATCTCGGTTCTGTCGATACTCTGCAAATTAATCCCTATAAAAGGGAGCCTTTTTCCGTACCCGTAGAAAGAACTATCTACTTCACGGAGCTTAAAGAAGAAAGACCGCCTGCTTTTTACAAAATACCCGGCACGGAAATTTTCTACTTAGACCTAACCCGTCTTGATGACAGCCAGATAAAAGATACGGCGGTATATATGCGTTTCGCAGAAAAGATAATTTTTGATATGAGGGGCTATACCCCCGTTTCGGAACATTTTCTGGGGCTTTTCACCGACAAGCCTCTTGAATCGGTAATCTGGGAAATCCCGGTAGTAACGGGACCCGGCAGTCAGTACGTTTCCAAAAAGATTATGCAGAGCACTATCACTCCTCTCCCTTTGCAGCTAACAAAGGATATTGTATTCCTTGCAGATGAAAGAACCGTCGGATATGCCGAAGGGATTTTATCTGTCGTAAAGCATTACGGCATTGGCAGAATAATCGGAAGACCCACCGCGGGAACTCCCGGCGAGGTTTCTGTCTTGAGAATTCCTGCCGATTATTTTATTTCAATGACTTCGATGTACGGCAGATCTCCCGGAGGAGATTATATACACGGAAGAGGTGTGCCTCCGGATATTTTAGTTGAAAGCAGCGTAGAAGCTCAAATTAAGGACGAAGACGAAATATTGAATAAGGCTCTGGAAATATTAACAGAAAAAGGAGATTAGCCGATTTTTTTCAGAATTCTTACGGCGGCTGCCTGATAACCCGGTTTTTCAAATTCAATCTGATTTCTGAGAATCAGAGCCAGTTCGTTTTTCAATTCGGGATAAATTTTGGTGATTCTGTAGAGTACCTGCATCGGATATACTTTCATAGCGGCTTTTTCTGTTACGGTATTCATGGCTTCAAAGCAGAAATTTGTCAAGATTCCCAGCAGTTCTTCATTCTCCGGCAGAGGAATTTCAGTAAAAAGCGCTGTTAATGTGCCTTTGATGCTTTCGTTTTCAATGTTTTGCAGATTGCTGATAATTGTCCCGTAAAGCGGTAAAGCGAGTTCCGGCTGTTTCACTCCGGCATAATAAACAACTCTTGAAGCCCTCTGAGCAAATTTTTTTTCGCCGGTAAAAGCAATAACCAGCATTTGCGGATATAAATCGGGATTTTTAATTACTTCATCCACTGCGTTGTCGATTGTTATTTTCAGACTGTCGGGTAGAAGTGTCTTTAGTTCATTAAAATTGATATTTTTTTTCATCTGTTTATTTTAAGCCCCACCCTAACCCTCCCCAAGGGGAGGGGATTCAACGATATTGCTCCCTCCCCTTGGAGAGGGCTGGGGTAGGGTCTCTTACGGTTATTCATTAAGCCCCACCCTAACCCTCCAAAAGGGAGGGAAATTCAACGATATTGCTCCCTCCCCTTGGGGAGGGC
>CAZOBD010000036.1:0-18915 GCA_964577665.1 uncultured Hyphomicrobiales bacterium
TTTCAAAACTCTGTTTTGCATTAACTCTCAAATAATCATCCCCTTGGGTGTTTTCACAAATCATGGCTGTTTCATTTGTTTAAAAAATTAATTATGGAAAACAATATTTTCATTAAGTAAAGATATGAAAAAAAACAGATATGTCAATGTATATATTTATTTTTTGGAAAATAAAAAAGAAGAGTATATCTCTATAAGTTCAGATAATATCATAGCGGTAGCGCCCCAGAGCGGTGTCTTGTGCACATTCCAGAAAGGCACTTCTATCTCTTTGTCTTCAAAACGCCACATTTCTCTCCTTAATATTTCTTTTTTCAAAAATGTATCTGCAGGGACGGTAAAAGCCTCGCGCACTTCGTCTGGATTAAGCTTCAATTGCGGATTCTTTCTGCAAAAACCTGCAACCGGCTGAATCAAAGAATTTGAAGGAGGTACATATAATGATGAAAGTCTGCCTGCAACTTCAATTTCTTCAGGATGTATGCCTGTTTCCTCATAAGTTTCACGAATTGCCGTCTGCTCAGAAGTTTCACAGCTTTCACTCTTGCCCCCCGGAAAACTAATCTGACCGCGGTGGCTTGAAAGTGTATCCGAGCGCAGAGTAAACAGTATGTCTATTTGATTTTTTCTCCCCGGCAGCAACAAAACAAGAACTGAGCTTTTCCTGTATCCCGCTAGCGGTTTAAAACCGCGGTACGGCGATTTTCCAAGCATTGGAGCCATTTTAAGATGAGACTTCTGTCCCGGCAGTTCTTCCTTTAATCTCTTTTTAAGAAATTGTATGTAATTTTCTAACATTGAATTATTTAGGGCATACAATTTAAAAAACAGCATATCTTATCAGATAATAAGTAACTAATCAGAGAAAAATAAATTTTATTCTCAGTACAAAAAAATTTGGAAAAAAAATATATTATGAGTAATTTTACTACTCAATAAGTAACAGAAATAAATATTTTGAATTGTTAGAGTCATTAATAACATCAAAAACAAGAATAAAACTGCTGCTGAAGTTTTTCATCAATCCCGCAGCAAAGGGTTATCTCCGTTCTCTTGCGGAGGAGTTCGGAGAATCAACTAATGCAGTGCGGGTAGAACTTAACAGGCTCAGCCAGGCAGGTCTGCTGAAATCAGAAAACCGGGGGAGGACCGTTGTTTACAAAGCCAATACGGGCAATCCACTCTTCCCCGAAATTCAAAATTTGGTTCATAAGTTTCTCGGCATTAACCTCGTAGAAGACATAGTAAACAAGCTGGGAAATGTTGCCGGAGCGTTTATCACCGGAGAATATGCCAAAGGATCTGACAGCGGTATTATCGATCTTGTTTTAGTGGGCGACATTAATAAAGACTATCTCGACGAACTTGTAAAAGCTACAGAAGAAAATATAAAGAGAAAAATTCGGGTACTTATTTTAAACGAAAAAGAATTTGAAAAGCACAAGGAAACCTTAAAGCTTGACAAAGCCCTTGTACTGTGGAACAGAGAAAAACAGCCGACAACCTGATTTTTCTCTTTAAATATATTTTTTTAAGTAGGTTACGGCAAACACCACTATGTAACTGAAAGGGCTTTGCCGTAGAAAAGCAGAATATTGATTAACAAGCAGGAACAACAAAACGATTATTAAAAGAAGAATATGTTCAAAGCGCTGAAAAACAGGGTAAAAGTAGTATGGGACTTATTTGAAGGATATCGAAAGATATTTATTCTGGTAATTGGCATGATGATATTCGGCAGTGTTTTGCAAATGATAGGTGTTGGTTTGACACTGCCTTTACTAGATTCAGTAATAAATAACAATCCCGCTTCCGGTATTGCACAATATTTTATGTTTTTTCTCGATTATTTTCCTGAAGATAAATGGACATTGGTTATTGTTACCTTAATGCCTTTGATATACTTACTAACAATATTAAATAGTTTGGTTTTAAATTATTTTTATGCTAAGACCATACAAAAAATTTCACTAGGCTGGCGCATGGACGTATTAAAAAAATATTTGTACTCTGTTTATGAATACGTTTTAAGATTCAGACAAGGTGAGATAATTCATAATGTAAATGTAGAAACTAACAATACAACTCAACTTTTAGACCACATAGTTATGTGGTTTATAAACGTACTGACAACAACTGCTATATTCTTGCTCCTGCTTTTCACCGACTTCTACGTAACAGTGTTTTTAACTTTTCTTCTTTTTATAATAATTTATCTTACGAAGATTCTTGGTGAAAAATATCAGTTGAACGTCAGTAAAAGATTAATAAAGTACGGTCAGACACTGAATTCAATATCATCAGAATCCATTATGGCTCTGCAGCAAATTAAAATTTTTTCTCAAGAGAGTTATATACTTAAAAAATATGAAGAAATTGGTATAAAAAGAATTTACGAACTTGTTAAGAAAAAAATCTTATCTCTTATTCCAGGACAGTTCAGCGGATTTCTGCTGCCATTTATGATTTTCTGTATTTATCTCTATTTCGAATTATTTTCTGAAAATACATTCAAAGAGTTTCTGCCGGTGTTAGGGATGGTTTTTGTCGGATTTATGAGAATATCCGCAACGGTTGCAGCCATAACCGGGACAAGAATGCAGATATACGACAAACTCCCTTCATTGCAGTTGATACAAAAAATAATAAATACTGATATAAAAAAAGAAAATATAGATGAGGGTGAAGAATTTAAAAGTCTCGATAAGAATATTGAATTTAGAAATTTAAACTTTAAGTATTATAATGAACAAAACTTATTTGAAAATCTAAATCTTACGGTTTCTAAAGGCAAGATGACAGCTCTTGTAGGACCTTCAGGCTCGGGTAAATCGACTATTTCCTATCTGCTGGTCGGGCTTTATGAACCTCAAAAAGGCGAAATTCTTATTAACGATAAAAATCTTGCTGAATACAGCCTTGATTCATGGAGAAAGAAAATCGGCTATGTAACTCAAGATACATATATTTTCAACATGTCCATAAAAGAAAATATAAAAATCGGCAAGCCTGATGCTAACGATGAAGAAGTAAAAAACGCGGCAGATGCTGCTTTTTGCACAGAGTTCATTGAAAAATTGCCTGAAAAATGGGATACTGTAGTCGGAGAAAGAGGTATGAAGCTTTCCGGAGGGCAGCGCCAGCGAATCGCCATAGCCCGCGCCATGATAAGAAAGCCTGAAATTTACATATTCGATGAAGCTACAAGCTCGCTCGATAATTACTCTGAAAAGCTGATACAAAAAAGTATTGAAGAGATAAGCAAAAACTCTACTATGCTCGTCATAGCTCACAGGCTTACCACAATTGAAAATGCTGATGTTGTGTATGACTTGGGGGAAATAAACACTAAAGAATTCATAAAAGAGAAAAAATAGTAATCAAAATTCAGTTTTTCGGAATTATTTTTTAATTTTGTGCTTTGTTTTTTCAGAAAACATTAAAACTACAAGCCGCAAAGGCAAAAAACGAACAATTTTATATATAACAGTAGGTTACAGCGTAATCATCATGTAACTGAAAGGGCTTTGCCGTGAGGGAAGTCAGTAAATAAAATATTTTTTATCTTTTAAATGAAAGAAAAAAATGTTAGCATAGTAGCCATAATGTCCTGCGGTCATAGTGGCTCCACACTCTTAGACTTACTGTTGGGAGTACATCCCAAAATTGTAGGTCTTGGAGAACTGGCAAACTCACTCAATAAAAAATCAAAGAATTTAATAAATACTACTTGCTCTTGTGGCGAAAGAATTACAAACTGCAATTTTTGGTCAAAAATCATAAAAAATTATACAGATTTTGATAATTTATCAAAAGAAAAAAAATATGAAATCATAACTAAAACTTTTTCTAGCACTTTCGAACAAGATACATTGTTAGTTGATTCTTCTAAAAGTATTCCTCATCTACAATTTCTTTTACAGAACGACTACAACGTAAAAGTATTATTTCTTATAAAAGATGTCAGAAATTATACAATTTCAGTCATAGACAAAGCAAACAAAACAAATGAAAAAAAATCAGCTTTTCAAACAACTGGAATTTGGTATCATATAAATAAAAATATATTGAAATTTTTATATTCAAAAAAAGTTGATTTCTGCCAAATAGGGTATGAAGAAATATGCCTTTATCCCGATTTAGCATTGAACAAAATATATGATTTCCTGAATCTGAAATTCAGTGATGAATTAATAAATTTAAACAGCAGTAAGTCACATATTGTTACTGGCAATAGAATGAGAAATCAGAAAGAAAAGAAGATTATAAGATATGATAACCGCTGGATGACAAGAAACGAATGGTTGCTGCCTTTGATGATAAGACCACACATATTACAATTTAGTAACAATAAAGTATATTCAAATAATTTTACCAATTTATGGAATTTATAATTAAAATTAAAGAATAATCAATAATAAATATTGTAAATTTTGAATAACTTAAAAAAAATAATAAAAAAAATTAATTGGAAATATACCCCTCCTTTTTACAGGAAATACCGACAAAAAATTAGCATCAATATTATTGATATGAGAAGCATGATTGATCATGATAAACGATTTGCATACTTTAGAATTCCTAAAGCTGCCAATTCTACTATTGTTGCAACATTGTATAATGCACAATACGGTATTAAGATTAAAACACTGAAAGAAATACAAGAAATAAAAGATTATGCATATGACAAGCTCAGCAATTTGACAAAGAAAGAAACAAAAAAATTATTAGACTCATATTTTAAGTTCACATTTGTGAGGGATCCTTTAAAAAGAGTGGTATCATGTTATTTAGACAAGGTTAAAACAAAAGATTGTGAAAAACACCATATAGTAACAAAATCATTGAATAAACCTTTTGAGAACAATATCTCAATGAGTGAATTCTTAGACTATCTGGAAAGTGGAGGTATCAAAGAAAACGGACACTGGGCTAGGCAGTCTGATATGATACCCCTCCCATTAAAAGAACTTGATTTCATAGGAAAAACTGAGAATTTAACAAATGATTTACAATTTGTCTTAAATAAAATTTTTAAAAAAGAATCTCCTTTAATATCTATTACTGATCATTCAACAAATAAAAAAGCGTTATTGAATCAGCTAACAGCTAATGAAAAAGAAAGAATATATAAATTATATATAAAAGATTTCAAAAATTTTAATTACTGAAAATAAACTAGATTAATTAATCTTCAAAAATGATTGATAAAGACAGCATAAAAGTTTACATACGTCATTGCGGTGAAAGAACTCTTCCCCTTCTGCAATGGATTTTCAGAGGTTATAAAGTTGAACTATTAGACGGTACAAAAAGACCCTTTACAGAGGTATATGAAGAAAATCTGATTAAAATGCATGAACAGGATGAAGAATGGGCTTTAACTGTGGACGGCGATACCCTGCCAATAATTCCTTTAGAAAAAATCATACAACAGCTAATAGAGCCTATGCAAAAAGACAGTTCTTTGATAACAACAAACGGTGTGTCTGTTGAAAAATTCGTTTACTGGCCTACCTTCCGACTAAGCGGTTTCAAACCGTACAAACCCCAAAAAGTGCATCATTATTTAAAATCATTGGATAAAAATCAAATCCGTCCGGAAAGTCATCTTTATAAAAAAGTTGGAGGATTTTATCAGTATAGAGGTGCTCCACAATGCGGTCACGAGTTTGGACAGTATTTGCATCACATTTATGAAAAAGCATATTTTCGCGGACTGAAAACAGATAACGGCCCTAGAATCAGATATCTACCCACTAAAGAGTTTAAGGTATTTCGTGATGGATTCTTATTGGGAAAAAAGGAACAACAAAAAGCTGAAGTTAAAGCTTATAATCCAAATAATCTTCCCAAGAAATACAGAAAATTTGAAAAATCAAAAATAACTGATTTTGAAACTGATTATAATAAAATAAAAAATATTATGAATTTATATATTCGTTTCGATATATTTTACGACAGGACAGCTGTTGCAGTGAAAAAGATTTTAAAAATGAAATAATCATCTTTTTTCGTTTTTATTTCATGATACATTGAGGAATTCATATTCTTATGCAAAACTTAATACTCACCGGCTGCGCAGGCTTTATCGGGCAGAAAACATCCGAATTGCTTTTAAAACAAGGAGCGAAAGTAATCGGCATTGATAATCTAAATCATTATTATGATGTAAGACTAAAGAAATACCGGCTTAATATTTTAAAGCAATATCAAAATTTTATTTTTTATGATAATGATATTGAAAATTATTCAGTTCTTAAAACGATATTCACAGAAAATAAAATTGATGCCGTTATTAACTTAGCTGCAAGAGCCGGCGTCAGAGCAAGCTTAGAAAATCCATTTGTGTATTTCACTACTAATGTAAATGCACTTCTCAATATTTTGGAGCTAATGAAAGATTTTGGTGTTGAAAAACTAGTAAGCGCTTCTTCATCTTCGGTATATGCAGGTGAAAAAATGCCTTTTTATGAAGATATGCAGGTAAACAAACCTATATCACCTTATGCAGCTTCAAAAAAAGCATCGGAAAGTCTTTGTTATACATATCATAAATTACATAATCTAGATATTTCCGTGTTAAGATATTTCACAGTATTTGGTCCTGCAGGAAGACCTGATATGAGTCCGTTCAGATTTATTAAATGGATAGATGAGGGCAAACCAATTCAGCTATTCGGTGACGGCCGCCAGGCAAGAGATTTTACCTATTTGGACGACATCGCCAACGGTACCATAAAAGCTTTAAAACCATTAGGATATGAAATAATTAATCTTGGCGGAGGAAATAAGCCGTATTCAATTAACTATATGATAAATTTGATGGAAAAACTGCTTGATAAAAAATCTGTTATTGATAATCAACCTTTTCAGAGAACAGATATGAAAGAAACTTGGGCTGACATAAGAAAAGCAGAAAAAATACTTGAATGGAAGCCGCAGATATCATTTGAAGAAGGTATGAAAAGGACTGTGGATTGGTATTTGGAAAATAAAAACTGGTTAAAAGATATTGTATTGTAAAAAATTAATAAAATTCTTATATGAAAGAAAAATTGAAAAATATACTTTTTGTTTCTGAATGTTTCCCTAGTAAATTTAATCCTAATGCCTGCCCCTTTATCGGAAAAAGAATGATCAGCTTTCAAGAATTTGGCATTGAAGCTGATATGCTCAGCTTATACAACATAAAATTACGTGAAAGATTTGCAAGGTATGGCATAAGGTTTTCAGATATTATTAAGTTTCTGTTAGTTTCTATTTTTCCTATTGTTACATTCGAAAAATTCCAATATTTGGATAAATCTTATAGAATCTTTAGAATTCACTATAACTTTATAAGCAGAGTATTAATGCCCTTTCTTCTGCTTTTGATTTGCAAATTTTTTAAATATTCTTTGTTGAATTACCATTTTCTTTGGTTTGCTGATGACTTTGTATATATTAAAAAGGTGGTTAAAATCCCCTCTGTTCTTTCAATACGCGGCAGCGATATGCACACTACTGCTGCAAATTTCCCTGAAAAACGCAGGTATTACAAAAAAGCAGTAGAGATAGCCGACAAAATATTTTATGTTTCTAATGCTTTAAGAGACAGTGCAAAAAAAATTGGTCTTTCTACAGATAAAGATTTTGTTATTTACAATGGCTTTTTACCTTCAAGATTTCATTTAACCGAAAATAATAATAAAGTAATTCACTTTGGGTTTGTAGGTTTATTAATAGAAAGAAAGCGAGCAGAAAAGTTGCCTGAGATTTTTTATTATATCAAGAAAAAAATACCTTCTGCTAAATTAATTATTGTAGGTGGTGGAGAAAACTTCAAAGAAATGAAAGACTATATGGTTGAGAAATTTTCAGAATTCGGCATAGCTTCGGATGTTGATTTTGCAGGCCTTGTGCCTTTTAATCAAATAGTCAGTTACTATCAGAAAATGGATATTCTATTATTTCCAAGCAGAAATGAAGGATTTCCAAATGCTGTTATAGAAGCCCGAGCTTGCGGTGTACCGGTAGTAGGTAGTTCTAACATAGGTGTTCCTGAAGCAGTCGGCAATGGAGGAATAATAGTAGAAGAAGGACATGAATTCGAGAAAAGATTTGCTGAAGCAGCAATTGAATACTCAAAAAATCTTCCATCAAGAAAAGAAATTCATGATGATGTAAAAGAATTACAAATTGAGAACCAAATAAGAAAAGAAATTGAAGTTTACAAGGAAGTTTTAGAAAAGTATTAGTCCATATTTATATTCTATTTGTTTTGTATTATATATTATCTTTAAATCAATGATTTATTTGAAGCCTTATGGTGGATTAGCAAATAGAATGCGAGCAATCAACGGATTATATTATTTTTGCAATGATAATAATTTGGATTGTAGAGTGTTCTGGCAGATAACAACAGATTGTTTTTGTCCTTATTCAAAGCTATTTAAACCTAACTCAGATTTCAAAGTAAAAGATTATATTCAAACAAATGCATTTCAACAACATGTACTATATCCTACTTTACCTTATACAAATAATTTTTCACCAAAAAACTTTTCTTTTATGAATATCTTTCGTTTTCTTATAAATTTAAATCGAAGATTAATTTATCATCATGTTATCTCAAGTCAAGAAATCTTAGAAATTTCTAAATCGAAAAATTATTCAAAATTATTATGCAAAAGTAATGCTTATATTTCAACCTGTTACAGTATTTCAAATGAAAAAATTAGCCATGAAAATTGGGAGCCAATTGATGAACTTAAGAATATAATTAATAGAAAACTAAAAAGTTTTAATAATAACACTATTGGGCTGCATATAAGAAGAAATGACAATTTACTATCAATTAAACATAGTCCTTTAGAGAATTTTATTGAAAAAATGAACTTAGAAATTGGAAAAAATAAAAACACCAGATTTTTTTTAGCTACTGATTCTGTTGAGATTGAAAATCTGATAAAAAGGAAATTTAACGACAAACTTATTATATATAAAAAGATACTTTCCAGGAACTCTGAAAAAGGAATTCAAGATGCTTTAGTGGATATGTATTTACTAGCTAATACAAAAAAAATATATGGTTCATATCACAGTTCCTTTTCTAACGTTGCTGCTGAACTTTTTTCTAAAGAAATTGAAATTATTTATAATCCATGATTTCCATTCAAAGCTTTTCTTAAATTATAAAATCGAATGCAAATCTTTATTTTTTTTTCAGAAAAATATTTTGATTCTCCATGATAAATACCGTACCAATACTTTTACTTATCTTCAACCGCCCCGACCACCAGCGGCAGGTCTTAGAACAAATTCGGAAAGCGCAGCCAAAGCAGCTTTTCATTGCGGCAGACGGACCCCGTCTCGGTAATGAACGAGACGAAATAAAATGTGCAGAAGCCAGAAAAATAGTTCACAATGTTGACTGGGACTGCGAAGTGAATACTCTTTTCCGAGACGAGAACATGGGCTGCGGTCCGGCAGTGTCTTCTGCTATCACTTGGTTTTTTGAAAATGTGGAAAAAGGCATTATCTTGGAAGACGACTGCGTTCCCGATTTGAGCTTTTTCCGCTTTTGCTACGAACTGTTGGAATATTATAAACATAATAAGAAAATAATGCACATAAGCGGAAGTAATTTTTTTCCAAACACAGTTAATTATTCGTACTATTTTTCAAGTTATGCCCTTATATGGGGCTGGGCAACATGGGCAAGAGCATGGAATCATTTTGATTTTAATATTGTTAAAAATGCACCTGCTTGGGGTTTGCAATGGCTTCGTTCAATACAGATGTACAAGGGATTCTGTATCAATCCTGCTAGCAATTTGGTAGAAAATGTTGGCTTTGGCATTGAATCTACTCATACAAGAAAATTAAACAAATATCAAGATTTACAATCCATGGAAATGGTATTTCCTCTAAATCATCCAAAAAAGACAATCATTTTAAAGGAGAATGATAGATTTCTCGAAAAGAATATTTACAATTTATCAACTTTTTTACGTTTTAGACATAGCCTATGGATGTCTTCTCCAATCTTTTTTAAGCAGATTTTTAAAAATATAATATAAAGGAAAATAATGGATAAGATATACAATGTAAGTTTTAAGGATTCAGTTACCTTATATGGTCACTATCCTATTGCTGAAACTAATACTAACGATAGATGGAAAATAGCCGAAATGCTTTATAATAAGAACTATCTGGGACTGAAAGAACATTCAACTGAGTATAAAATTCCGAAAATAATTCATCAGGTGTGGCTTGGAAGCCCGTTTCCCGAGAAATATAAGCAATGGCAAAAAACTTGGATAGAAAAACATCCCGGATGGGAATACATGTTGTGGACAGATGATAATGTAAAAGACCTAAATCTTGTGAATCAGGAATTGTTCGATAAAACAGAAAATTATGGTCCTAAGGTCGATATATTAAGATACGAACTTCTCAACAAATTTGGAGGAATTTATGCCGACACAGATTTTGAATGCATTAAACCTTTTGACTTCTTCCACAAAAATTTTGATTTTTTTATTGGTATAATGACTCCCGGATGCGGGTTAAACGGTGCTTTAATGGGCAGCGCACCTGCCCATCCCATTATTGAAAAGGCAATAAAAGACGTTTCAGTCCCAAAATACATAACTCAGAACACCTATTTTGATAAAACTGGCCCCGGTTTCATAACAAAATGCTTTTACGAAAAATTTCAAGAAAGCAGTTTTACAAATATAGCAATGCCTTCCTCTTTTTTTTATCCCTTTCCCGGTGAAAAAAGGCATATCATCGATAAAGAATACATTTATTCCTTTTTCAAACCGGAATCCTATGCCGTTCATTACTGGGAAGTAAGCTGGGCAAAAGCTACTTTACTCGGGAGAATAATTGCGAAGATATTACCTTTTAAAATAAGAAAAATACTATATTCATTATATGACAAAATTATTAACGCCTAATTAATTAAGTTCGTTTTAAAAAAGCATGCTCATATCTTAATAAAAAATACACTAAACAGAAATAAATAAGGATGAAGAATGAAATCTGATTTATTAGATATTTTTACATTTAGAGTCAAAAGAGAAATCGAAGGAATTGAATATAGAAAATATACAAAAAATTATGATTTTTACGGTTTCAAGAGACTTTATCACCTGCATATAAGAAAAACTGGAGGAACATCAATCAACAAAATGTTTTTAGCGCTTTCAGGTAATTCATATAAAGAACTATATAAAAAAATATCTGAAAAGAAGGACCACAGAATAAAATCAGAAAACCTAATCTATGTTGGATGGACACAATCTTACATAAAAAAAGGTAATTATTTTTATGCCTTTTCACATTTGCCTTTCCACAAATTGAATCTGCCAAAAGACACATTTACTTTTACATGTTTCAGAGATCCTGCTAAAAGACTAATTTCACATTATAACATGCTGATGTTTTACAAAGAAAACAATATAGCACATCCATGTATGAAAACCGAAGGAAAATGGCTCGGGTCTTGTTTTGAAGATTTTTTAGAAAGAATTCCAAAAGAACATTTAAATAACCAACTTTATATGCTTTCTGAAAATCTTGATATTGATGAAGCACTTAAAAGGATTAGAAATTTATCATATTTTTTCTTTACTGAAAGTTTTGAACGGGGAATAGAAGATATCAATAGAATGACGGGCCTTAATTTGAAACCAATTCATGTTAGAAAAGCTAAAATCAAATATATTGATATAAATACCCAAAAAGAACATTTATATCAATTACTTGAGAAAGAATATAAATTACTACAATTATTAAAATTAAATTATTAAAATTTTGTTTAGTAAATAAGTTTATTGTCTCTTTTTTCTATATTATTAGCGTAAATATTTAGTATTATTGCCGTATTAACGCTATACGATATTAATCTCCCCCTCACACCCTCACCTTCACCATAGAAAAATCATCATTTAAACTCTTCTCCCGGGAGAGACTTAAAACATAATCGTACAATTCTTCTATTTCACTGTTTTCTTCACTCATTCTACCAATCAAAAAATCCATCATTTCTTCAAATCTCATCATCTTGCCGTCGGGTTTCTTTATTTCATAAGCGCCGTCTGTATATAAATAAACGGATGTATTTTTCTCAAGGGTTGTCGTTTCGCTTTTGAAAATAATATCCGGCATTGCTCCTATCATCGGATTTAGTGATTTCATATAAAAACTATCTTTACCCGGCATATTAAAAATCAGAGGCGGATGCCCTCCTCCGCTGTAATTGAACTGCATTGTCTTAAGATTTAAAACGCAGTACCATGCCGTGAAATACAGATGGTTGTGGTCTTCCATCTGATAATACTTATTGAGAGAATAGAGAACGCTGCCAGGATCAGAAAAATCGGTTTCAGGCAGAGAATGATGTCTGATTGCATTAAAGACAGATACTGAATGCAGCGCTGAACCAACTCCGTGACCGCATACATCTATAATGTAAACAGCAAGCATATCGCTGTTTAGCATGTGGTATCCGAAAACATCTCCTGCCAGCCTGGTGGAAGGCACAAATTTCCATGATATTTCAATTTCATTGTTTTTCATAGGAGAAGGAAGAAGCGAAAAAATATGCCGTGCAGCCTTTGCAAGCTCCCTGTCCATTTTGTCGTATTGTGCTTTTAGTTCACTGCGCGCCTGCTGAAGCTGGTTTTGAATTTTGTCGCTTATAGAAATCAGCTTTTTCATCTGCCTGAAAACCTTGGCGTATTCTTTATAGAGAATGCCATACTCTTTTTCAAAAACTTCATCTGATATCTGTCCTTCTTCAATTACGTTTTTTGCTCTTTCAAGCACTGAGGCTTCCTTTTTCAGAATATTGTTATTTTTCTTCCTCATCCCTGTCCCTGAATTTTATTGAATCCTCTTTCCCATATTCAATAAGATTGAACGGAAAAGACAAATCCTCGGCAAACTCTTCGCCGTTTTCCAAAATAGTTTCGTAGTCATCCCTGTAGTGCCAGTTTACTTCGATGTCCCTGCCTTCATTATATTTTTCATCCAAGATATCGAAAATATCCAAAAGGGCTTTCGATGAACTTGTGTTGAAATAAGAAAGTTTTACATTTAAAATCAGTTTCTTATCGTATTGTTTAAAATAGTCGTTTATTAGGTCTATGACCGGTTCGAAAAAAGCAATTGAATTTTCTGGATACGATGCACCCGTAATAAAAAGCTCTCCCTTTTCAGCATTAAAATTTATTTCGGGAGTGTCTTTAGTCATTTCGCAGTAAAAATTTTCCATTATCTATTCTCCTTTTTTAACAGTAACAATCATTTCCAGAAAGTATTTTCCGTTATCTGCTTTATTTATGCTTGAATCTATCCTGCCGGAAGAGCGGCGGGCTATTTCAATAAGACCTAATCCCGGCCCGCGTTCATTATCATCTAAAGGCAGTTTGCGCCTTTCTTTGTAAATCTCCTTCAGCTCATCGTCATCTGCATTGTTTATTTCCGTAAGTCTTTTACCGATCGTTTTTCTGTCCCCTTCTTTTATTCGGTTCCCGGAATATATTTTATAAGAGTCGTTGTCTTCGGTAAAAACGATAATGCCCACCCCAACATCATCATCACCCTGAATTTCTCTTTCGTCAGAGTATTTCATTATGTTTTGAGCAAGCTCTACAAATACCGAAAATGATTTTTGAATCTCTGAGGGAAACCTTTCCATCTGCCTGGTAATAAGGTCGCCTATTTCGAGTAATATTTCCTGAGACAAAGCTCCTTTGAACAGCAATAGGATGTTCATATCCTGCACTCTGCGGTATAAACGGAAGAGTTCATTCTTCTTCATTTTAAAATTTCCAATCATATTTTGATACCGAATATAGTTATATCATCACGGTTTTTTTCACCGCCGGAAAATTTTTTGAGTTCTTCTTCCAAATCCCTGCTCTGTTTTTCTAAATCATGCTGTGAAATTCTAATCAGATAATCTTTCAGGCGGTTCGTTCCGTAATTTTCATTCTCGGGATTATTTTGATCTGCAAAACCGTCAGATGTAAGATAAAAAGTCATCCCAGGGTGAACAGTCAGTTTATGATTCGTAAAGACGACTTCCTTCTTTTTCTGCCTTCCTCCGATTGAATTCCTGTCCCCCTTTATTTCTTTAAATCCTTCCTTTTCCATGTACCAAAGCGGCCTTCTTGCGCCTGCAAAGGTTAGTTCGTTACCGTTCATTCTGATTATCAGCATATCCATACCGTCCTGCTGGCTCTTTCGGTCGTCTCTCTGGTGCAGGACTTTCCGTATTTCTTTGTTCAGTTCGCTCAAAATTTCAGCAGGATTATAAATACCCCTGTTTTTTAAATCCAAAACTGCATTGTGTTTCATTTTTATTCGGATGTTTACATACAACACAACCGCAATAATAAGAATCATAACTGCAGCGGCTATCAGCAAATTTCTTTCCCTTGCCCTGCTTTCAATTTCTCTCTTCTGACTCTCGACAAGTATTTTTTGTATTTCAATGTCCTTTTCCAAAGCATTTTTTCTAAGAAGGAGGTCTTTATTGTTATTCAGGAGAATATTATTTCGAGAAATCAATGAATCAAGTTCCTGTTTAATAATATTAAGTTCCCGGATATCGGATTCTTTGGAGATTCTATCTTTAATATCGTTTAGATTTTTCTGATTTTGTTCAATATCACGGATATTATCGTCTATTTCTTCCGCAATTCCTCTTACTTCATCTTCCATTTCGGTAATTTTTTCTTCGGAGTAATGCTCAACAGAAGGTTTTTCCTCTCCTATATCCTGTGCAGTCTGATCTTTCTCATCGGATGCTTCTTCTTTATCTGATTTTTCTGAAGATTCGGTCTGCTTGATAATTTCTTGTGATTCTTTTAGCTTTTCTTTTAATTCCAGATTTTCATTCTTCAAAAGCTCAAGTTCATTTTTAGCATCATTAAAATTTTCCTGAGTAATGCTGTCGTTACTGCCAGACTCATTGAAAGTTACCAATTCGAGTATATACTCATCCGGATTATCGGAGATGATATACCTGATACGAGTGTTCTCAGGGTTGGCATCTCCATATATAATATTGTACCTCTCCCCTTTTTTGATTACTTCCCTTTGACCGGCTTCATTCCAAATAATTATTTTCTCATTGTTCTGCGCTGCAGAAGAAGTAGTGAGCAGTATAAAAAATATAGTAAGTATTTTTTTCATCTTTTTAAAATTTCAATTTTCATCTGTTTATTTTTTCATTTCTGCTTCCGGATGTCCAACATCTGCCAGATGTTGGACATCTTTTTCTTCCATATTGTGCATCCACTCCCCAAGAGATGATTAAGGGGTGTGTGGGGTTTTCAGATGGACTCCACTTTAAAAGTGGAGTCCATCTACTGAGATGTGAATACACTATTTCAAAAATAATCATCCCTTTACATGTTTTCCTAAATCATGGATATTGCATTACATGTATTGAATGTACTTTTAATTTTATTTTTTGAAAATCAAATCAACAAAATATTAATTTTATTTTAAAAAAGCAATATATTTAAAAAAAAACTCCACCCTCAGGCGGAGTTTTGAAAATGATTTTCTTTAAAATTTATTTTAAGGCTCTTACATCTCCTGAACCTGCTATGCTTTCTATAACGTTCTTCGGGCTGCCTTTGTAAAGCACATCACCAGAGCCGGCTATGCTTACGGTTAGATTATCGCTTACGTTAATCTGAACGTCGCCGGAGCCTGAAACTGAAACCTCACAAGATTTGGATTTCAAATCATAGGAATAAATATCGCCGGCGCCTTCGATTTTTATTTTGTATTGGTCAGTTTTTCCGTCAAGTCTAATATCGCCTGATCCGCTGATGGCGGCGCTTAAAAAGTCAACTTCAATATCTTTCAGCTTGATGTCGCCGGAGCCTTCTATACGCATCTTCAAAGACTTCCCTTTTATGGGGCTGACTCCGATAATATCACCTGAGCCTCCTATGCCGAGCTTGGCAATATTTTTTGAGCTTACAAAAAATTTCAGGTGTTTAGTGCATACATTTTCTTTCGTGCTTAAAAACAATATTCCATCTCTTTTTTTCACACTAATAAGGGGCATGATATTGTCGTCGGTTTCTACTCTGACTGAGTGTTTATCATCCTGAGAAATGTACAGTAAACCGTTACCTTCTATAACTACTGCATCAAAATTATTAACTTCAAAATCTTTTTCAATGATGTTTCCCGATCCTTCTTCGCAGCCAAAGATTGAAAGCGCCGGCATTGCTGCTGCAATCAAAAGTATTACTGCTCCCGCGGCTATTGCTGTTTTCAGTCCCATATTCTCCCCTTTCTCCTAATCTGAATCCTTGCTTTGTTTTCTAAAGGAATATACGGAGAATGAAAATTTATGTTTCGATTAAATAAAAATTAATAAAAATCACTATTCTTCAAATTCTTTCTGTATTTCCCTGCTAATAACAATACACTGTATCTCTGATGTGCCTTCATATATTTCTGTTACTTTGGCATCGCGCATCATTCTTTCCACATGATACTCACGCACATAGCCGTATCCGCCGTGTATCTGTACGGCTTCTCGCGTTACTTCGTTTGCAGTGGCTGCTGCAAAAAGTTTTGCTTCCGCCGAAGCCTTTATATAGTTAATTTTATTATCTTTCATAACCGCCGCACGGTGAACGAGCAGTCTTGCCGCATTAATTTTTGTGCTCATCCAAGCAAGCTTTTCCTGTATCATCTGATGCCGGGAAATAATTTTTCCGAAAGCCTTTCTCTCATTAGAATATTTTGCAGCAAGCTCATAGGCTCCGGCAGCTATCCCAACTGCCTGTGCAGCAATGCCTATCCTGCCGCCGTTGAGAGCATTCATGGCGATTTTAAAACCGTCTCCCCGCTTACCGACTATATTTTCTTCAGGTAATTCTACGTTGGAAATTGCAATCGAACATGTATCGCTTGAGCGCATACCCATTTTATCTTCTTTCGCAGCCGGTTCGAAACCCGGTGTGCTTTTTTCAACGATAAAGCAGCCTATGCCCTTGTGCCCCATTTCTTTGTTGGTTTGGGCAAACACAATATAAATATCAGCATTTCTGCCGCTTGATATCCAGTTTTTCATACCGTTAAGCACCCATTTGCCGTCTTTTAAATCGGCTGTTGTGTTTTGGCGGGTAGCATCGGAACCGGCTTCAGGCTCGCTGAGGCAGAAAGCGCCTATTTTTGTACCTTCGGCAAGAGGCTTAAGATATTTCTCCTTTTGCTCATCGCTTGCATATTTTTCAAATATCCAGTTTATGAGTGAATTTTGTACTGAAATTATTATGCCGAGGCTGGCATCTACTTTTGAAATCTCCTCAACTGCTATTGCATAGCTAACAGCATCCAATCCGCTCCCGTTCCAATCGGGTGATGTCATAATACCTAAAAAACCTAACTCTCCCAGTTTCTGAATTATTTCTTTGGGATAAACGGCATTTTTATCTCTTTCAATTACTGTGGGAAGTATTTCTTCCCGGGCAAATTTACGGGCAGTGTCGCGTATCTGCTCCTGAATCTCTGAATATTGGGTTGAAAACATAATTATTACTTTTTATTTTACCAAAAATTATTTCCAATAAAAAAACAGTTCATAAGTTTAATTGAAATAAAGTTAGTTAAAATAACACTTTTCTTTAACAGAAACAAGAAATAGTATGAAGACCCGAAAAAAAACGATGATTTTGAATTTTCTGTATTTGGCAGTTATACATTTGTTTTTTAATGCTGCTATACTTGATGCTCAGCCAAGGCTTGAAGTTGACGGCGGAAATATTTTCAATTTAGGGACATTATCCGGCGAGCTTGACATTATTACTTTCAACGTAATTCTTTCCAACACCGGCACCGATACGTTGAAAATCCATGAAGTAAAGCCTAAATGCGGATGCATGACATCCCCCTTAAAAAACAATACTATTGAGCCCGGCGGGAAAACCAAACTGGAAATCACTCTTCGAATTACAAAAGATAATGGTCAGTACGACAAAGATATTCTTTTCATCACAAACATGCCTGAGCCGCATTTTAACTTGACCGTCAAGTCGGAGATAACATCAAATCTTAATATTAAACCCGCTTTTTTGTATATCAAATCTTCCGAAAATGACAGTATATCATTCGGAGATATTGAAATATCCAACAACACTATGCACAATATGACTTTATATGATTTTGAGACAAAACCCGGAGAAATTACCATTAATAAAATCGGAAGAACAGTACTGAAGCCAAACGAAAGTATGATAATCAAAGCTAAACTCTCTAAAAAATCGGGATTTTCGCATGGGTTTCTCCATTTTAAAACAGATAACTGGCAGACACCAAACGTTCAGATAAGAGTAATATCAAATCAAAGGAGATAATATGCCTGTTTACAGGTTTGAGCGCACCCAAAAAATACCTGTGGATTTACATACTGCCTGGGAGTTTTTCTTGTCACCTGCAAATCTCGGCAAAATCACTCCCCCGGAAATGGATTTTGTTATCACAGGGCGGCATCCCCCCGAAAAAATGTATCCCGGTATGATAATCACATACACTGTCCGCCCGGTGCTTGGAATAAGAATGCAGTGGGTAACAGAAATAACACAAGTGCGCGAGCCGCATTTTTTCATAGACGAACAGCGCTCCGGACCATACAGGATATGGCATCATCAGCATCATTTTACAGAAATACCCGGCGGCGTAGAAATGGAGGACATTATCCATTACAAGCTGCCGATGAGCTTATTGTCCTTCCCTTTCAGAGGTTTACTGGTCGAAAAGCAATTAAACAGGGTTTTTGATTTCCGAAAAGAAACGTTGATAAAAATGTTCGGTAAATATGAAAAGCAGGAATAAGCATCATTTTCAAACCTTTGACTTTTGAAAACCGTTTCTTGTCAATAT
>CAZOBD010000036.1:19015-27378 GCA_964577665.1 uncultured Hyphomicrobiales bacterium
CTTTTGAAAACCGTTTCTTGTCAATATCGCTTCAGATGAACTCCACTTTTAAAGTGGAGTCCATCTATAGACCTTTGACTTTTGAAAACCGTTTCTTGTCATTCTGAAACAAGTTCAGAATGACATATCAGAGAAAATTTATTCAAAAAGGCTCCTCTGTTCAAATTTTTTTAGGAAAGTCTTTCTGTGCAGGGGGCATGTACCATATTCTTTAATGGCTTCGAAATGTTTTTTCACGGCATATCCCTTATGGCTGTCAAAACCGTAATTCGGATAAAGTTTATGAGCATTTTCAATCATCCACCGATCGCGCAAAGTTTTGGCTATTATTGACGCTGCGGCTATGGAAACGCTTTTGCCGTCGCCTCCAACTAAAGTTTTAAAAGGTATGCCGAAGCCGGGGAAATAATTTCCGTCTATCAGCAGAAAATCGGACGTCGGATTCAATTGATTTACTGCATCATTCATTGCGGTAACGGCTGCTCGGAGAATGTTTATCCGGTCAATAGTTTCATTATCCACAGAAGCATAACTCCATGCAAGGGCTTTTTCTTTAATCAGTTCAAACAACTCATCTCTTTTCTCGGCTGTAAGTATCTTTGAATCGTTTATGCCTGCCTTTTTGAATTTGCTGTCTTTAACTATACTGCCGTGAAAAATTACAGCGGCAGCAAATACCGGTCCTGCAAGCGGTCCCCTTCCGGCTTCGTCAACGCCTGCCGGCAGTTTGCCATCAAGCCAGATTCTTTGCTCAAATTCGTATGTCGGCAGAGCTGTTTTTTTCATCTGAATATTTTCGATCCCACTCCAGCCCTCCCTTACAAGTAAGGGAGGGAGCAGCCCCTTTATTTATATGGGGGTTGAGGGATCTCTTCCTTCTGTTTCATTATTTTAATTTTAAAATAAACATCCCCTTGTGTGTTTTCACAAATCATGGATGTTTCAAAACGATTATAGCCCTATTAGTTTTGCTTCCAGATTGAAGTAATCTTCCAGATCATCCTGAAAATGATAAGTCAGTTTTTTAGTGAGACGAAGTACTTCCGGGTTTACTTCAATCAGCTTATGCGCTTCTTCTATACAAGCCCGGGCAAAATCTTCTTCGGGGAAAATCTGATCGACCAAGCCCAGATTCAAAGCTTCGTTCTTCTTTATTTCACCGCATTTGACAAGAATTTTCATCGCCTTTGATTCATTTAAATACCTGCCTAAGAAAAAAGGAAGCGCCCCGATGGGATGAACTCCGTATTTGGCATGAGCCAGAGAAAATACCAAAGAATCCGAAGCAAAGCGAAAATCCGAGGCAAGACAGGCGCCAAAGTAAGGCGTAACTACTCTTCCCTGCAGGCAGGAAATAATCAGCTTTCTGAAATTGATTATCTTGCGGATAAAATTATTCAGAGAATTAATCTGCCGGGCGCGGATTATCCTCTTTTCGCCTATCAGTGTCCGGCGTATGTCTTTATCCTTCCTCTCTCCTATCAACTCTTTCAGAAAATTCTCGTAGGATTCATCTGCAAAAGCGTTCTTTTCATTAAAAATCACAATGCCGCGAATTACGGGATCGCGCTCTAACCACTCAAAAATATCAATGATTTTGCCTGCTGTTTCCAGATTTGCCAAGCCCTCAAATGCTTTTTCCTTGAAGGTCATAATCCCCAGAGTGCCTTCTACGCGAAAATGAAGTTCGTCATTTTCAAATTCAAAATTAATGTCAGACATTTTTTCTCCGTTTATATATTTTGATATTCTTTTATTCCGATTTTTTCATTTATTAAGCATAATTTACTTTAAAAGCAGAAAAAAACAAAAACTATTTTTTTACTGTATAGGAGCCTCTATCTTCTGTTTCTTCTTGGAGCGTGAAGTCAGATAATAAAACGCAGGCACTACGACAAAAGTCAGAACAGTAGATGCCACAAGCCCTCCGATAGAAACAATTCCGAGCGGCTCTCGCATTTCCTTTCCGGCATCGCCAATGCCCAATGCAAGAGGCAGCATTCCGAGAATAATAGCCGTTGTGGACATTAAAATTGCCTTCAGCTTGACGGGACCTGCCTGCAAAAGAGCATCCTTCGGGTTCATGCCTTCTTCGCGTATCATCTGATTTGCATAATCGAGTATCAGAATAGCGTTGTTAACCACAATTCCGATAAGCATGATAATACCCATCAGCGATGTAATGTTAAATTCCGTTCCGGTAAAGAACATAATGATAAAAACGCCTATCAAAGCAAGAGGCAGCGTGGAAAGAATAATAACCGGCTGCCCGAAATGTTCCAGTATAGCCGCTAAAAGTAAATACGTGAGGATAATAGCCAGCCCGAATGCAAAGAGCATGTCTATCATCATTTCCTGCTGCATTTCCGAAGAGCCGCTCCACTCTATTTTGTATCCCGGCGGCAGTTCTGAGCGGAGTTCGTTGAGCTTTTTATCAATATCCTGAATCAAATCTCCGAGCGGCTTGTCTGCGGCATTGCTGCCTGTGAACTGAATAGCTTTGAATTTTTCTTTGTGGAGAATTTTGGTATATCCGGAAGTAAATTCAATGTCGGCGAGTTCAGACATTCTGTATATTCCTCCCATTTGAGATACAACAGGAATATTGCCGATTTCTTCTGGGGTGTTTACATCTTGTTCTTCGAGCATAAGCAATAGGTCATACTCCTCACCGAGTTCACGGTAAACGCTCGATTTTATGCCTTCTACGGCTGTTCTCAGAGTGAATGCAAGGTCTTGTGCGCTAATACCTGTCTGGACAAGCATTTCTCTTTTGGGTTTAAGAGTAATTTCAGGTTTGTCAGAACGGGAGCTGTTGTCAAAATTAACTAAGCCGGGAGTGTCTTTTATTTTTTCAATTACCTTTTCCTTTAATCTTTCAAGTTCAGCCAAGTCTTGCCCCATAAGATAAAAGGTAACAGGCTCCTCGGGACCTCCCATTCCTTCAAGTACGTCAACTTTTATTTTTGCATTGGGTATATCTGAAAGTTCTTTTATTAAAAGAGCAATAAAATCGAGAATGTAAATGTCTCTTTCGTTTGCGTCCACCATGTGTACTTCCATTCTACCAAGGTTTGTACCTATGTTGATATCGTCTGTTTTTCCGATTTTCGTTATTGTGTGTATTACTTCGTCATGGCTTAGGACAATTTCCCTTATTTCATCGAAAACATCTTTCGTTGCGTCGAGATTATAGCCTTCCGGCAGTTCAACGTCCACTCTGATTTTTCCGTCGTCAACCACAGGAAGAAAACCGGCGCCGAGGCGTGAGCCGAATATCATACCGCTTAGGATTAATAAAGCAAAACTGCCTATGACTATTATAAAAGAAACCCATTTATTATATAAAGCACCTCGAAGCACGGATCTGTAAATATTTTCTGTTCCTTTGATGAACCTTTCAACGATTTTTCCTATTCCGCCTGTTTTAAGCTGATTGGGCAGTATTATCGAAGCAAGCATAGGGGTGAGCGTAAAAGACATAAACAAGGAAAGCAGGGTTGAGAAAGCCGCTGCGAGAGCAAGCTCTCTTAAGAACTCACCTACGATAGACTGTATGTTTGCCAAAGGAATAAACACAACGACGTTAGTCAATGTAGCGCTAATTACGGCAACGGTAACTTCGGCGGTACCCTTATATGCGGCTTCTTTCTTCATTTTCCCGAGCTGCTTGTGCCGGAAGATGTTTTCAAGAACAACTACCGAATTAGACACAAGCACACCCACCGAGACCGAAAGCCCCATAAGCGACATCATGTTTAGAGACATATCGAACATCTGGAAAAATATGAATGTGGCAATAATAGATGTCGGCATAGAAAGCGCTACGATAATGGTAGAGCGAATATCGTGCAGAAAGATCAATAGAACTATTGATGTAAACAAAACACCCAAAAGGACATTACTTAGAGTGTCTTCCACAGTACTCCGCGTAAAAACGGATTTGTCGTTTACAATTTTCAGGCGGGCTCCTCCGGGAAGAGATTTCCTGATTTCGGGCAGTTCTTCATAGACTTTATCGGCAACGACCACTTCATTGCCTTCAGTACTTTTAACGATGGAAACCCTTACCACATTTTCAAATTTTTCCTTAGTTTCGTTGTTGAAATAGAAAGCCTTTTCCCTGATTTTTTTTCCGGTATCGACAACTCTGGCAAGCTGGGAAATCTTTTTTCTCCCGAAAGGAGTCTGAATTTCTGTATTGCGTATTTTTTCAAGGTCGTCGAAAGTTCCTTTCAGCCTTACGGTATATTCCTGATTCCCGGTTTGAAAATAGCCTCCGGGCAAGTCGTAGTTTTGAACAGCAAATACCTGAAGCAGGTATGGCAGCGAAAGAGAATTCTGATAAACAGTCTTTTTATCAAAGATGATGTGTATCTCTCTTTTCTGGCCTCCTATAAGGTCAACTTTTGCGACTCCCTGAATCTGCGAAAAGCGGTCTTTAAGCCGCTTATCGGCAAGTTCATATAGGTCTCGGGAGCTTAGTCCCTGCCCGCTGAGCACCAGATCAATAATGGGAAATGCCTGCATATCAATTTTTTGAACTATGGGCAGTTCAGCGTCATCCGGCAGCTCATTCAAAATTTCATCTACTTTTGCCGTTACTTCCTGATAAGCGACATCGACATCTTTTCCCAAATTAAACTCGATGACAAGAATAGATGCTCCATCTACGGAGTAAGAAGTGAGATTTTTAATACCGCTTACCATAGCCACGGCATCCTCCACTTTTTCGGAGACCTGAGTTTCAATTTCTTTTGGTCCTGCACCGGGATATATTGTTTGGATTGAAATGTATGGTATTTCGATTTCCGGTGTCTGGTTCAGATTGAGAGTAACGTACCCCAATACCCCGAAAATAAGCAGAACCAGCACCATAACGGTAGCCATTACGGGTCTGTTAATTGACAATTTAGCTAAAAACATACTTATTTCCCTTTGTTTACGATTTTAACTTTCCTTCCTTTTTCCAGCAAAGATGTTCCTTCGGCAATTAGTCTATCGCCTTTTTCAAGCCCTTCGATAATTTCCGTGTTTACGCCGTAACGTTTTCCCTGCACTACCGGTCTTTCCACAGCTTTTCCGTTTTCCTCTAAAAACACGTATCTGTTTCCGTTCCTTCTTTGGATAAGATTCTCCGGGATAACTACTGCTTCGGGATTTTCGTAAACTTTAATATCGATCTGAGTAGTAACGCCGGGTTTCAATGTTCTGTCGGGATTTGGAATAAGAATTTCCACTTTAAATGCCCTTCTCTTCAGATCCATTGCAATACCGACCTCCCTTACTCTGCCCTGATAGCTTTTTTCACTTGTAGTAATTTTTGCAGGCATACCCCGTTTTATGTCTCTTACTTCATCTTCTGTTGCCCATACCGTGGCAACAACGCTGCTCAACTGAGCAACCGTAAAAAGTGGTTTACCTACTCCGCAGGCATCGCCTTCGTTGAAAATCATTTCAGTAATTATGCCGTCGATGGGTGATTCTACTTCCACCATCTGTTTCACGCTGAAGAAATTTCTTTTATTAACTATATACTGAGTCTCAGCCCCGTCATACTGCGCCTGAGAGATGTCTCCTGCTTCAAGAAGTCCTTTCATACGTTCGAAATTTTTCTTGGCATTTTCATAAGCAGCTTTTGCCTGTTCGTATTGGATAGCGGGATTATCAGTCGGAAATTCAACAATTATGTCGCCTTTTTTTACAAATTCGCCAATGCCGGCATTTATTTTTAAAATTTTATCGCCGACCAGCGAGCTTTTTGTAGATTGCCTTATGCCTTGGAGGTCCGCATAAAGAGTGATGTAACTTTCAAAAGGCTTTAATTCAATTTCCTCTACTATAACCGGAACGCCTTCCTCTTTTCTGATTTCATCCATACTTTTTGCTTCTACCCGCTTTTCCTCTTCACCGCATCCCGCCAAAAAAAACAAGACAAAAGAAGCAACGAATATTGTCAGGCAGAATTTTCCCAATAAACCTGTTTTCATAAAATTTAGCTCCTGATATTTATTTAGATAAAATTAATTTTCGTAAAAGTTCAAGTATTTAGAATCTACGTTTCCTAAAAGATTATCAAGTTCAAATTTTGCGGAAAGATACTCATAGACCGACTTCAGACGGTTCGTTCGAGCCTGCCGCAGTTCAATTTCAGAATTGAATATTTCGAGCTGGGTACCTTCGCCTTCTTTATAGCGCCGTTCAGCAATTTCCAGCGCCCTTTGAGCAAGGCTAACGTTTCGCTCCTGAGCCGCCAAAACTGTTTTAACTTTCTCAAGTTCCAGAATCTTCGTCCTGATTTGGGATGCTAGGTAATGCTTCAATTGTGCTATCTGCTCATCAGTCTGCTGGACGCCTATTTGTGCCTGTTCAATTTTTTTATTAGTGCGGTTTCCCTTGAAAAGATTTATCTGTAGATTTACGCCGACCATACTGGACTGATATGTCTGAAAGTTCCAGTCATCAGAAGAGCCGGCATAGGAGTAATTGCCGAAAGCCGATATCATGGGCCAGTACTCTGAGCGGTGCAGGTCTATCAGCGCTTCATCTACTTGTCTTTTCTTTTGGAGAGTCTGCAATTGATAGTTTGATTTATACGCTTGTTTAACTAAGTCCTGAAGAGCAGATATGCTGTCGTCACTATACTGCAAATCTCCGCTGACATCAATTTCATCATCTGGATTTTTACCGAGAAGAAGTTTCAATCCGTCCCTGGCATTTTTAAGCGAATTCCTTGCAGTAATAACTTGAGGACGGAAATTTTCAAGGCTAACTTCCGCCTGCAAAAGGTCATATTCCGAAACTAAGCCGCCATTGTGCAAAGATTTTACGTTTTCATAGTTTTTTTCAAAATTTGCGAGTGCGGCTTCCGAAATTTCAAGATACTCTTTAGCAAGGATAACACCGTAAAAAGCCATTTTCACGTCGCGAACAATGTCTGCAACTGTGCTTTTCAGCATTGTCTGCGTTACCTCCAGAAATTCGCCGGATACACTGATTCCGCGGAATACGGCTGAATTGAAGAGAATCTGTGATACTTCCACTTTCGTTTCAAAATTATTGCTGAGAAAGAAGGACTGAAGTGTATAGCCCACCGGCATAAGCCTTTGCTTCAGCATTTCTTCATCGAAAGTACCCTGCGATGTTTCCACACCCTCAGCAGCAAAGATTTGGTATGTTGCATTTGTAAGCATAGCCTCAAAATCGGGGAAAGGCATCTTTGATTTTTTAATGTAGCGGTAGTATGTACCGCTCAAATCTACGGAAGGATAGGCATAACCGTATGCTTCATCGACAACTGCTTCTGCCGAGTCGATACTACTAAGCGCCATCTTAGCCTGATGATTGTTCCTTAATGCTTCTTCAATAGCTTCCTCGAGAGTATAGCTCTTTTGAGCCTGCAACACAGCAGTAAACAAAAATGCCCCTAATGGCAGCATAATGATAAGGTTTTTAAATTTTCCGAAAGTTTTTATTATCATCATTAGACCTGTTAATTTTTTATTTATAATTTTCTTTTGTAATCAATTCAAAATGCAATAATAAAAAACAAATGTTAAGATTCAGTCAATTGTAAAATGTTTCTGTGATATTCTTCTCTTCCCTTGTCGGACAAAAGCCCTGTCATCATTATTTCATTCACTGTATCCAAAGTTTCTTCCAAACTTAATGGCAGTTCTGATAAAATTTCTGGCGATAATACGTAATCAAGCAATGCAAGATTCAAAAAAAATACAAGTTTGTCGTTATAATCCTTAAAGAAACCTTTTTTTCTGCCTATTGACGAAATCCTGTAAAAGTTTTCCTGCATTTTTTCATATCTGTATCTTTTGAGTTTTTCAAATATTTCGGGAACATATCTTTCGGCATCATGCAGAAATTCTTTTGTAATAGTTTTTGCAAGCCGGGAGTGAATAACAATTAGTTTAGACATATCGGACATAAAATCCGAGTTGTCTTCATCTTCAAGTCTGTCAATAACTTCCTGAATATTCTTCCTGTGAAGGCTGAGTACGTCATTTATGACTGTATTGAAAAGCTCTTTTTTTGAGGAGAAATTTTCATAAAGCGTCCGCTTGCTAATGCCGAGTTCTCTTGCGAGATCATCGATCTTCAGACCGCTGAACCCTTTTTTTGAAATGATATACCTTGCTTTGCTGATTATTCTCTGCCTGAGGCTTATTTCATCTTTTATTTGTTCTTGGGTCATATAAGTTTCATCTGTTTGTTTTTGATCCCTCCCCGGCCCTCCCTTACAGGCAAGGGAGGGAGTAAGTCTTTTTATTCCCCCTTATTTATAAGGGGGTTAGAGGGATCTTAATACGTGAGATTCCGGCATTCCGCTTCGCTCCAGCCGGAATGAC